>JAVRKU010000005.1:0-53991 GCA_031962125.1 Mesoaciditogaceae bacterium | reverse complement strand
AAAGGATACATCACGAAATAAACCTTGAAAGATTGATCTTTTTGATCGTAATTTCAGCAGTGGCCTTGATTTTGTGGATTTTAAAAAGGGTATTCTTCACCGCAAAATCTTAAACTCTTACATCGTGATCGAGTTTTTTGATATGCTAAACCTTTTTTAAATTTCTAATCTTCCAGCTCCAGCATGATGCCTCAGAGAAATCCTCCGCAGCGCAGCGAGGACCAGCCATCGAGAGGGTGCCTGCCGAAGCCGTAAGAGATGGATGAATGAACATTCGACTTTTAAAGTTGAATCAGTATAGTAATCGGGATAGCGCTGAGTTTTGCAGTCTCAAGAGTTTTTCTTAAATACGTGGCAAAAGAGCGGATCTGAAACTTTTGATCAAACTCTGATGCCGTTGGTAAAGTCAAAAGTAGGAAGATAGCAATTCACATTATACGAATATAGCAACGGTGGTTTCCCCTACTGGTGGGGTCCAAATCAACCATGGGATCTTCCTGTTTTTTATGAGAATTCCACTTCCAAGATCCATTTTCGGAAGATCATAAGGATGCTGTCGAATGGATTAGGAGATGGTTTTAAAACTATATTTTCTTTCTAATGCTTTTTAAGTTGCGCTAATGTAAACTATTGCATGTTTGTAAATACAATTCGTATGATGAAAATAATATTTGGTAAAACATTCGCTTTTGTTACGGCCTGTAACGGTTTTTTACGCATATTTAATATGAGCATATGTCAATTTTTGATTTTTTCACAAATACACTTCTTTATTTCATACGACTTTAGATATCTTTGCTGGCGCTTGGCCACAAAAGTGCTTTTAGTCGTCTTCAATGAACTTTTACCCTTTTCTGGGCTTGATATCCCCTTTTTAGAATGATCTGTGAATCGCCGATTTTTCACTGCCAGTATGCAAACTTTAATTTATCGTTCTTCCAGAGAAGACTTCACCTTCTATAAGGGATAGTTCACGATATTCAAAAATGTTATGATATATTTGTATCTAATAGAGTACTCCGGGGGTTTGGATGAGAATAGCAGTTTTGACTGTAAGCGATAGAGCATCAAAGGGTGAGATGGAAGATCTCAACATTGCGGTTATAAAAGAGATGACAGTTCGGATTGGAGAGGTCATTGCATATTCGGTCGTACCGGACGAGAAAGACCTTATTTCCGATAAACTCATTGAATTTTGTGATGATCTCAATGTCGACCTTGTTTTTACCGCAGGTGGAACCGGATTTGCTGAAAGGGACGTAACACCTGAGGCGACAAAAAATGTGATAGAAAAGGAAGTACCTGGCATTCCCGAAATTATGAGGGTATCGACATTTTTTAACCAGACACATAAGTCTATTCTTTCAAGGGCAATTGCAGGTATAAGAAAAAAGACGCTTATAATAAACCTACCGGGCAACCCGAATGGAGTGAGAGAAGATCTCGAGGTGATCATTGATATTCTGCCGCTCGGTCTTTCTGTTTTGCAAGGAAAAAATTCAGTTCAATAATTCATGGAGATGATCATTATGATGGATCTTGATGATGTTTTAAAACTTTTTGATGGGATCGATGAGATAGCCGGTACTGAAACCATAGGCCTTGAAAAAGCTTCCGGCCGTGTGATATCGCATGATATCATTTCTGCCTACGATTTTCCACCCTATGACAGATCTGCAATGGATGGCTTTGCTTTCAAATATGATGATGTTGCAGGCATGAATTCACCCGTATTAAAGATTGTAGGTGAGGTTTATGCTGGAAAAACTGCTGGGTTTAAATACGGTAGGGGTGAGTGTGTGAGAATAATGACCGGCGGCGTTGTGCCTGAAGGTCTTGATACGGTTGCAGAGTTTGAAATATGCACCGAAGAAAATGGCAACATCAGAATACCGAAATTGCCAAAGAAATTTTCAAATATAGCATTCAGGGGAGAAGACTTAAAAAAGGGCGAGATAGCTTTTAAAAAGGGCACTTTGATAAGATCCAATTCGATAAATCTTCTGGGCTCTCTTGGTATGAAAAAAATTGAGGTTAAGAGGATGATGAAAATCGGTGTTTTATCCACGGGAGACGAACTCGTCGATGTGTCTGAAGAGATAGAAAATGGAAAGATCAGAGATTCTTCGAAATATTCTCTTGAGACACAGATAAATGGTGTGCATCAGGAATATATCGATCTTGGAATTGCAAAAGATGATGAAAATGAAATAAAAAATAGAATCAAAAGAGCTTTCAAATTTGATTGCGATATGGTGCTCGTGATCGGCGGATCTTCGGTAGGCGATAAGGACTTCACGCCGGCAGTTTTTGAATCTCTAGGTTCGCATATCGTTGTGAACAAAATAGCCATAAAACCGGGCATGCCGACGATAATTTCAATGCTTGAAATTGATGGGCTTAAAAAATGGATAATAGGTATGCCCGGTAATCCGGTTTCAACTTTCATTTCATTTGAAATGATCGTGCTGCCACTTATAGAGAAATCTCTTGGAACGAGAAGATTAGCACCGGTGCTGTTGAATGGTAAGATCAAAGGCAGGTTTTCAAAAAAGCCTGGCAGGATTCATTTTATGCCGTGCAATGTAAGTAACGGACTGGTCGAGCCTGTGAAGTACAATGGCTCAGGAGATTTTACATCGCTGTCAAAAGCAAATGCATTCTTTGTGGCTCCAAAGGAATCTTCTGAAATAAAGGATGGTGAAAATGTCAGATATTTTTTCATTTAACGCTGTAAGAGGAGCTATTTTTTTGGATGAAGATACACCCGAGGAAGTTACAAAACGGACAAATGGACTCATGGCTAAAATATACAGTGTAAATAACTCGTGTTGTGCGTCGATCTTCAATACAAAATAAAATTTTCTGTTTTTTCTGTTAAATTCTTGAATCACAAAGAAAAATGCAAAAAATAAATTTTGTTGTTCCCAAAATAGAAGATATGATATTCAAGGCGAATAGATTATTTTGTTCAAATCAAATTCACTTAATGAGTTTGTTTTTTTTCAGTTTTTATGGCCTCTTAGAATGATTTGCTTTGCATACCGATTAATTCCTTAATCTTCATGCACAACGTGAGTTAGTTTAAAGAATAATCTGCTATGTGTTAAATGTGATCAGGTGTAAAATGGTGATTGAAAGACTTGCGGAACTTTAACGCAGGATAATGTTGTAAAAATTAAATGGAGGTTGATGGCATTGAAGGGAATTACATGGAGAGGGTGGACGGCTCTGATTGCCGGCATCTGGTTAATAATATCCCCGTTCTTGCCGCTCGGTTTTACTGGAAATATGACTAATGACATCGTTGTCGGAATAATCGTGGCAATAGTGGGATTCATGATGCTTCCAGAAGGAGCTGCGTGGCAGGGATGGATTATAGGTCTAATAGGTGGCGTCTGGATGATAATAGCTGCTTTTATTCCCTATGTAAGTGATGTTAAAACTCATCATCTACACAATTTAGTTAACGACATTGTGATCGGAATAATCATCGTAATAATAGCTCTTTTCGAAAGATCAAAGAAGAGTGAAAAAACAAAGGAAACAGGAGCAGCGACGCCGAAGAACTGATTTTCAGATATGGAGATCTTTGAGGATACTCCGTGAAATTTCTTCTGGATCATCTATATGTATTTTCTCATTAATGCGGTATACTTTACCGCACTCTTTTTTTACCTTTTCAGTTACTCTTACAAGCGGCGGGGGAAGAAGTCCCCAATTTTCAATCTCCTCATCGAGCAGTTTTTGTGTTTCTCCATCGAAAACTATCCTGCCGTTTGACACGACTATAGCTCTTCTAAAGTATGTAAGTGCTTCCTCAATCGAATGTGTCACGATCACGATACTTTTCCCTGCTTTTCTCAATTCCTCTATTATTTCGAACAGATTTTTCACACTCACAGGATCAAGCGATGAAGTAGGTTCATCGAGAATAAGATAATTTGGATTGCATGCAATTATCGAGGCTATTGCAACTTTTCTTTGCTCACCGCCAGAAAGTGCAAAGGGCGATCTTGAAAGTATAGTCTCCTTCAAATTAACAATTCTTATTGAGTTCATGATCGATGATCTGATCTCTATTTCGCTCATTCCAAAATTTCGTGGTCCAAAAGCAATTTCTTCATAAACGTTATCTGCAAAGAACTGGTGCTCTGGATACTGAAAAACAAGGCCTATTTTTTTTCTTATTTCGGCTATTGAATTTTTATTGATGGTAAGCATCTCATCAACTTTAACCATTCCAGAAGCCGGTTTTATTATGCCGTTCATCAACTGGAGAATTGTTGATTTTCCAGATCCGGTTTTTCCCAATATCGCGAGGGATTCTCCATTTTCGATCTTAAATGAAAGATCATTAACAGCCTCTTTTTCAAATGGTGTTTTCCTATCGTAAATGTAACTTACATTTTCAAATCTGATCGACAAATTTCCACCAACCTTTTTGCCAGATCGTTTTCATTCAAAAGACGATCGATGATTCCTTTTTTGAAAAGATCCATCTGAAAATCTATGAACTCAGAAGTTCCGAATTCATTTTTTATAAGATCTGCTATATCAACCGGCCGCCCGTCGAATGCTACCTCTCCATTTCTTAGATATATTATTCTTCCTGCAAAAACGATCTCGTCAACAAGATGTGTCGAAAAAATTATTGCATGGCCATTATCGTGCAATTTAGCCAGCGTTTCAAGTATTGTTTCACGACTCATCGGATCCATCATCGAAGTCGGCTCATCCATGACTATGTATTTTGGGCGCATCGCTAAGATATCTGCCACGCACAGAAGTTGTTTTTGTCCTCCGGACAGTCTGTGTGGTTCTATTTTTTTCAATTCGCTAAGGCCAACGAAATTTAATGCCTCATCTATTCTTTCTATCATTTCATTTCGTGAAATACCTATATTCTCAAGACCAAACGCAACATCTTCTTCAACAGTGGTACCCACGATCTGGTTTTCAGGATTTTGAAAGACGACACCGATGTTTCTTCTTATTTCCCAGATCGAATCGTCATCTTTTGTATCCATACCATCGACTTCAACTTTTCCTGTGGTTGGTAAAAGTAATCCATTCATGAGTTTGAAAAGAGAGGTTTTACCTGTTCCGTTAAGTCCCAGTATGGCAACGAATTCTTTTTCTTCGACTGCCAGATTTATGTCTTTCAAAATAGGTGAATTTTCATATTCAAAATTAACATTTTCAAACTTTATCATTGTTTTGTGAAAGGTAAACCCTTATACCTCCATCTTTAACAAGTGTTTTCACGTTACCAAAGATTCTCTTCATTTCACGTTCAATTGTACTTCCACCTTTATTATGAAAGCCAACACATAAAAGACTTCCACCATTTTTGAGATGGATACGTGATTCTTCAACAAGTTTCACCCAGATCTTTTTTCCTGCAGCCAGTGGAGGATTGAAGGTTATGACGTCAAAGAGGCGATCCTTCCATAGATCAAATCCATTTCCCTTAATTATCTGTGCATTCAGGTTGTTATCTTTGGCATTCATCTTGGCATATTCAAAAGCCCTTTCATTTATCTCGCTCATGAAGAGATTGATTTCAGGATAGGCCGCTTTTAAGGAGAGCCCTACAAAGCCATATCCGCAACCGAGATCAAGCAAATCTCCGCTTAAATTTTCAGGAGCATTTCTGACAAGAATTAAGGAAGCCATATCCGGCTTTCCAAATGCGAAGACTCCGCTTACCGTTTTGAAATGAAGGCTGGTATTTTTTATTTTGAAATTAAAAGTTTTTTCTATTATTTTGCTTGTTGGTTTTTCAGAATAATAATGTTCAAACAATCTAAGTGCCCCCATATTTGCATAAATCACTGAGAGGACAATTTTCACATGCTGGTTTTGCCCTGCAATATGCCTTTGAATGTTGCACGATAAGTGCGTGAAATTCCCCGAGATCTTTAGAATTTTTATTCATTTCTTCCGGGATTGAAGCATACCTTTCAGCCGGTATGGCAAGCCTTGAAAAGAATCTTTTTGTATAAGCATCGATTATGATAACAGGTCTTTCAAAGATGTAGAGTAAGATCGAATTGGCCGTTTCTTTGCCGATACCATTTACATTCATGAATTTTTTGTAAATTGTATCAGTGTCAAAGATGGACAGTTTGCCAAAATCGAATGAAAATTGAGAAAAGAAAGAGAGAAAGTTCTTCAGCCTATCGGCTTTCAATCTTGGAAAACCAGATGGTTTAACAAGCGATGCCAGCTTTTCCGGGGCAGCTATATACATTCTGTAAGGCTCGAGTAACCCGGCATTTTCAAGATTTTTTATCGAAACTTCAACATTTCTCCACATAGTGTTTTGAGTAAGAATAGCACCAATCGCTATCTCAAATTTAGTGTTAGCAGGCCACCAGTGTTGAGATCCGTAAACATCTAGAAGCCTCCTGTATACTTCTTTTGTTTCAAGAATGCGCATTGTATCTTTCCTTTCTAATCGTACTCAAGGATAGTATACCATGCTCATCCAAATATGATAATTTGTGATTAACTCATTTGACATCAAGCATTGCTGAATTTTTTGTACTGTTATCGGCATTGTCGTATGCAATGGCGTATATCGTATATGTCGCAACCTGGGTCGGGATCCAATCAAATGTGAAATTTGGACTTGAAAAATTCTTTAAAATTATCGGAACAATGCCAGGGTACGGCTGTGGTGCGCTCGATGAGTATATTTGAATCTGAATGTAATTTATGCCGCTTATTGAATCGCTAGCATTCACGGTGATAGGTACCGTCTGACCGGTTGATGCCGTAGACTGAACAGAAAGCTGGAGCGTGGGAGGAATAGTATCCTTAAAGATGTTGAAGTACGTGCTTGCATATCCTTTCTGACCGTAAATGTTAACAGCTTCAACCGTTAATGTGTGGGAACCAGCACTCTGCGCTTTCCATGTGATTTTGTATGGAGGATAATAGGATGATCCAATTTCAACATTGTCAACGTAGAAATTAACATAATTTATAGCAGATTCAGATTTCAAAACTGTCGCTCCAAGCGTTATATTTCCTCCAACGTACACTGATACCGGTGTGGCGTAGGCCAGCATCTGTGGCAGTGCACCAGGATAGACATAAAAGTAGAAATCTGCCGTTGCAGCCCCGCCATATATATCCTGAGCGTAGACTTTGAAAAGATGTGTGCCCGTTGCGCTTGCGATCCATTTTATCCAGTAGAGTCCGGTCGCACTCTTTGATGGTGTGATAGGCACACCGTCAATCCACATATCGATCTCCCTTATCTGTGCATGCGACACCACACTTGCTGCAAATGTAACCATGGAGGACTGTTCAATTGTTGAGTTGAAAATTGGATATATCAAAGGGCTATTGCCATTTACGTAATTTGGTGAAACTTTAACGTTGACGATCGTTGCTGATTGTATTCCGTTAGAATCGGTAACTCTGATGAGAATTGGAACATTTCCTGTCTCATCTGGAATCCACGAAATGGCGTAAAGACCGTTATTCCCTACGGTGGTGTTTCCTATTTGGGTGTTTGAGATCATATCCTCAAAGGTGACATTTGATATAACGGCACCGGGTGCGGTTGCAATTGCACGAAGGGTTAAGATCTTTGCAACGCCAATTGTCGCCTGTGGTGTAAAAGCAACGTTTATTTGTGGAGGATAGATGGATGGATTGTATGTGACATTCAACGTACTAACAGCCGATGCTTCCATTCCCACTCCATCCTGTGCGATGACCATCATCCTGTGAATGCCAATTGGTGGCATAAAGGTGTATTTGAGTGTATCAGTTGCGGACACAGTGTAAACCAACGTGTTGTCCATGTAAAGCCATATCCTCTGCATTGGCGGATAATAATTGTAAACAACGGCCGAGATCGTGGCCGTACCGTTCTGCGAAATCTGCTGTGGTGAAATTCCCAAAACTATAAACATATTTTGGGCCTGTGGTGTAACGGCTATATGATAAGTTTTTTCGTTGTACCAGCCTGCCGGATCTGTCAGTACTACGTTAACCGTATGATTTCCAGGAACAACCATCCATGTTGCAACAGATGTCTGCGAAGAAATGGTTGTTGTCTGAACAGGCATATTATCGATATAAACAGAAGATGTGAAGCCCAAAGGATCATATCCAGTTATTTTAAATATCACGGAAGGTGTATTTATTGTTGGGTATTGTGGACTCCACGAAATACTTTTTATCACAGGATAAGGATAATTTGCCACCTGAAAAGAAACAGATGTCGAAGAGGATGTACCCATCGTGTCAGTTGATGTTATTTTTATAATATGATTGCCCGGTATTGCAGTGAACGTCGATATATAGGTATTTGACATTTGTGTTATTGATAATGGCTGTGAATCAAGAAGGGCAGATATGCTTTGAATGCCTATTACAGATGTAGATGAAAATGTTAAAGTTAGAATCTGTCCGCCATTTGAATTTGCAGGAGAAATAGAGATATTGTAAATAGAAGGTGGATTGGGAAGACAGACATTTATTGTTTTAGAAATGAAAGCTGAATGATTGTACGAATCGGTCACGGTTGCAGTGAATGTGTGGCTTCCATTTTGTGCTATCCAGTTTCCCCAGAATATATCGTTTGTGCCGTACAATGTTATTGGCTGACCGTCAACGGAAAGCGAACAGTCAAAATTTGAATAAAGATCGCTTGACTGAACAATAACACGAACTGATTGCCCTGCGACAGGATTTGAAGGGCTGAAAGATATAGCGGGGATTGAAGGCCCTGGAACGCTCAAACATCCCGAAAGTATCACTGAAAGCAACGCAACAGCGATTATTAAGATCGTGAAAATTGATTTCATTTGACCACCTCAAATAATTATTCGATCAAGAATATACACCTTCCTTTTATACTTTACAAATTGTTTCAATTTTTTTAATTGACTTGGATCTCTACCCTGGAGTATACTAACTCCAGAGGTGAAGAAATGTTTGAAAGTCTGCAGGAGAAATTGTCCGAGGCGTTTAAAATTTTAAGAGGAAAAGGAAAAATTACAGAAGGAAATATTCAAGACGCTCTCAGGCAGGTTAAGCTCTCGCTTCTTGAAGCAGATGTTAATTACAAGGTTGTCAAGGAGCTCATGGATAAGATAACTCAAAGGGCGATGGGTGAGAAGGTACTTCAAAGTATAACTCCGGATCAGCAATTTATAAAGATCGTCAACGATGAGATGATAGATCTTTTTGGAACTGAAACACCAGATCTTGATTTGCACTCGAGGCCTTCTGTAATTCTTATCGTGGGACTTCAAGGTAGTGGAAAAACAACCTCTGCAGGAAAGTTAGCCCTCTGGCTTAAAAAGAAAAAGGGAAGATTACCTCTTTTAGTCGCAGATGATGTACACCGTCCGGCAGCCATAGATCAGTTAGAAACTCTTGGCAAGGGCATAGACGTGCCGGTATTTTCGGGTGAACGTAAAGATCCTTACAAAATAGCCAGAGAATCTCTTGATTTTGCGGTGAAAAAAAGCTCTGATGTCGTGATAGTTGATACTGCTGGAAGACTTCAAATAGATGAAGATATGATGAAAGAAGCTGAAATGATAGCTAATATAGTGAAGCCAGACGAAGTACTGATGGTTCTCGATTCAATGGCGGGTCAGGATGTCGTTAATGCTGCCATAGAATTCAACAGACGTTTATCGCTTACTGGCTTCATTATAACCAAGTTAGATGGAGACGCCCGCGGTGGTGTCGCACTATCGACAAAACATATGACTGGCAAACCTATAAAATTTGTAAGTACTGGGGAGAAACTCGATCAGTTCGATCTTTTTTATCCAGAAAGGATGGCATCAAGGATACTCGGCATGGGTGATATCGTATCTCTGGTTGAAAAAGTTCAGGAAGATCTGGATCGAAAAAAGATGGAAGAGATGGAAAAAAGACTTAAAAAGTCACAGTTCACCTTTGATGATTTTCTTGATCAGCTTCACCAGATAAAGAAAATGGGATCGATTTCTTCAATTCTCGAAATGATACCGGGTGCGCAAAATATGAAAGATTTGAAAGTAGATGAAGATCAAATAAAGCACGTCGAAGCGATAATAAATTCTATGACAAAAAAGGAGAGAAGCAATCCTGAAATCATAAATTTTTCCCGGAAGCAGAGGCTTTCAAAAGGCAGCGGTCGGTCTCTGTCGGAAGTAAATAAGCTCATGAAAAGTTACGATGACATGAAAAAAATGCTTAAAAATATCAACAAACTTGATAAAAAAGGTAAACTTGGAAATTTTCCATTTAAAATGAAATAAATCAAGGAGGTGTGTGAGAAAGAATGGTAAAGATCAAGCTCACAAGGATGGGTAAGAGAGGACAGCCCTTTTACAGGATCATCGTCATCGAATCATCCAAGGCAAGGGATGGAGCTTACATAGAATCCCTTGGATACTACGATCCGATGAAAAAGCCTTTTGAAGTAAAAATAAGCGATGAAAGGGCCATGTACTGGCTAGAGCATGGTGCTCAGCCTACAGAAACTGTCAGATCTCTGCTCTCGAAGCATGGGATCATGAAAAGATACCATGAGAAACGTTTTGCCAGCGTGAAGGAATAAACCATGGATCTCAAGGAACCTCTTGAATTTTTTATCAAGTCAATTTGTAAAGGGCCTGAATTCGTGAGGATCTCAGAGAAATTTGAAGGGAAGAAGATCATTTACGAGATCTTCGCTTCCGATGAGGACATAGGTCAGATCATAGGAAAAGATGGAAAAACAATAAAATCGATAGATTTGACTTTGAGGTCTTTGAAAAAAGGGGAAGGAGAATTTGAGTTAAAGGTGATCAGATGAATCTTGTTGCGATCGGAAAGATCTTTTCCACCTTCGGACTTGACGGAAGTGTCAAAATTTACGCTTATGCTGATCAAGAGACACTTCAAAAATTCGTAAATCATGAGGTGTGGATAGGTCAAAATTCTAAAAAAAGCTTCAAAATGACGGTTGAATCGATAACCAAAATGAATAATTACTACATAGCCAAACTTTCCAGCGTTGGGACAATAGACAAAGCACGAAGAATTTCTGGTAATTTGATATATGTCAATGAATCCGATCTTCCTGTGCTTGAAAAAGATGAATATTATTTCTATCAAGTTATTGATTCTGAAGTGTATTACGAAAATGGCGATCTTCTTGGAAAAGTTGTGGATATAATCCAGACAGGATCTAATGATGTTCTGATCGTTGGGAATGAAGAGATTCTCATCCCCATTATAAAGGACTACGTGATCGAGATGGATTTGAAAGCCCGGAAAATTGTTGTCAGAAAGATGGAGTGGTTCTGATTGAGAATAGAGGTTGTTACGACCATTCCTGAATTCTTTGATCCCTTCAAGAAATTTGGCGTTGTCGGTAGAGCCATAGAAGATGAAAAGATATCTTTAAGGATCATAAATTTAAGGGATTACACCTGCGATTCACACAGGACAACGGATGATTATTCCTATGGAACAGGGCTTGGAATGGTTATGAAGGTAGAGCCCGTCTTTGAGATGTTCGATAGATATCTTTTAAATTATGAAAGACCGTATGTAGTATATCCATCACCACAGGGTGAAAGATTCGATCAACTTAAAGCCATCGAACTTTCAAAAAGATCTGATGTGATGTTTATATGTGGAAGGTATGAAGGTCTGGATGAGAGAATAATGACTATCGTGGATGAGGAGATCTCCATAGGGGATTTTGTCGTAAGTGGTGCTGAAGCAGTTGTTATGGTTTTTATTGATGCAATCGCCAGAATGATACCGGGCATCGTTGGAAAATACGAATCTGTCAAGCAGGATTCATTTTTTTCAGGTATTTTAGATCATGCTCATTATACACGCCCAGCAGAGTATAGAGGCATGAGCGTACCTGAAATACTGCGATCCGGAGATCACGCTAAAATAGGAAAATATCTGCTCAAAGATGCTTTGATGAGAACTATTTTAAAGAGGCCGGATCTTTTTTTAGAAAGAGAACTTTCATTCGAAGAAAAAGCTGCATTGATCGAACTTTTAAGGAAGAAGAAAGAATGCTAAACAGAATATACGTTGCTGTCCTGCATTATCCGATGATAGGCAAGGATGGAAGAATAGTCACAACGGCTGTTGTAAACATGGATGTGCATGACATTGCAAGAACATGCAGAACATACAAGATAAAAAAATACTACATAGTTAACAATTTACCAGTTCAGAAGCAGATAATAACGAGAGTTTTAAGTTTTTGGGGCAGTGATTTTGGTAGAGATTACAATTCTTCGAGATTTGAGGCTTTGAAACTTGTTAAAATGGTCTCTTATTATGAAGATCTCATAGAAGAAGTAACGCAGATCGAAGGAATGGCTCCTTTAAAGGTTTTCACATCAGCCAGAATCAGGCCTAATACCATATCGTATGACCAAATGAAAAAGCTGGTTTTAAATTCGGAAAAACCAATCCTCTTCCTATTTGGCACAGGACAGGGCATGCCACAAGAAATACTTGATACATGTGAAATTTCTTTGGAGCCGATAAGAGCGGTGTCTGATTACAATCATCTCTCTGTTAGATCGGCAGTTTCGATAACCTTAGATAGAGTGATAGGAGAAGATGTATTTCATTAAGGAGGTAAATTAAAATGGATCAACTCATAAGAGCCATTGAAATGCCCGATAAAAAAGAATTGACAGGTATAGCGATTGGTGACGTCGTGAAGATTACGACTGCAGTTGTGGAAGGTGGAAAGGAAAGAGGGCAGATCTTTGAAGGAATTGTCATAGCGATGTCAGGATCTTCTGGCGGAAGGACTTTCACAGTGAGAAAGATCTCGCACAATGCAATTGGTGTAGAGAGAATTTTCCCTTTCAACTGCCCATCTATAAAGGATATATCAATTGTAAGGCATAACAAGGTGAGAAGAGCTAAACTTTACTATATAAGAGAGCTCAAAGGTAAGAAAGCAAGGATGAAGGAAAGACGTCAGGCACCAAGCGCATAAGGTGTTGAAAAGTGGCTAAAATTTCGAAAGTCAAATCAGATAACACTTTTTCGAAGAAAGCCAAACATGAGACATGGGAATGGATCAAAGCGATCGTTATTGCTATACTCATAGTCATTCCGATAAAACTTTTCGTTCTCGATACGATGATCGTTCCAACGGGATCGATGATTCCCACGATAATACCGGGAGATAGGATGTTTATAGATCAAATTTCCTGGCATTATAACACTTTGAAACTCGGAGATATAATCGTTTTCTGGACGCCATTCGTTGATAAATCATCTCTGGCCATGCTTGGTCCCTTTGATCAGTTTATGGACGCTTTAAGCCCTGTCCATTTCAAAGGACATGTTAAATATGTAAAAAGAATTATAGCTGTTGGCGGTGATACTGTGACGCTTGTACCGGTAGCCGGACAATATTTGCAAACTAATCAACCTATCTTTGGAGCCGGTCAACCTGTAAAACAGACACTATCTCCGATCGTTTCTTACAGTTACCAGGCTTATCATGTTGAGGTGAACGGCAAAGTACCCGATATGCTGAAAAATTGGGAGTATGTCAAAGCGGGAATTTTTGAGAATCCAGATTTTTATAAAGAAATGGCATATCCTGCCAATTATGTAGGTCCTTATTATCAGTACTTTGCATATTACAATCAGGATATGGACTACACCACATATTACAACTCGGTTGCTTCAAAATGGGGGAACTATGTTACAAAGGATGCATCAGGAAATATTGTAATACAAGTGCCAGATGGATATTTTTTCGCAATGGGAGATAACACAATGGATTCATTCGACAGCAGATACTGGGGTTTTGTACCGATGTCGAACATGATAGGAACGCCATTTTTACGAATATGGCCTTTAAACAGATTTGGGGCGATGAAATAAATGGATGTATGGTATCCATCTCATATAGAAAAAGCGAAAAGGACTGTTAAATCGCTCATAAAGATAGTGAGTGGGGTAATAGAGATCGTTGATGCGAGAGCGCCGATGGCAACTAGACCTTTGGACATCGAGCCTTACTTTGGAAACAAGAAACGAATCATCTTCTTGAATAAAGCCGATCTTGCTGAACAGGCCGTTACGGATAGGTGGCTTAATAAATTTAAAAAAGATGGGGTAGATGTATCGGTCGGGTCAATAAAAGAGATGAAGAGTGTTAAACCACTTTTCGAACCTTTCAGATCAGAAAGAGAAACAAATATTTTGATAGTTGGCATGCCAAATGTAGGAAAATCAACGCTTGTAAATATGATCAAGAAAAGAAGAGCCGCTGCGATAGGCGATAAACCAGGTATAACTCGATCCGTTCAATGGATAAGGATAGATGAAAGAATGAAAGTACTTGATACGCCCGGCATAACTTATCCGCGGGTGTCGAATGAAATACTTTACGCCAAACTGGGATTGTGCAATGTCATAGACATCGAGCAGGTAGATTTTGAAGCTCTGGTCTATTATGAACTCGATCTCATCTCAAAGGTAAGACCGGATCTGATAGACAAGATAGGAGAAGGCGATTCTACCGTTAAAAAGATTGAAAGTTACGGATTCCAAAGAGGATTTATATTAAAGGGTGGTCTTCTTGATGTTAATAGAACTCTTTTGACGCTTCACAGAGAAATAACTCATGAAAAATTTGGTAAAATAAGTTATGAATTTCCAGAGGACTTTTGAAAGGAGTATCAAAATGGAAAATCTTTCTGAAAAGGTAAGAAAGATCGTTGCTGAAAAGTTAGGTGTCGATATAACGAAGGTGAATGAAAATTCGTCCTTCATAGACGACCTTGGAGCCGATTCTCTCGATGTTGTTGATCTTGCAATGGCACTCGAAGACGAATTCGGTGTTAAAATTGAGGATGATAAGCTCGAAAAATTCGTCACGGTTGGAGATGTGTTGAATTATTTGAATGGTAAGAAAGTTTGAGTATCATCGTGAGGTGGGGTAATGGGAAATATCGATTTGAGAATGACGAAAAGAGGAGTTGTCCTTTACATCGAGGAGTACAGCGATCTTGACGATCTTTTTGTTCAGATTACAAACAAATTTTCCCAGTTGAACGGATTTTTCTCCGATGATGAGAAGATTTCTGTTATGCTCAAAAATAAAGACAAATATTCTAAGGATATTACGGAGATCGTTTCCTTTCTCGATAAAATGGGATTCAAAGTTGGAGAAATTCTCGTTGGCGAGATGGATCAGAAGGTAAGGCAAAACCCGATGTCAATCAAAGAAAAGTTCAGCCTCGTCGAGGATGAAACTAAAGGTCTCCAGCAGCTCAATCCCACTAAAGTGATAAAGAAGACTGTAAGATCGGGACAGGCTATAATTTACGACGGCGACGTAATGCTCATAGGAAATCTCAATGATGGAGGAGAAATAATCTCGGCCGGTAACGTTATGGTGATAGGAGAGGCAAGGGGAATTATAAGAGCTGGATCAAAGGGTAATGAAGAAGCTATAATATATGCAACAATTATTGCACCCGAACTCATTCAGATAGCAAATAAGGTTATACATATGTCGGAACCTATTGAAAACGCGATCGCGTACATAAGGGGCGGCAAAATACTCGTTCAAAAATTCGACAGTGTCAGGTTCAATCAGCCGTCAAGCGTTTCCGATTGAAAAGGAGGTAAGTTCTACTGCTCATACTGGATTTTAGTTCAGAAACTGTCGATTCAAAAAAGATGTCCGTGCACCTTTTAGATAGAAAAGAAGAATTAAGAACTTTTCTTTCTTCTAATTATCCAAAAAGGAACTTTTTGTACGTGGTCGATTCAAAGGTCAAACTATTCCATGCAGATATTGCTTATGACAGCGATCTGGCACCCATGTTTGCAGGTGAAAGATCTAAATCAATAATAGGTGCCATGGATATTCAAAATCTCATAATCAATTCGGATTTGAATGATCCCGTTATGGTCGTGATAGGCGGTGGAACGGTCCTGGATGCGTGCGGCTTTGCGATCTCGACTTACAAAACAAAGATCGAATCTGTTTTCATTCCGACGACTTTGAGTGCACAGCTTGAAGGATTTTTCAGGAATGAAGTTTATCTCAATTTTGACAGGATGAAAGATGCCATGAGGGTAAATTTTCAGCCTGATAAAGTCGTTAACATCTTAGAATTCGTTAAAACTCAAACGGTCGAAGAAAGAAAATTAGCGATGATCCATGCAATATCTTTTGGCCTTTCTCATTCTAAAAAATTTTTTGATTCTCTCTCGAAAATACTTGATTCCAACCTTATAAGCAACGATGAAGTTATAAAACATGTGATATTTGAAATTTTGAGAATGAAAGCAAATGTGGGAGAAAAAAATGTTGGTGAAGAGAGCGCCAAAGCTCTAATTACGGCCTCACAGCTCAATATTCCATATCTCAATGCGATGTATTACGGCGTAATGATAGAATCTTTCGTTTCCAACAAACTTGGTTTTCTCTCGGATGGAGAAATGGAAGAAATTTACGTAACCTTGAAAGAATGTTCTAAAATTCATCTCGATCTCTCGGAAGCCGTGGATCAACTGTCAAATTACGAAGATCCGCTTAAGATGAAATTGCCCGTGAAAATTGGAAAGACCATAGATTATCAGATTTTCTCTGGTTTTTTAACGGAAATGATTTATTCGGCCCAATCAAAAGGGTTGATATAATAGGGAGGTTAAAATGGATAAGCAGAATCTGTACTCGATGATAAGATTAGTTTTACTCATCGTCTTCATCGTGATAGCTTTAGGTGCCTTGATCTGGGTCGCCGGTTTGAGCGGCAAAATCAATGGCATCGATCAAAAAATTTCGAATGCACAGACGAGTGTAGCGTCCCTTACAACGCGTGTCGCAAGTTTAACATCAAACATAACAAAATTGAATTCACTTAACATCACAAGACTTTCCACGCAGATGTCGATAAATCTCCCGACTTTGCAATCTACATACCTATCATTGCAATCAGTAACGTACCCACTTTTACTTGCAAATGCTCCTGAGTCTTTAAACTCAAACGTTTCACTTACAACCATTACGGCCACAAATCTCAACGCCGTGAAACCTATTCTTTCTTCAACAAATGTATTTGAAGTAACCCAGGTCAACGGCATTTACTATCTTGCATACCCCGGAAGCGGAGTTACCTATTCGATACAGGTACTTTCGTCTCCTTACCCGGATAGAGTACTTGAGCTCGTGAAATCTCTTAGAAGCGCTGGAATACCGGCTTTCAAAATAGATTACTCAACGCAATCGGGACTCTTCATAGGAGTCTTTCCAGACTATACAACGGCATCGAATTATGCCAATGCGATTTCCAATTCGACAGTTAGCGGGATAGTTGGCTCTGGAGCTTCTTCATGGCTCCCAAGGCAAATTCCATAAGAGACTGGAGAAATCTATGGACAAGGAAAATATTGATTTAAAATTTATTCTGATCATCGTTGCAATCATCGTTGCATTCGTATCACTCATATGGGTGGGAGTCGTAAGTTCCCAAATATCGAATTTTAACAGAAAGATCTCTGACACTCAAACTACCGTTGCTTCTTTAACCTCTTACATGGCAAGCACGACATCCATTCTGAATGATAGAATGGCAAAAATTCAGAGATCTCTCATAACGCAGCAAAGTACCATATCATCTCTTACTGTTTATGTGAAAAACCTTTATTCGGATTTAAGCGGAAAGATAATTACTGAGGATCAAAAAATAGCTGATGCCCAGTCAAATCTTTCTTCTTTGAAAAGTCAGATCGCAAATGTCTTAGCGAATCTTGCAACTCTTTCATCGCCTTCAGTCCAACAGGCACCACAAACGTCTCAGCCTTCAAGCAGCCAGGCTGCATCATCGCCTTCTTTTATTACAGGTGCAAATCCTTCTATGAGTTCAAATGTTGTGCTTACTACGGTTACGGCCACAACTTTGAGTGCGGTGAATTCGATAATCTCTTCGGTGAGTACGTATGAAGTAACGCAGGTAAATGGTCTTTATTATGTTGCATACCCTGGAAGCGGTGTGACATACTCGATCCAGATCCTATCTTCTCCGTACCCGGACAGAGTGCTTGCACTCGTTCAATCACTTAGAAGCGCTGGAATACCGGCTTTCAAGATAGATTATTCGACACAGTCAGCACTCTTCATAGGCGTATTCCCAACGTACATGACAGCATTAAATTATGCGAATTCTGTTTCTAACTCAAACGTGGTATCCATAGTTGGATCTGGAATTTCTTCCTGGCTTGTAAGACAGATTCCATGAAGACTCAAACGAGGATTCTTATCGGAACATCAATTTTAGTTGCAGTAGCAGGTGTTCTCGTCATTTTCACACCTTTTAAAAATCTCGTGAAAGATGATCCTGTTGCGACGAAGCAGGCTTCACCTAACACTTTCAAGCTCATAAATATAAACACAGCAGATGTGAAAGATATAGATAAACTCCCGATGATAGGACCTTCGAAAGCAAAAGCCATAGTGGATTACAGGACGTCATATGGATCTTTTTCTCAGGCCTCTGACCTCCTGAATGTTAAAGGTATAGGTAAATCGACACTTTCAAAGATATCAGATTTGATAACCGGTTTCTCTTCTGATGTATCTTATAAAAATGTGTCAAAGCCTAAGATTAAAATAAACACGGCAACTTTAGAGGAGATAGAGAATCTTTCATCAATAGGAGAAGTTAAAGCTCGCGAGATAATTTCTTACAGAGAATCTCACGGGCCTTTTCATAGTCCCAAAGATCTTCTTAATGTCAAAGGTATAGGTTCAAAAACACTTGAAAAGATCCAAGATCTTGTGGACTTTGAATGAACATTCAAATTTTTTATACCAAACCATGTGTAAAATTGGTGTCTGTCTTCCCTACGCTGCAAATGCCACCTGCAAGGCTGAGATGAACTTGCGATGCATTTGTATCATACCGCTTCTCAATACTAAAATATCGGGGAAGCTTCACCGTCTATACGGCAGGGTAGTTCATGCCATAATTAAAGGGGTTAAAATATGATAGAATCTCTTAAGAAATTTTATGAAAGATATCAGGAGTTAAATAAAATGCTTCTGAAAGAAGAAGTTATAAAATCTCCTGATCTTGTCACCAAATATTCAAAAGAGCTTTCCGCCGTTGAAGAAGCTGCAGAGCTTTATGATAAATATCTGAAGGTAAATCAAGAGATAAAGGATCTAAGATCGCTGGATTCCCAGGAGTTGATGAATGAGATCTTTGAAGAACTTTCTAATAAAGAAAAAGAACTTTCTATCATTGAAAATGAAGCTCAAAAGCTTATAAATTCAATGGATCCAGAGTCAAACAGGAATGTCATAGTTGAGATACGCGCAGGGATAGGTGGACAGGAAAGCGCTATTTTTTCCGGCGATCTTTTAAGGATGTATCTCAAGTACGCTGAACACCATGGACTTAATGCCGAGATCTTAGAAGCACATGAAACGGAGCTCGGCGGGTTTAAGGAGGTTATCTTTTCTGTTTCTGGAAAAAAAGCGTATAATTTTTTCAAGTATGAAAGTGGAGTTCACAGGGTTCAAAGAGTACCTCTAACTGAAGCTTCTGGAAGAATACACACTTCAACAGCAACAGTTGCTGTTTTGCCTGAAGCAACGGAGGTTGATGTTCAAATAGATCCTGAAGATCTTAGAATAGATACTTTCAGATCTTCCGGGGCCGGAGGACAGCACGTTAATCGTACTGAATCGGCCGTGAGGATCACTCATATACCTACGGGAGTTGTGGTTGTCTGTGAATCAGAACGATCTCAAATTCAAAATAGAGTCATAGCGATGAAAATACTAAGATCAAGGCTTTTTGAAATGAAAAAAGAAGAAGAAGATCAAAAACTTTCAAATATGAGGAAGAAGCAAATAGGAATGGCCGAAAGAAGTGAGAAGATAAGAACTTACAACTTTCCGCAAAGCAGGATCACCGATCATAGAAATTCTTTTACTTCTCACAGGATCGACGAAATTATGAACGGAGATCTTGATGAAATAGTCGAATCTTTAAGAGCGTGGGAATTTAAGGCTAAAGAATAAAAAGGATAGGTGAAGAATTTTGAAAAAGTTGATCATTGTATCTATAGGCATTTCAATTTTGGCGATCATTTTGGTACTTTCGGGATGTTTTCAGATGACAACAACCATCTCTTACGATACTTACAATCAAGCAACGCCTTTTTCTTCGATTACCCATGTTTATGTCTTTTTGAAATCTATAACTGCGAATGGCGTAGCGATGAATTCAATGTACAATGCACCGCTGGATCTTGTATCGCAACAGATTCAACCGATAAACAATCTCCAAAGCATATCGATAGAGAATCAGAGCTATTTAATACCATCGTTTTCAATAAACATAGGGCCTACTGCGACGATCGTGCTTGGCAACGGATCACAATTCACGGTACCTGTTTCAACTTCCATTACCGTTCCTGTTTATGCTTATAATAACCTTATGGTTTCCCAACCTTTTCAGATATCAAAAGGGCAAAATAAAACAGTTTTAATTTTATGGAATTTATCAGAACTTTCTACATCATCAACGACACTTTCAAAGATAAGCGCCAGAGGATTTGACAGGAACGCACTTCTTACCCTGAATGCTGTTCATTTTTCTTTAACGCAGGATCCAGGAGTTTATCGTTTTGCGCAGATATCTGATTTTGCAAGTTCTTATGCTTTCACAGCACAGGCTTACTGGAATTCTGTCAATGATGCTTTTAATTTCACGCTTTATCCTTTTAAAGCGATAACTTCTTTAGGGTACAAAGCAAATATATCGATACAGAGTGCAACTCAAACGATTGTTTCAACGACGATCACGATCAATGCGAGTAATATTTCTTTGACACTATGAAAAGAAAGATTATTCTTATTTTACTTTTAGTGATAGCGGGGTGGCTTGTGTATTTCGATGTGGTTTCTTACATCTCCTACCTGAAAGCAAAAAGTGATTATCAAACGATTTTGAAAGAATATGATAAAACGAAACAGGAACTCGATTATCTTCAACAAACGATGAAGGAGCTGGAATTACAGGTTGCGAATAATCGTAACAACATCCCACAAGCCGGATCTCCAACAGGTCATTAAGGCAAAAGCGCTAGCATCCGAACTCGGAGGGAGATATATTTTAAGGCGCCATCTTATTTTTTATCCGGGTGAAAGCGTGATAATAATAGAAAAAAACGGCATCTCGGCAGTTAAAGATGATCAGAAATTGTTCTTTCATCCATCTTTGGCAATTCTTAGAAAATCAAACATTGAGTCAGATGAGGAAGATTATCTCATCAGTTCTTTGAAATTGAATGGAGACGAAAGTGTTCTCGATTGTACGATGGGCCTTGGAAGTGAGGCTCTTCTCATATCTCATTTTTTACCGCATGGAAAAGTTACATGCCTTGAAAGTTCTAAAATTATAAAAATTATAGTGGAAGATGGCATGAAAAATGCATTGGAGCGAAATATTCCAGCCTGGATTCTAGACGCTATCACAAAAATCGAGATAATAGAAGCTGATTACAAAGATTTTGTGAGAAAAACAGAAAGAGCATTCGATTGCGTATACGTTGATCCTATGTTCGAGCATCCAGATTATGCATCAACTGCTATTAACAAATTGAGACCTTTTGCGGATCATTCGGGAATAGATCCGGAAGATGTGGAAGCGATAAAACGAATAGCCAAAAAAAGGATCGTCGTAAAAGCAAGATGGAATGATACGATCTTTGAGAGGTACAGATTCGATAGTGTTGTTGGAAGCATGAAAAGTAATGTTGGATACGGAGTGATAGAACTTTGAAGATTCCAATAATAGCAGGTCCGACTGCAGTTGGAAAAAGTGATATGGCATTGAAGCTTGCGGAGATAATCGATGGTGAAATAATTTCAGTTGATTCAATGCAGATATATAATTACATGGACATCGGTACATCAAAAATCGATAAAAATTCAAGAAACGAGATACTACATTATATGATAGATATTGTAAATCCGGATGAAGAATTTGACGTGAAGAAGTTTAGAGATCTCGCATTGAAAATCGTCGATGAAATCATTTTGAAGAGTAAAAAGCCTATTCTTGTCGGAGGGAGCGGTCTTTACATCGAGGCGTTGAAGTATGGAATTTTCGATGGCCCTTCAAAAGATGTAAGATTGAGAGATGCCCTTTTGAATCTTGAAAGAGAAAGCCCGGGTTCATTGAGAAAATTACTTTTGAGCGTTGATCCTGTCGCAGCAAAGAAATTTGCTCCGCGCGATCTGGTAAGAACTGTAAGGGCTCTCGAGGTTTATTTATCGACCGGAGAAAGTATATCTGAGTTATGGAATAAGAGGATGAAAGATGAAAGGTTCGTGATCTTTGTCCTTCATATGGACAGGCAAGAGCTTTACAAAAAGATAGACGAAAGAGTTGAACGGATGTTCAAGAATGGTTTTATTGAGGAAGTTGCTCATCTCATCGATATGGGTTATTCTCCCAATCTTAATTCCATGAGATCCATAGGGTACAAAGAAGTGGTACAATATCTTGAAGGTGCGATAGATCTTGAAGAATGCATCGAGAAAATAAAGCTTGAAACGCATCATTATGCTAAGAGACAATTGATATGGTTTAGAAAATATCCAGATGCTGTGTGGTTAGATGTATCGCAGGAAAATGATCAGGTTTTGAATAAAATTCTCAAAATTCTTAACTGGGGGGCCAGATGATGGAAAAACAAAATTTGCAGGATCGACTCTTGAATTATCTAAGAAAAAATAAGATGGAAGCAAAGGTTTATCTTGTTAACGGGTTTCAAGTCAAAGGATTGATAAGGTCTTTTGACAATTACACGATCCTCATCGAAAGCGGAAGACAGCAGAACATGGTTTACAAGCATGCGATAAGCACGATCATCCCGTCAGATTATGTAGATCTTGTTGAAGCGCTTGGTCCTGAAACACTGGAAGAGGAGGGGAAAAAAGAAGAGAATTGAGAAGGGCTATATTACTTGGTGTAACTCAAAATAAGGGATTTGAGATCGAAAGAAGTCTGTCGGAACTTTCAGAATTAGTCAGAAGTATAGGTATAGATCCGGTTGCTAATTTTTGGCAATTACTTCGAGCTCCCTCACCGTCTTACATGGGAAAAGGAAAGCTCGAGAAAATTGCTAGATTTGTTGATTTGTACGGCGCCGATGCTGTTGTTGTAGATGATGAGATCGGTGCCGCTCAAAGAGAAAAAATACGTGAGATATTGAAAATTGAAATTTTGGATAGAACGCAGATCATACTGAAAGCCTTTGCGACAAGTGCAACGACGAATGAGGGAAAGATAGAGGTTGAGCTTGCAACGCTTGAATATGAGCTATCACATTTGAGAGGGTCTCATGATCTTTCACGTCAGGGCGGTGGTATAGGAACCGTTGGACCCGGTGAATCCAAACTTGAAATAGATCGAAGAAAAATAAGAAACAAAATATCTGCTTTGCATGAGGAACTTGAGAAAATATCTAAAAATAAAAATGTAAAAAAAGTAAAAAGAGAAGCATCTGCTATTCCGCGTGTTTCGATAGTCGGATATACAAATGCCGGCAAATCGATGCTCTTAAAAGCTTTGAGTGGTTTTAATGTGAAAAGTGAAGATAGACTTTTTACAACTCTCGATCCCATAACTAAAAAAGTGTGGCTTGGTCAAAATGTTTCCGCACTTTTTTCTGATACCGTTGGTTTTATTTCAAAGCTCCCTACACAGCTCGTGAGAGCTTTTAAATCAACTATTGATGAGATAAAAGATGCCGACCTGCTTCTGCTCGTTTTAGATGGCAATGATGAAAATTTTGAAAAAAAATACGTCGTATCCATGCAAACTATAAAAGAGATCGGAGCTTCAGAGTTGCCAATTCTTAAAGTTATAAATAAAATAGATCTCTGCGATAGGGAAAAACTTTCAATTCTGTCAAGAGAACATCCTGATATGATCTTCATTTCAGCCGTTAAAGGACTTTATATTGAAGATCTGATCAGCAGGGTGCGGGAAGAGCTTACAGCTCTTTATGTGTTTCGTGAAGTTAAACTCGATTCTTACAAATGGTCGCAGATTTCTGTTATGGAAGGCGTTCGCGTGATCGATTCAACCGATAACAACGGAATTGTAAATGCCAGATTGAAGATCAATCCCGTGATTTTGAAAAAGGTTATGGAGGTTGAAAAAAATGCTGTTCGGTAAGAAAAAAGAGATGGGTCCCTTATATGGCGAGAAAAATGGGATGGTAATGTACATCGAAAGCCAGAAAGGCACTACCTTCAGATCGTTTCTTATAAAAGGATATGATTTTCAGATAAATTATGATGAAGGAGCCGCAATTTTTCTTGATAAGGAACTCGTCGGACAGATACCTGATGATAAGGTAACCGTTCATATAGAATTGGATGGAGATTACAGAGTGCTCTCTTCGGAAATACATGGAGGTCATTTCTTGACTCCCCAAGAATACGAAGAACTTTTAAAGTCAAAGGAGGAACGGAAGTGAAAAAGCTTTTCACAAGTGAAAGTGTTACGGAAGGGCATCCAGATAAGATAGCGGATCAGGTTTCGGATGCTATTCTGGACGAAGCGATAGCTCAGGATCCTCAGAGTAGAGTCGCTGTTGAGACGTTCGTCATCAGAGGACAGGTTATGGTGGGCGGACAGATGACTACGAAGGCCTACATAGACATCCCTTCAGTTGTCAGAAAAACGGTTCTGGACATAGGATACACAAGGGCGAAATACGGCTTTGATGGGGAAACATGCGCCGTTGTCACGGCCATAGATGAACAGTCTCCAGACATAGCGCTTGGTGTTGATAATGCGCTTGAAATTAAAGAAGGAGAGAAAGTCGTAGATGAAGTTGAAAAACTCGGTGCAGGAGATCAGGGTATAATGTTTGGATATGCAACTGATGAAACTCCCGAATATATGCCTTTGAGTATATCTTTGGCTCAAAAACTTGCAAAGAGACTCGCAGAGGTAAGAAAAGATAAAACTCTTGATTTTTTAAGGCCGGACGGAAAAACTCAGGTTACAGTTGAATTCGATGATGATGGCAAACCTGTTGCTGTTGATGCGATAGTGGTATCGGCACAGCATGATTCAAATGTATCACGCCAGGATCTCGAAAATGGGATAAGAGAAGAGATTATAAATCAAGTAATACCGAAACATCTTATAAAAAAAGATACGAAGATCTTCATAAATCCAACAGGCCGCTTTGTAATAGGCGGTCCTATGGGAGATACCGGCTTAACTGGAAGAAAGATAATCGTCGATACATACGGTGGTGTTGCACCTCATGGTGGTGGCTCTTTCAGTGGTAAGGATCCAACGAAGGTTGATAGATCAGCATCTTATATGGCAAGATACGTTGCCAAAAATATAGTTGCCGCACAACTCGCCCATAAATGCCTCATTCAAGTTGCATACGCAATAGGTGTTTCAAGACCGGTTTCACTTTTCATAGATACATATGGAACTGGTGTGATACCGGATATCGAGCTTTCAAAGATCGTGAACGAAGCTTTCGATTTCAGACCGGGTGCAATAATAAGAAATCTCAAGCTTAGAAGACCTATTTACAGGCAGGTCGCTGCCTACGGTCATTTTGGCCGTGATGATCTTGATCTTTCCTGGGAGCGTCTTGATATGATTCAGACGCTGAAATCAGCGGTGAAAGTTTGAATGGAAGAGTATGATGTAATTGTAATAGGTGCGGGTCACGCGGGAGTCGAGGCAGCTCTCGCTACATCGAGGCAGGGTTTTAGAACCCTGCTTTTAGGTATAAACCTTGACAACGTCGCATGGACTCCATGCAATCCTGCTGTTGGAGGCCCAGCAAAAGGAATAATAGCAAGAGAAGTGGATGCTTTAGGCGGTGATATGGCTAAAATAACAGATCAAGCAATGATAAATATAAGAATCTTGAACACATCTAAAGGCCCAGCCGTTCAGGCATTGCGTGCTCAGGTAGACAAGTACATCTATTCGAAGAATGCAAAAGATATTTTAATGAATCAAAAAAACTTAACTTTAAGACAAGGTGTTGCAACGGAAATTTTTGTAAAAAATGGAAAAGTAAGCGGTGTTGGAACGGCTCTGGGTATTTCTTATATATGTAAAGCTGCCATTATCACAACCGGCACCTTTCTCGGCGGGAAAATCTTCATAGGCCCGAACTCTATGCCTGCTGGCCGTCTTGGAGAACCTCCGGCTGAAGGACTTACGGATAATCTCACAAAACTTGGCATAAAGATGAAACGTTTCAAAACAGGTACACCTCCAAGAATTTTAAAAACTTCTATAGATTTTTCAGCCCTGGAAAAACAGGATACCGCCGATGAACCGCTATCTTTTTCTTACAGAGATCAGCCTGTAGTACTTCCCAAAACGCATCCATGTTATATAACGAGAACAAATGATAAAACTCATAGCATAATCCGTGAAAATCTCCATTTTTCTCCAATGTACGGTGATGTCAAGCTAATACATTCGATAGGCCCGAGATACTGTCCTTCGATAGAAGATAAAGTTGTTAAATTTCCAGACAGAGATTCACATCAGCTATTCGTAGAGCCAGAAGGTAGAGATTCGATGGAATATTACATAAATGGTTTCAGTACTTCTTTACCATATGATGCTCAAATAGAAATGTTACGTACGCTTCAGGGCTTTGAACATGCGATTATAATCAGGCCTGCTTACGCTGTTGAATACGATTACGCCGATCCGACACAGCTCTCTCCCTCACTTGAATCTAAAGTTATCGAAAATCTTTACTTTGCTGGGCAGGTTAACGGGACGAGTGGATATGAAGAAGCTGCAGGTCAGGGTATTTTAGCAGGGATCAACGCGGGATTGAAACTCAAAGGCCAGGATCAGATAGTTTTTGGAAGGCATGAGGCTTACATAGGTGTACTCGTTGATGATCTTATATCAAAAGGCGTTGATGAACCTTACAGAATGCTTACATCACGTGCAGAATACAGGCTTCTTCTTAGAAACGATAACGCACATCTAAGACTTACAAAGTATGGATATCAGGCCGGCATCGTTGATAAATCTTTTTACGAAAAGGTTTTAAACCTTGAACGTGATGTTGCTAAATCTCTTGAAAGGCTTGAAAAAGTACGTATCAAAGTGCCTGAAACTTTTAAAGAAAGAATCGAAAATGATAAGACCTCATCTTTGGCAAACCTCCTGCGTATGCCTGACATTAAGTACAGAGAAATAGTTCAATTTGATCCAGAACCCATAACCGATCCTGAGGCTATAAACGAGGTTGAGGTAGAGATAAAATACAGGGGATACATAAATAAAGAGATGGAAGAGATTCAAAAGCTTTCAAAGCTTGATAGAATAAAGATACCACCGGGTTTTGATTTTTCAAAGATCGTTGGCATCTCAACCGAATCACAACAAAAACTCATAAAAATTAAACCTACAACGCTCGGTCAGGCTGCAAAAATACAAGGGGTAACACCAAGTGATCTGCTTTTGCTTGTTTCACACCTGAAAGGATAGGGTGATTGTTTGTATGGGAAAGGTTTACATAATAGGTCATAAACATCCGGATACAGATGCGATATGTAGCGTGATTGGGTATGCAGATCTTTTGAATCATTTTGAACCGGGCAAATACATACCCGCAAGATGCGGGGATATGAATTCTGAAGCGTCTTTTGTTTTAACAACCTTTGAGATTGATCCGCCTTTATACATCGAAAATGTCGAACCAAGAGTCTCAGATGTAAAATTTTCTACTCCGATAAGTGCAAAAGAATCTGTTCCAACGGTCGATGTTGCGTTTCTTATGGAGAAGCACGACATAAAAAATGTTCCTATAACTGACGAAGACGGTAAACTTATTGGGCTTGTCAGTGAAAGAGGACTTGCAAAGGCATATGTGAGGAAACTTAAAATCGAGCAGCTTCAAATATCTCCAATAAAGCTTGAAACGCTTTCGGGAATTTTGAACGCAAAAATAATCGTCAAAGCAAATGAAATCTTGGATGGCAAAGTTTATACAGCCATAGATGCTCTTCATGTGGCACTTTCAAAATTAACTCCAGGAGATATCGCCATAGTCGGTGACAATGAACCAGATCAGCTGGCTTTCATAAATCTTGGTATAGCGGCCCTCGTAATCGCAAATGGAGCACCGATAGGTGAAAGAGTTATAAACGAGGCAAAGAAACGCAGGGTTTCCATCCTATCAACGGATCTTGATGCATTTGGCGTCGGAAAGATGATAAATCTCTCACTTCCGGCAAATATGATTATGGCAACAGATGTGCCAATGTTAAAAATGGAAGATTCTATGAAATTTGCCAGAAAAGTTGTTTACGAGTCAAAATTCAGAACAGCCTGTGTTGTGGATGAAAATGAAAGACTTATAGGTGTTATCACAAGGACTACACTTCTTCAGGATGTAAAAAAGTCCGTAATTTTGCTTGATCATAACGAGTACGATCAAGCTGTAGATGGAATTGACGGGGCGGAAATCATTGAAATAATAGATCATCATAGAATAGGCACGATAAGTACGCTAAAGCCCGTCAAATTTTTAAATGATCCAATAGGATCTACCTCTACCATAATAACTTTGAAGTTTATCGAAGCAGGAATTGATCCAGATTCGAAGATCGCAGGCATTTTGTTGAGTGGAATTCTTTCTGATACTCTCGTGATGAAATTGTCAACGACGACTTCGAAAGATTTAAAAGCTGTTGAGTACCTTTCAAAGATAGCCGGAGTGGATTCGGTAGAATACGGGACGAAATTGATCAAAGCAGGAATGGCTTTAGATGGGCTTTCAATGAGCGAAATTTTAACGCGTGATATGAAAAGATACAACCTTTTTGGGAAGAATATCATAGTTTCACAGGTTATGATTCCGTCTTTTGATATCACAGTATCAAGAAGAGAAGAGATCCTTTTTGAGATGGAAAAGATCAAAGATACAATGAGAGTGGATGGTTTTTTTACGATGTTTACCAATATTTTTGAGCAATCGACAGACCTTTTTACGATTGCAGATAAAGAATATCTTTTAAAATTTGGAACAAAGACACAACCCCTCAGACTGAATAATGTCATGTCACGTAAAAAAGATTTTCTCCCCCAGCTTGGTCAGATGCTACGTACAATATAAAAAATAAAGCCTGCCATAATGCAGGCTTAAAATTATTTTTTGTCCGATCATTTTAAATTTTTAGGAAATGTGATACCTTCTTCAACTTCTTTTACAAGAATCTCAACTGCTTTGCTGACTTGTGGATCTTTCAAATCGACCGTTGCGGTACTCTGGGTTGTTGTCACAACACTTTGGATTAATTGCTTGTAACTTTCAGCCTGACTCGGAGTCGCACCTTCACTGACAACGTAATCCGGTTCTATGCCCTTTAGATTTATATCCTGACCATTTGGAGTGAAATAGTGATCGGTCACAAGCAAAAGCAATCCACCGTTGTTCAAAGGAAATTCAGTCTGAACGGCAGCCTTTCCAAATGTCCGTTCACCGACAAGGACGGCGATATCGTTATCCCGTAGAGAAGATGAAACTATTTCAGACGAAGATGCCGATCCGTTGTTCACAAGCACAACGACCGGTATATGTGGATCAAGACCTCCATAAGATTTAAATGGATATTCCATTCCATTTCTATCCCTCATAGTGACTATCAGCTTACCCTGCGGTAAGAACTGACTTGCAACATCAAGAGCAGCCGTGAAGAGACCGCCGGGATCGTCCCTTAAATCGAGCACAAGAGCTTTTATATTCTGGTTTAGAAGAGATGCAAAAGCACTGTTAAAATCATTTGCTGTTGTTTCACTGAAATTCGTTATTCTTATATAACCGATCTTTACACCAGAAGCTTCAAATGTCGCGGATTTGACAGTTTTTAACTCTATCGTCTGGCGTGTCAGAACAAAAGTCATCGTTGTTTTATCTGATGGTCTGTAAATTTGAACGGTGACTTTGGAACCCGGGCTTCCACGCAATGCATCGACAGCTTGAAGATATCCGAGTACCTTAACGCTTGTACCGTCAATTGATGTGATAAGATCACCACTTTTAATACCAGCCATCTCTGCAGGTGAATCATACATTGGGCTTATAACTTCTATAGCATTACTTGTTGCATTGTACGTCACTTCAGTCCCGATTCCACCGTATTGTGAAGTTGTTTGAATGCTGAATTCTTTAACTTCGCTTGGTGAGAAATAGTAAGTGAAATGGCCACCAAGATTCGCAATGATCGCATTTATTGCAGCATCCTGAAGTTTTCCATAATCAACGGCCGAAGCGTGGTAATAATACATATTTATGAGTTTTAACACCTGACCCACAGTATCAGAAGTTGATTGCGCAAGGCTTTCAGTTGCCCATGCTATTCCAACGATTGCGGTGATAAGAAACGTTGACACTATTATTTTTTGTAATTTTCTCACTTAAACTCTCCTTTCAGCGATATCTGAAGATAGCCTGAATTAACGAATCCAGTTTTTCCTCATTTCCGCTCTCAGACAGATCCTTTATACATTCATAAGTGTAGCTTTTTGTCAAAAGTTTTCCAGCCGAATCAAGGGCGGATTTTGCCGCCGAAATTTCGAGAAGAATGTCAGGACACACCCTTTCCTCTTCTATCATTGTTCGAATGCCTCTTACCTGACCCTCGATTCTTTTCAACCTTTTTATCAGTTTTTCCTTTTCCAATGCGTCCATTTTTCTTTTCCTCCAGGACAAAATCTATTATTCCTTTTGCTTTATCGGCAGATGCTATCTTAGCCTTTAATTTATCTCCTATTTTGAAAGTCCTGCCAGTATTACTTCCTACCAGCATATTCATCTTCTCATCATGAATGTAATAATCATTAAGTGTTGAGATATGAATGAGACCGCTTATGGTCTTGTCAGGCATTTCAACGAAGAGACCAAAATCAGTAACATCGGTTACGACTACATCAAAGACCTCTCCGATATGATCCTGAACATACTCGACTTTTTTCATTGCGATGAGATCTCTCTCAGCCTGATCGGCGATTACCTCTCTTTGAGAACTCTGATTTGCTATAACCGGCAAAAGTTTCAAGTACTTTTCAACTTCCTTCTTCGAAAAGTCATTTCTTTCAATATATACCTTCAAAAGCCTGTGAACTATAAGATCGGGATACCTTCTTATTGGACTTGTGAAATGCGTGTAATTCAAAGAAGCAAGCCCGAAATGACCAACATTGGTTTCTGAATACACGGCCTTCTTCATTGACCTTACAAGCAATCTCTGTATGACTGACTCAAGGGGGTGACCCTTTATCTGTTCAAGTATCCTCTGGATCATTATCGGCTGAATATTTTCTGTGATCTTGAATTTTATTCCTACGGCTTTAAGATATTCAGAAAGCTGGCTCAACGTCTCAGCATCAGGCTGGGCATGTATTCTGTAAATGAAAGGAAACTCGCTTCTGTCGAAGATCTCAGCAACAGACTCGTTTGCGGTTATCATGAATTCTTCGATGATCATCTCGGCAATATTCTGCTTTCTCAAAGAGATATCCTCGACCTTACCATCCTTGCCGATGGAAATTTTTACCTCATCTGACTGAAATTCTATCGATCCCCTTCCGAGTCTGCTCGTTTTTATGATATGTGCGAGTTCCATCATCATCTCGAGATCACTTCTCAGAAACCCTATTTCACGCTCGACCTCATCATCAGGATCTTCGAGAAGCTTTGTTACTTTGTTGTAAGTTAACCTTTTAACGGATCTTATTACACTCCTTGAGAACTGCTGTTTAAGTATTCTACCATAATCATCTATTTCCATTTCGGCAGAAACTGTAAGTCTGTTTTTTCCCTCGACGAGACTGCATAGATCGTTGGAAAGTTCGAATGGAAGCATAGGAATGACGGTATCTAAAAGGTAAACACTCGTTCCCCTGTTGAAAGCCTCTTTGTCAAGCGCACTATTCTCCTTCACATAATGCGATACGTCAGCTATGTGAACTCCGAGCAAGTAATTGCCGTTGTCAAGCTTTTCAATGGATACCGCATCATCAAAGTCTTTTGCGTCATCTCCATCTATTGTAAAGACATGCTTTGATCTCATATCTTTCCGTCCGACCATATCCTCTTCTGTAACATCAGCCGGAAGTTTTTTGACTTCCTTTATTACAGCGACAGGAAACTCTCCGGGTTTCGGAAGTCTATATTTTTCTATGACACTCGGAAGATCAGATTCAGGTAAGTCCGCTTTTCCTATATTTGCAATTATTTCTACAATTCCTTCTGATTCGGCATCAGGATAATGTATTATCTTTGAAACAACCTTATCACCATCAGAAATATTAACCGCACCACCTGAATTGGCTCTGAATTCGTAAACTATTTTAGAATCATCAGGGATAACATACCCGAAATTTGTCCATTGAGATTTGTAAGTTCCAACGATCTGATCTATTCCTCTTTCAATTATCTTCGTGACTCTGCCGTGCGGCAGATCATCGCCAGTATCGAAAATATCAACGAGTACTCTATCTCCGTTGAGCGCCCAGAGCGTATCGGCAACTTCTACAAGCGCTTCTTTACCGTTATTTGCCGTGACAAAGGACATCCTTCCAGATCTTGTGAATTTTATATTTCCTATCATCTCGTTTGGCCTCAATCTATGCCATTTGCCGCTCTTTGATCTGTAAATTAAGCCCTCTTCTTCTAACTTTCCGAAAATTTTCTCAATTTCTTCAACGGAGCACCCAAATTTCTCAGATATGGATTTGATCGTCGAAGGCGTGTAAGCTTTAGAATTCACGTATCCTGCAATTTCTTCACAACTCATTCATTTTACCCCTCAAATCTTCATCTTTGACGATCTCCAAAATATCATCAAATTCTTTTCCCATGTAGCGATCGCCTTCTGTTTTTTTCATTTTTGAATTTATAAGATCAACAATCTGTTCAATTTTCTTCCCTGTTTTTAAAGGTTCATGACACCTTACAGCCCTGCATCCTATCATCGCTTCTATTGCGATAACCTTGGAAGTATTTTCAAGCACACGCTTAGCTTTCACCGCAGCTATTGTTCCCATAGATACATGATCTTCCTGATAAGCAGATGTTGGTATAGAATCAACAGAAGCCGGATGGGCAAGCACTTTGTTTTCACTTACCAGAGAGGCCGCCGTGTACTGCCACATCATCATACCAGAATTCAGTCCTGCCTTTCCCGATGCAAGAAATGGTGGTAATCCTGAAACAAGTGGATTTACAAGTCTATCTATCCTTCTTTCAGTTATATCAGCAAGCTCACTCATCGCTATTGCAAAAAAATCTGCAACAAGTGCGACTGGTTCACCATGAAAATTACCGCCGCTTACCACCTCGTCTTCGAAGATCAGAGGGTTATCGGTCACGGAATTTATCTCTACCTTCACAACACGCTCGATATGATCTAATGCATCTCTGACTGCTCCCAGAACCTGTGGTATCGCCCTCAAACTATAAGCATCCTGAACCTTCGAACAATTGATGTGAGATTTTCTTATCTCACTTCCTTTCATATATTCTAGCATTTTTTGTGCAACATATTTTTGTCCCTCATACGGTCTGAGTTCATGTATCCTTGGATCAAATGGTGTCGTCGATCCCTTGAGTGCATCAACGGAAATTGCGGCAAATATCAAGGCATTCTCAAAAAGCACTCTGGAATCGTAAAGTGCAAGCGAAAGGACAGCAGTCATTGCCTGGGTTCCATTTGTCATTGCAAGTCCTTCTTTCGCCTTGTATCTAATAGGTTCGATCTTAGCTTTTTCAAGAGCTTCTTTTGCATCGATCTTTTTGCTTTTATAAAAAACTTCTCCTTCACCCATCATTGCAAGTGCAATATGGGCAAGTGGTGCAAGATCTCCACTTGCACCAACGGATCCCTGAGATGGGACGACAGGAGTTATATCTTCGTTCAGAAATTCGATGATCTTTTTCACAACATCTACTCTAACGCCAGAAAACCCTTTAGAAAGTGAAAAAGCTCTCAAAAGCATCATCGCCCTCACGCTTTCATCATCGAAGAGCGGGCCTACACCGACAGAATGGCTTCTCACGAGATTTGATTGAAGTTCATCAACTTCCTCATTTGAGATTTTAACTGTTGCCATAGCTCCAAAACCTGTGTTTATACCATACATCGTTCGATCTGAAAGAAATTTGTTTACAAATGTTCTCGATCGTTCAATTCTCTCGAGAGCTTTCTGAGAAATTTCAACTTTTTCGTGATACCTTGCAACTTTGACAACTTCCTCTAATGTTATCTCTTCATCTATAACGTACATTTTACGCTTCCTCCTCTATATTTCTTTTTTCTTTTTCAAGTATTTCTAATTTTTCTATTATCTGATCTGCCTCTTCTTCAAGTTTTTGCTTTTCTAAAACCATATCATTTAGCTTCATGTGATCTGTAATATTGGCAAACATCGTTGAATTTATTTTTTCTATGAGGGAGTTTACATAAGAAAAACGTTTTTCAAGATCTCCAATTTCTTTTTCGATCTTTTTAAATCTGTTTCTCGATCTTTTTTTTCTTTCAAAATCGATATTTCCAGCATTTTTTTCATTCACGACTTTTTGTGAATTTGTAAGAAAATCCTCAACTTTGTCATAAGCGTTAAAATCGTGAAGTCCCTTCTCATCCAAAACAAGAAATCTGTTTGCCACATGTTCTGCAAATTCGAGATCATGCGTTGTGAATAATATGCCACCTCTGTAATTTTCGAGCGTTTCTTCTAAAGATTCAATCATGTAGAGGTCAAGATGATTTGTTGGCTCATCCATGATCAAAAAATTTGGATTCTCGATGAGAGCCTTTGCAAGTTGATATCTAACAAATTCTCCACCACTCAGCGATTTTATATTCTTAAAAACATCATCTCCTTCGAATCCAAACCTCCCTAGATATCTTCTGACCTCATAATCCTGCCATCTTGAAACGAGTTTCCACATGTTTTCAAGGACGCTTTCCGATGATTTTTCAGATCCAACAGTATCCACATAAGAAATAAACGTGTTCGGCCCTTTTTCAACACCTGATCTTTCAGATACAACAGCCTTGAGAAGAGATGTCTTTCCTATTCCGTTCCTTCCAAGCAGGGCTACCTTCTCACCATTGTGAATTTCAAATGAGAAACTTCCTATAAATTTTTCACCAGCGAAGACCTTAAGGCCATAAGCTCTCAAAACAATTTCTTCTGTGACACCATCAGATTCAAAATGAAGGTCTTTGAAGACGTTCTGCTTTTTAAGATCAAAATTTTCCTTCTCTTTCTCTAATTTTTTGACGATCTTTTCTTTGGACTTAGCCTGTTTTATCGCTTTGTCCCTTCCCCAATTTCTGTATCTTTCTATTGTCTTTCTGAGATGATTTATCCTCTGGTTGATCTCATTTTCTCTATATTCAAATGTCCTGACAAAGTTTTCCTTTTGCATAAGAAAGTCACTGTACCTGCCATCGTAAGATCTTATCGTCCCGAAATCTATGTCCCAGATCTTGTCAGGTATCTTTTCCATCATTTTTCTATCGTGAGTGGCTATTATAGCTGATCCTCTAAGCGAGGAGAGAACATCTATCAAAAATTCTATACCGTAAATATCAAGGTAGTTCCCGGGCTCGTCAAGTATCAAAAGATCAGGATCCCTCACAAGAAGTTTCGCTATCTCAAGCCTTGTAACCTCACCGGCACTCAGCGTTGAAAGCTTCCTTTCGAAATCCTGTTCAGAAAAACCAACACCTTTGATCATTTCTCTCACACGTCTTTCTGCTGAGTAAACATCTAAAGCCTCCGCTTTACGAAGTGCATCATCATAAGAGGCAAGATCGCTTTTCATCGCTCCCTCAATGGCTTTTTCATAAGAAGCGATCGCTTCTTTGAAAGCTGAAAGTCCTTCATCGTAAAGCGTTATATCATCTTCTATCCTGAACTGCGTGACAGAACCGATGCGCTGACCGTAGAATTCTATTTTTCCTCCCGTCGGTTCTATTTCATTTTTTATCGCTCTGAGTAAGGTTGTTTTACCGGAACCGTTTGGTCCGATCAGGATAACCTTCTGACCGTTTTCAATCCAGAGATTGACGTCCGAAAAGAGCATACGCCCTTCAATTTCTATTTCAAGATCGAAAGTCCTTAAAATCATGTCTTTCCTCCGGAAGAATTATAGCATTTTATATGGCAAAATCTTTTCAAATGAGTTTTTTATACTATACCAAACCATTTAGATGATCAAGTTCAGATTATAAATGACTCTGGCTCCGTCAGTTACCGATTTAGTAGGCAGCATGCAGCATTTATTTGCCATTTAGATTTTAAAACAAGTCTGGTATATCATAATTGTTGGGATCAATTTAAGATCTATTGTGATATAATAAAAAGTCGGAAAAGGTATTTCTATCCTTATCACTTTTTAAACTTTAAGGCCGCAGATTTTCTCCCTTTACAACCGTGGAAAAAATCACCCCGAAATCTCGGAAAAAGAATAAAAGCGATAATGGATTTGATCCACTTTCATAGCGGTGGTGAATCGCGTGATATTATTTCATGCCCGACGGAGTGATTTTAAAATCAGGTAGAAAGGAAGTTTACATGGAAAGATTGAAATTTGAAGAAATGGAATTGTCTAACGAGATGAAAAAGGCGGTAGCGAAGATAGGATTTATTGAAACTACTCCAATTCAATCGATGGTAATTCCGAAGATGTTCGAAGGTAAAGATATAATAGGTCAGGCACAAACCGGAACCGGAAAAACGTTAGCATATGCGATGCCAGCAGTTGAATCTCTCAAAGATGATGAAAAATCTTTGCAGGTACTTGTACTTTGTCCAACGAGGGAGCTTACACTTCAAGTTGCCGAAGAATTCGAAAAACTTTTAAGATACAAGAAAAATTCGAAGGTACTTGCGATCTATGGTGGTGAGCAGATATACCGTCAGATAAAAACTCTCAAAGAAGGAGTTCAGATAGTTGTGGGGACTCCGGGCAGGATCATGGATCATATGAGAAGAAAAACGTTAAGACTTGATAATCTCAGGATGGTTATCATTGATGAAGCAGATGAGATGCTAAACATGGGATTTATAAGTGATATAGAGATTATACTGGGAGCCGCACCTAAAAAACGGCAGACGGCCATGTTTTCTGCAACGATGCCTGCCCCTATCCTCGAGCTCACAAGAAAGTTTCTTAAAGATCCTGAGTACATGAAGACTCAAAGTAAGGAATTAACGGTAGACAACGTCGAACAGATGTATTTCAATGTGAGAACAAAAGATAAAATAGCACTCCTTTCAAGGCTGATAAAAATGTATACACCGAAAAGATCGATCGTTTTTTGCAACATGAAAAGTAGTGTTGATGAACTCACAAATGCTCTTAAAGCGAAAGGATATTCTGCAGACGCAATCCATGGTAATCTCAGACAGGCGCAGAGAAACAGAGTTATGGAAGACTTCAGAGACGGAAAAATTGAAATCCTTGTGGCAACGGATGTAGCTGCAAGAGGACTTGACATAGACAACATTGAAATAGTTTTCAACTATGACATACCTCAATATGATGAGTTTTACATTCACAGAATAGGAAGAACCGCGAGAATGGGCAAAGACGGCCTTGCGATCACGTTCGTCTCTGGAAGAGATATGTACAAGTTAAGAGAGATAGAGAAATACGCCAAGACTGTCATAAAAAGAGCGGAAATTCCATCGGCAAATGAGGCTGAACATTCAGGTACCGAAAAGATCATTGAAAAGATAAAATTTCACCTCAAAGACGAAGATCTGAAAAAATATGTGAAAATTGTTGATGAAATGATAGAAAACAATTACTCTGCTGTCGATATAGCAGCCTCTCTTTTTAAAATATCTATGGAACTTTCGGGGATTGGAAGTCATCAAGCTCATGAAGATGAGATAGAGATCATAAAGGATATGAGTTTTGAAAGATCTGATAATAAGAATAAGAAAAAACCACAGGGCAGGTATAATTCACGAACTAAAAAAGTTTGGTCACATTAATTTTCTAATTTTAGCTTACAGATCACTCCTCGTCTCTCAATTAAATGGAGATGAGGAGTGATTTTATTGTGGTAGGGATTTTAATGATACAATTATTCTCTATAGGTGGTGGAACTTCATTGATAAAAGTATGATTCATCTTATGCAGCAACAGCCGTGATAGTTTATGAGATAGCAAAAAAACTTGGTGTTGAATACGATCAAGAGCTTGCAGAGATAAATTTGCTCGGTATAGTAACAGACACAGGATTTTTTAAATATTCAAATATACTGATTCAACTTTAAAAGTCGAATGTTCATTCATCCATCTCTTACGGCTTCGGCAGGCACCCTCTCGATGTCTGGTCCTCGCTGCGCTGCGGAGGCCATATCGAGGGCATCCTGCCATCCGCTGGAAGATTCGGAATTTAAAAAAGGTTTAGTATAAATAAATCACTTTTTAACCTTAAAATGCCAAATCAAAATAAATTTGAAAATCCATTTTTAATCTGCGGAATGTGTGGTATATCTTCGTTTCACATTTTTAATATGAAATTAAATGATTTAAAACAAAAAAGTTCTAAAATGAATTATATGATATTGAAGTGGGTGATAAAATGAAGTATGAAGTGCCTGAAGATCTCCTTATGGCCTATTCGGCCTTTTCGAAGATAGTTTTTAGAAGTTTTGATTACTCTAAAACAAAACTTCCAAAAACCTCTGCATCTATTCTTATCTTCATGAGAAGACATTCCAAGAGTCGCGCACAAATGTCTGAAATAGAAAATAAATACGGACTTGTCAAGAGCACTTTAACGGCTGCCACGGATATACTTGTGAAGTGCGGATATGTGAAAAGATACAGAATAGAAGAAGACAGAAGGGCTGTTTTCATAGAATTAACAGAAAAAGGAGAAGAGAAGGCAATCGAAATAGAAAGAGCGATGAGAGAATATGTAAATGAAAAGTTGAGTGTGCTTTCGGACGAACAGTTTAAAAAACTTCTTGATGCTTTTTCAATCATAAAGGATACCGTTAATATTTTGCAAAATGTTGAAAGATAGGAGGAATGATTATGGAGATAACGAATGGAGTTCATCTTGTCGATGGGACAAATGCCAACGTTTACATCGTGGTAAATGCCAATGATTTGACGATCATTGACACAGGGATGCCAGGTCAATTGAACAAGATCCTTGATTACATAAAAGTTCTTGGTAAAGATCCTTCAAATGTATCCAAAATAGTGCTTACACATTGTCATGTCGATCATATGGGTAATGTCTTTGAACTCAAAAGACTGACAAATGCGAAGGTATACGTTCACGAAAAGGATGCACCTTACGTTTCTGGAAAAGAAAAGGTACCTTCTCCAAAGGGATTGACCGGAGCCGCATTCAAAGTAGCATCTCCGTTTTTCAAAGTGAAGTACCTCGAACCAGATGTTTTGCTTAAAGAAAACGACATTATCGATGGCTTTGTCGTTATACACAATCCAGGTCATACACCAGGTAGTATTTCGCTTTACAGCAAAGATAAAAATCTCATTTTCGTGGGAGATGAGTTAAGGTATATCGATGGAAAACTTGAAGGGCCTCCGGAGCAATTCACTCCAGATATGGATTCGGCAGTTAAAACGATGAAAAAACTCACGGAAATTGATTACGATGTAATGCTGAGTGGCCATGGAAATCCTTTAAAACCAAACGCTTCAGAAAAAGTTAAAGATTTTTATAAAGTTCTTGTCGAAAGGAGAAATTGATCGTATGGGAAAGATTCAATACAAGTGGCTTGCGCTCTCGGCCACGAGTTTGGGAACATTGTTAGGAGTTATGACAGGAACAGCGCTTTTGATAGCGCTTCCAAATGTAGCCGCTGATCTAAAGGCACCAATGATAATAATAATCTGGGTTTTGATGAGTTACATGCTGGCGACGACCGTACTCGTTCCATCTATTGGACGTGTCGCAGACATGATAGGCAGAAAGAGATTGTTTGTACTTGGAGCAGCCATATTCACAATCGCATCGCTTTTTGCAGGATTATCTCAAAGTGGAGTTGAACTTCTTGTAATTAGAGTCATTCAATCTGTCGGTGGCTCTTTGATGATGGCAAATGGTACCGCAATAGTCACAGACGCTTTTCCAAAGGGAGAACTTGGAATGGCACTTGGAGTAAACGGTTTGATAGTAGCCGTTGGTTCGGCAATTGGCCCTATAATAGGTGGAATTTTAACCGTAACGGTAGGATGGAGATGGATCTTTTACATGAATGTCCCGCTTGGCGCGCTTGTGACGATATGGGCATGGATTCAGATAAAAGACATCGCCGCTATACCTAAAGGCGAGAAATTTGACTGGCTTGGAGCCTTATCCTTCACATCTGGATTGTTCTTTTTGCTTTACGCACTGACAGAAGGTGGATTCGGAGGATGGACATCACCGATTGTGATAACGTTTTTCATCCTATCGGCAATACTCATACCGCTGTTCGTTTATGTGGAGACCAAAGTTAAACAACCGATGCTTGATCTTAGACTTTTCAAGTCGAGAATCCTGTTTTTCGCTTATAGTTCAGACCTCATAAATGGACTTGCAAGGGGCGCTTTGATGTTTTTGCTCATATTTTACTTGCTTGGTATCAAAAACATGGATCCTTTTATGGCAAGCATTTACCTGATACCATTTGCAGCGGCCATGATGATAACAGCGCCTATAAGTGGAAGACTGGCCGATAGGCATGGATCAAGAATTTTAAGTTCTGTTGGATTGTTGATTTCCGCCATTGGTTTGTTGGGTTATTCCCTTTTCACAAGAGTGAATATGTCAATGTTTGAGATTGTCCTTTGGGGAACGATCGTGGGATTTGGATCTGGCATGTTTAACTCTCCGAACATAAGTACGATAATGGGTCTTGTTCCACCAGAAAGAAGGGGAATTGCAGGAAGTACCAGAACAATGCTCATGAATGCTGGATCGGTTTTAAGCATAGCAATGGCATTTGCAATTCTTTCGTCAGGGCTTACACCACAGGCAATGAGTGCACTGTTTATAGGCGCTCAAATAGGAGGCAAAGGCATATTCGTCAACACGTTTATATCCGATCTAAGGTTTGCATTTTTCCTTTCCTTTGTAATAAGCATTGGTGCAGCCGTGATTTCTTACATGAGAGGTCCTACCCCTATATGGAAAGATTCTCCTGATACTACGAACAAACTTTCAAAAGAAAATGCAAAGTGATTGAATTATACTAGAATTTTTTTAAATTTCGAATCTTCCAGCGGAGAGCATGATGCCACAGAGGAAGCCGGCGCCTTGCGAGGACAGATTCCTACCGGGCACATGCTGGAGCTGCAAGATAAATTGGCATTCGGCTTTTAAAGCTGAATCAGTATACTAAAACAAATTATCCGAAAGATATCGAAGTTGTCGGAATAGATTTCGGTCAACAGATATCAACTTGGAAGAACAAGACAGGACGGTCCTCCCGTGCCTTTGACGAATTCGGAAAGATCGAGCGTATGGACTTTAAAGCCCTTCGATTTTAGCGCTGCTATTGCCGCATCGTTTGAAAGTTCTGCTATTATATTTTTGTTTCCAAGCGGTATGACATTCCCGCTTATGAAATTTTCAGCCGGTATTTCGATCGTATTGAATTCATCGAAAAATTCTTCAGGAAAGTTTTGATGGCAGCAGAGAATTTGATTATCATCCACGACCGTCATCATTCCACCGAGATGAAGATATGGCTTTGGAACATTCGTTGCCCTTACCTCATATCCTATCTGTGATAAAATCTTTGAAATCTGTCTTATTCCTTCATCATTCGTTCTTGATGAATGCCCTATGAATATCACAGAACCTGCAAATATAAGATCGCCACCCTCGACTGTTCCTGGCGCCCTCACGGTTCCCATGCACTTTTTCCCCAGAGATGATAAGATCTCGGCCATCCACTCTTCTTCACCTTGCCTACTTTCAAGGCCCATTCTCAGTCTTACATATCCTTCCGATGTGCAAAAAGACGTATCTCTTGTAAAAACAGAGTTTGGATGGTCTTTCAGCTCACCCACATTTAATACATGCACACCGCTTTTTTCAATTTCATGTCTTAAATTCTCATGCTGTGCGATGGTTTTTTCTTTGTTGGCTGGTTCTGTTATGTTATGACGCCTGAGGTCTTCTATTTTGAAATATTCGTCCACCGGTGAACAGGTTATCATTTTAAGCATCCCCATCACCTCTCCATGTACCATTAAATTTCAATTGCAAACTTCAACGATCTTTTTTGCTATAACGTAAGAGGGTTTTTCTTTTGATCTGAGTTTTTTCAAATTTGAGACTGCTTGATCGTAGAATTGAGGATCGAAAAGCTTTTTCACGATTTTTTCTATATCATCTAAATCGATTCTGTCTTCATTTACACTGAAAGCTCCACCAGCTTCGCAAAGATACTTTGCGTTTGATTCCTGATGGCTATTTAAAGCGCCTTTCCATGGTACAAGTATAGCAGGCTTTGTACTCTGAATTATTTCGGCTATCGTACTCGCACCTGCCCTTGAAATTATTATATCGCAGTTCCTCATAAGATATGGCATATCTTCAAAATAATCGTAATTAATCACAGAAGGATTATCGATCTTAGAAGGGCCAACGTGAAAAAAGAAGGTTTCTTTAATCCTTTTAGAAAGTTCTAACACGATTTTATCTATAACTTCTGATCCTTCGCTTCCTCCAAATGTTAAAATACGCTTTCCTGGATACTTTTTTGAGAAATTCTCATCCACTGGCAGATCAAATCCATCTCTTACCGGCGTCCCAACAAAAATACCATTTGGTAAAAGTCCGGCCGTTTTTTCAAATGCACAAAATGAAATTGTCGCGTATGATGCAAGTTTCCGGACAGAAATTCCGGGATCAACATTTGATTCGTGAAGAAAAACTGGTATCTTCTGATGATATGCCACATATCCAACGATACCACCGATATACCCTCCTGTTGTGAAGATGAAATCCGGATGAAATCTGGATATCAATCTGGATGATTTCAAAAAAGCGAGTGCATTTGTGTAAATGTATCTAATTCTTGAGGCATCGCTACCCCTTGCAGAGATTATCCTATTTTCGTATTTGAAGTTTGAAAAGATTTTTTCTTCCGCACCTCTTCCGGTTCTGACAAAGAGCGCTTTTAAATGAACATTTCTGGCAATCTCATCGGCCACGGCAAGTGCTGGATATATATGTCCTCCTGTCACACCTGCCGCAAATATACCTCTAATTTCTGTGCGAGTAGGCAATGTTTATCACAACTCCGATACCAGCCATAAGAGCTGTCACAGAACTTCCACCGTAGCTCACAAATGGAAGAGTTATACCGGTAACTGGCAGAATTCCCAAAGACACTCCCGTGTTGAAAAGCACCTGAAGGCCTATGAGTGTTGCAAAACCGACTATGTAAACTTTTGCAAAAATATCATCAACTCCCACGGCAACGTGAACCATTTCTCTTATGAGCATGTAATAAAGTAACATGAGTAAGATTATTCCTATGAGACCAAATTCTTCTCCAAAAACGGCAAAGATGAAATCGCTGAACTGAACGGGAAGGAAAAATTTATAAATGGCATTTCCCGGTCCCGTTCCCAGAAGACCTCCATTGTTTATCGCTGACATGGCCATCATTGACTGGTAATTCGATTGCCCAGTCATGAGATATGTGAAGAAAGATGTTAACCTATCTGCTTGATAAGAGTGCAACAATCCAACGGCATAAGCACCAAAAAAGGTAAGCAATCCTGCTCCAACGATCGATAAAACATGCAAAAGTTTTGCCCCTGCAACGTACAAAACGACCAGTGTGATCAAAAAGAGCAAGATGGTCGTTCCGAGGTCAGGCTCTAAAAAGATCAATAGATATATTGGCAAAAGTCTGACGATGGGATCAAAGACTCCTTTTTTGAACGTACTTATATCGCCATTTTGCCTAAAAACGTAAGATGCAAGATACAAAAGCAAGAATATTTTTGCGAATTCAGAACTCTGAATCGAATAGGATCCCATCATTATCCATCTATGTGATCCAGCAACTCGGCTCGAAAAGAAAACAGCGACGAGTGCTATGATTGTAAGTATATAATACAGGCTGATGTAAGACTCATGCTTTCTATAATCAAATAACGCAAAAAAGATCATCAAGATGATTCCGACGATCATCATGACAAGCTGGTGCACTAAATAGTAATCTGGCGGCGGATATGGATACCTGTACGTCATTATATAGCTTGCACTGTACAATGTTATCAGCCCGATGGCAGATATTATGGATAAAAGTACCAGTATTCTACGAGTCGATTTTTCCATTAAGCACGATCCTTTTGAAAGTTTCTCCACGTTCCTCGTAATTTTTGAACATATCGAACGATGTCGCTGCCGGACTTAAAAGGATGATATCTCCCTTTTTTGCCTTGCCATTTGCAATTTTAACTGCTTCTTCCATCGATATGGCTCTCGAATGATGAATATCTTTCATCAGTGGTTCTAACTCTGGCACAATGTCTCCCATGATTATAACGAATTTAGCTTTTGTTCGCAACCCGCTGACGAGATCGGAATAATCTTTTTCCTTAGGCTTTCCACAGACTATGACTATAGCACCTTTGAAGTTATCAAGGGCTTTGAGCGTTGATTCAGATGTTGTAGATTTTGAATCGTTGACATACACAATTCCATCAATATTGGCAAAGACCTCCTGACGGTGTTCTAAGGGAGTAAAGGTGCTTAAAGCTTTAATTATTTCATCATCGTTGGCACCAAGTAGCATGGAAATCTTTGAAGCAAAGGCTGCATTGTAAACGTTATGAATTCCAAAAAGTTTTGAGCTTCTCATCGAAAAATGGGCAGAATCGATCTCAAAACCATCATCCGATATTCTAACATCTCCATCAAATTTAGAAATTTTTATTCCATTAACTTTTGAAATCAAAGGACTATCAGCATTGTACAGAAAATATTTCGATCTTGAGATCTTCATCTTTGCATTCACGTACTCTTCTATGGATTTATGCCAGTCTAAATGATTTGGAGAAATGTTCAGAATAACCCCAATTTCCGGATTGAAATCTTTCGTTCCCATAAGCTGGAAACTGCTTACTTCTAACACAGCAATTGATTCATTTCTTCTATCACTTGCAGCTTTTCCTATATTTCCTCCTGTAAAATGGTCTATCTTTGCAACTTTCAGTATATGATCTATCAGGGAAGTAGTCGTTGTTTTTCCGTTGGAACCTGTAATCGCAACGACTTTCGATCCATTTAAAACGTAACGCCATGCAAATTCAATTTCGCCGATAGCACGACCTTCTTTCACAACTTCTTTTATGAGTAGACTATCCGGTCTTACAGAAGGACTATAGACTATGAGATCTGCATTCAACATTCTCCGCGTATTACCATTTTCTTCGTATTCTACATTATTCTGAGAGAAAAATATCTTATCTTCATCCGTTAATTTTCCATTTTCTGAAACGAAGATCTTTCCGAAATTATTTTTGAGAGCGAATTTCAGAACGGATCTGTTGCTTACACCGTATCCTATTAATGCAAGATCCATAGCATTGCCACCACCATTATGGCCGTGCAGACAGCCTGAAAGAGCCAGAATCCAACCGTTACCTGAAACTCGGAATATCCTGCAAGCTCAAAGTGATGGTGAATCGGACTCATACGGAAGACTCTTTTTTTGAAGATTTTAAAGCTTGTAACCTGAATTATCACACTTAAAGCCTCTATTATAAAAAGCGGAAAGAGAATTATCATCCATATTTCATATCCGTAAAGCATCGCAAAAGCTCCTATATATCCACCTAATGCAAGCGATCCAACATCTCCCATGAAAATCTTTGCAGGTTTGACGTTGTAGAAAAGAAATGCAAGCACTGCACCTATGGATGTAAGTGTCAGGGTAAGCGGCAGACCTTTCATAACAGAAAAAATGAGAAGACCTATCGATGATATCAAATAAACTCCTCCATCAAGACCGTCAAGGCCGTCCGTAAGATTTGACGCATTTGACATTCCAACAGTGAAAATTACGGCTACAATCGGATAAAACCATGCTAAGTTCCAGTTACTGCCAGTGAAAGGAAGATAAGTGTATAGGTGAGGAACCAGCCTTTCAGCAAAGAGGAACGCAACTATTGCTATGACAGTTTGAAAGAAAAGTTTCTGGCGCATGTTGAGACCTTCAGATCTGTGAAAGAAAGTTTGAATGAGACCGTCTGCAAATCCTACAGCCCAGAAGCCCATTGTTGCTATGGCCAAAAAGTATGTTACCGATGATCTATCAAATATCAAAGCAACAATCACGGCGATAGGAATGAAAATGATACCAGCCATCGTTGGAGTACCTTCCTTATAATTATGCATATCAGGGCCTTCCTGCCTTATATGCTGCCCAACTTTCATCTTTTTCATCCATTTTATAAATGGAAAAAGCGCTAAAATCGTTAAAACAAAAGAAATGGAGATCTCTAAAATATTATCCATTGAGCTTTTTCAGCCCTCCTTTTATTTCATCCACGATCTTTTCCATTTCATAAAATCTTGAACCTTTAACAAGTATAAAATCATTTTCTTCAAGAATTTCAAGCAATTTCATGAAGTCATATGGTTCGCCGAAGGGATAAAAATTTTCTTCGTTTGAAAATGTGAAAACATGCTTTGGTTTAAATTTTTCAAAGATCTCTCTTAACCTTTTTTGAAGGTTCTCGTCTTTTAACTCTCTCATTGGAGCTAAAATCCATATTGCTTTTCCAAGTCTTGAAACAGTCTGAACCGAATTGAAGAGAGATTCCGGACTTGCATTGTAAGTATCGTCGGCGATGAAATACCTTTCAATTTTTTCTACTTTTAACCTTCCATCCGGCAATATGATCTTTTCAAGATCTTCAATATTCCAGTTAAGATTCATACGATCGATAACGCTCAAAGCCATGTTCAGATCTTTTATCTGTCCTTCACCCCATATACCTCTTAAAATGAAAGGCTTTCCGTTGAAAGATATGAGTGTATTCATATCTGTATATCCATCAAGTTTTACAGATTCCGTGTAAAGCTTCCCTTTTTTACCAAAATCGCCGAGCCTACTGTTTCCATCGTGAATAACAAGCAATTTTGTATGTATGGCTATCGATGATTTTTCTTTGGCAACATCTATGAAAGCTGAATGTGCACTTCCAATGGATGTAATGACCGATATATCTGGAGGAAAAATGGACGATAGCCTCTCTATCTCTCCAGGATGCTGAGCACCCATTTCTATAACGCAGAATTGCGGCTCTTCAACACCGTTAAGCAAGGAAAGCGAAATCCCGATATCTGTGTTGAAATTTCCTTCCGTTTTGAGTACTTTTCCATGTTTTTCAAGCAATTTTGAAAGGATCTCTTTTGTTGTCGTCTTTCCATTCGATCCTGTAATGGCAATTTTGAAAACGGATCCAACCTTTGCAACGGCAAGATCTATCAGTGCTCTTTTCGAATTTTCAACTGAAATATACGGCGAAAAAGGTATCTCGTGTTCCGTAACGGCGTATCCACCTTTTTTGTAAATATCTTCCACAAAATCGTGGCCATCATGCCGTTCTCCTCTGATGGCAAAGAAAAGATCTCCTCTTCCACATTCTCTCGAATCCGCTCTGAAATGTGCTACATTTTGATCAATGCCTGTAAGCTTCCCATTTATTTTAAAAGTTATTTCGGAGAGTTTCAAATCCTTCCCATTCCTTTCAGTATATCAAAGGTGATATCTCTATCTTTGAAAGGTAGTTCATATCCATTGAAGATCTGGACTCTTTCATGCCCTTTTCCGGCTATCAATACCCTGTCACCATTCTTCCATTCTCTCATCGCCATTTCTATTGCACTCTTTCTATCAGGGATCACACGAAGCTTTTTATGATCGGATATACCTGCCATAACTTCATTTATGATCTTTACGGGATCTTCGCTTTTTGGATTATCATTCGTCAAGAAGATGAGATCCGCATATTTCTGTGCCATTGCACCCATCAAAGGGCGTTTACCTCTGTCAGCATCACCACCCGCCCCGAAAACAAGTATGATGCGACCTTTTGTGAGTTTTCTTAAACTTATCATAACAGTTTCAAGTGCCGCTGGCGTATGCGCATAATCGATGTAAAAATCATATCCCTCACCATGATGCCTTTCAAGCCTTCCTTCGACACCACCGAACTTTCCAACAGTTTCAACTATTAAATTCATATCTATACCCAAAGACCATGCAGAAAGTATAGCAGCTGTAAAATTTGATGCCATAAATCCGCCTACAACCGGACTTGAAAAGTTGAATTCTTTACCGTCTACTTTCAGCGTAAACTCTATTCCTTCATCACTTTCTTTTGTGACTTTCAGTTTTACATCGCCTTTCGATCCGTATGTTACCACTTTTAAGCCCTTTTCAGCAGCCTTCTGGGCGTAAAGATTGGCCCATTTTCCCGAATCGAGGTTGACAAAGACCGTACCATCTTTTCTTACGAGATCTATGAGATGCGCCTTTGCATTAAAATAATTTTCAAAATTCATGTGTGTGTCGAAGTGATCTCTGGTGAGATTCAAGAAAGCTATCCTGTTTAAATTAAGGCCATCGAGTCTTTTCATTTCGAGACCCTGTGACGATGCTTCCAATGAAGCATATTTTGCCCCTTCTTCAATTGATCTTCTTAAAAGTCTGGCGAAATAAGTTGGAGATTGTGTTGTGTGATCGGAAAGTTCGGAAAATTCAGGAGTTGAATTCACAACCGTTGTCATTAGAGCACATCCGTTGCCGGTGGCGTTTGTTATCTCTTTAAAAAGTGTTGCAGTTGTAGTTTTTCCCTTTGTACCGGTAACGGCAAAAAATTTCAGATCATCAAAAGGGCCGTAAAAAGTGTATGAAATCAAAGAAATTGCGAGTCTTATGTCATTGACTATAACAAATGGTTTGTCGGTATCTATTTGATTCTGACACACGAATGCAGCTGCTCTGATTGAAGGTGCTATCGTGTGCGAATCAAAACGCGATCCCTTTATGCAGAAAAAAAGGGAATTGGTGGTTGAACCTCTTGAATCTTCAGACAATTCTGTTATTTCTGGATCATATGGTAAAAAACGGCCTGAAACAAGGCCGTTCTCATCCAAAATCTTTACAAGTTCTGAAAAGTTCATTTCTTTATAGAATAAAAGGCATCAAGGCCTCTGTAAACAGCGACGGAACCAAGTTTTGACTCTATTTTGAGAAGTCTGTTGTACTTTGCAATTCTTTCACTTCTTGAAAGCGAACCGGTTTTTATAAGACCCGAATTCACTGCAACCGCAAGATCTGCTATGAATGTATCCTCAGTCTCTCCGGATCTGTGAGACACGACACACGTGAAACCATGAGTTTTTGCGTATTCGATCGTATCGAGTGTTTCTGAAACCGTTCCTATTTGATTGAGCTTTATCAGTATTGAATTAGAGGCCTTTTGATCTATTCCTTTTTTCAATCTTGCAATATTCGTGACGTAAACATCATCACCGATTATTTGAATTTTATGGCCTAATTCTTTCGTTATCTTGGAAAAACCATCCCAGTCTTCTTCATAGAAAGGATCCTCTATCGAAATTATCGGATACTTCTCGACGATTTTCTTGTAGAATGCAAGGAGTTCATCCGTTGATATATCTTTACCACCGAAGTGATATTTCTTCTTTGTGTCATCGTAGAAAGAATCCGGCGCTGAGTCGATGGCAACGTATATATCCTTGCCGGCTTTATATCCGGCCTTCTCTATGGCCTGAACTATAACCTCTATTGCTTCTTCATTCGATCCGAGCTGGGGGGCAAAGCCTCCTTCATCTCCAACTGACGTGACCATTTTCATCGATTTGAGAATCGATTTGAGAGCCTGGAAAGTTTCTGCACTATACCTTAAAGCCTCTTTGAAATTCGGTGCACCGGCCGGTACGAGCATGAATTCCTGGATGTCAAGACCACTATCGGCATGCTTTCCACCATTTATAACATTCATCATCGGTACAGGAAGTGTTTTTGCATTCGGCCCACCAAGATATTCATAAAGATCCATGTAAAGTAAGTTAGCTGCGGCGCGTGCAACTGCCATCGAAACGCCGAGCATCGCATTTGCACCAAGTGCGGATTTATTTGGCGTACCATCGAGATCGATCATTGTTTTATCAACGTAAGTCTGATCGAAGACATTCAATCCAACAACCCTTGGAGCTATTTTCTCATTTACATTCGTAACTGCCTTTTCAACGCCTTTTCCATCGTAACGTTTCCCACCATCACGAAGCTCAAGTGCTTCGTGTTTTCCTGTAGATGCGCCGGATGGAACCATGGCAGTACCTGTTGTTCCGTCCTCAAGCATCACATCAACTTCAACTGTTGGATTACCTCTTGAATCAAGGACCTCCATCGCTCTTACATCAATTATATCCGTGTGCATGATATTGCCTCCTTATAGATTTTGCGTTCAATTTTAAATTATATCATAAAAAATGATAAGATAAGATAATTTGCATGATGGCACTTCAGTGAATTGCAAAAAGGAACGGAGCCGATTTTTTGTAAATGTCAAAATTTTTATCGTTAAGCTTACCAGACTTTAAAACGTGATGGATTCATGAGAAAACCTTCCGGTCTTTTCAGTACAAGTCAAAGTATAATATCCGGAACATTATGGATAACGTTTTTTGTCATTGCATCCAAACTTTTGGGCTTTGTGAGGCAATTGTTAGCCGGAATGCTGTTCGGCACAAGTGCCGGATACGATGCCGTTATAATAGCACTCGGTCCGACCGATCTTGTCGCAGGCATAATGGCAGGTGCATTTGCTTCTGTTGCAATACCGCTTTATATAGAGCAAAGGGCAGCAAAAGGTGAGAAATATGCCAAAGATTATTCAAGAGGGATTCTGACATTTACATCTCTTTTTCTTATAATCTTTGGTCTTACACTTTACATATTTCCAGATTTTTACATAAAAATATTTGCTCCCGGCTTTTCCGGCACTTCTCTGAAACTTGCCAGGGAATATCTCAAGATATACTCTGTTTTACCCTTACTTAACGGTTGGGCAAACCTCTTTGGAGCTTTTCTGAGAGCTGAAAGGATGTTTTTCCAGTACGCACTCTCCCAATTCGCAACAAATATCTTTTTGATACCTGTACTTTTGATCTTTGCCCCTTTCATGAAAGAGGGAGCTTATGCACTTTCTCTTGAATTTGGAACGGGAGCAATAGCTCTTATAGCATATCTTTTTGGAAGAAATATATGGAAAACATTTCCGTTTGGCAAATTCTCTCCCAAACAGATGTCAACAGTGTTTTATTTAGCACTTCCTCTATTTTTTTCATCGGCTATTGCAACGATAAATAGCATAGTTGACAGAGCTTTTGCATCAACACTTGAAATTGGAAGCGTTTCTGCCCTCAATTATTCTTTTACGATCGTTGGGATGATAAACGGGATCATAACAGCGGGCCTTCTAACTTCATCTCTTACAAGTGTATCAGAAAGTGCTACGTTGATGGATGATGAATCACTGAACAGAAAAACAACGATGATAATTGAAACAATAGTCAAAATTCTTGCACCAATAACAGCTTTCACGATAATCGCTTCAGGCTGGATAGTGAGAATAATTTATCAAAGGGGAGAATTCAACCAATCTTCTGCGATCATGACATCCGCAGCTCTCATTGCTTATTCTACTATGATAATAACCATTCCGTTGACCGGCGCTTTAGGTAATATATATATAGCCAAGAAAAGAACTCTAAGACTTACGATGCTTGGACTTCCGATGATCTTAATAAATGCTTATATGGACTGGATTCTTATGATGCCTTTCAAACAGGCTGGGATAGCAGCATCATCGAGTATCGTTTCCTTCATCTGGGTTTTCCTTCTCATCTACGATCTTGGATTCGAATTCAAAATGAGAAATATCTTTTCTGTGAAGACAATTCTTCCAGTTTTATCATCAATTCTTTACATCCTGATTTTCATCTTTCCACTTGCGTCAATTCCGGGTAATTCAAAGTTGATTTTAGAATTAGTTCTGTGCGTAATGATGGTGATCTTTTTTGGCAGAAATGAGTTGAAGATCATTCTGTCAAGATTTTTGTGATTTCAAAACTTAAGATGTATAATCTTTGTATGATATACTTGTCAAATTTTAAAAGTCGAATGTCATACAGCGAATGGTATATAGCAAAGACAGAGATTAGAAATTAGATTAGAAAAACTGCGAGCAGCGCACAGTGCACCGGAGGCCGTATTGTCCATTTAAATTTTCAATTGTCAATTTCTTGACAGGTGACTGCCGGAGCCAGAATGATCCGAAATTTAAAACAAGTTTATTATATAGAAAAGAGGGAATGTCATGAAAAGAGAATTTCATGTAGAAAAAAGGCAGAAGCTTATGGAAAGTCTTATGGATAATTCTATAACAATTATCTTTTCGGGAAAAGCTCCTTACAAATCTGCAGATGAGACATATCCTTTTACACCAAACAGAAATTTTTATTATCTCACAGGTATAGATCGTGAACATATGATTATCCTGATCACAAAGATAAATAGTGTTATCTCCGAGACGCTTTTTATTGAAAGACCAGATCCCATCTTGGCCAAATGGGTAGGCGATCGTATGAGCGTAGACGAAGCCCAACAAATATCAGGCGTTCAAAATATCGATTACGTTGAAAATTTTGAAGTGGTATTTTCATCCATCATGAACAGAAACACGATAGAAAAACTTTATCTTGATCTTGAAAGACAGGAATGGAATATAGAATCTTCGCAGGCAAATGATTTTGCTATCATGGTGGGTCAAAGATATGCATATCTTGATGTAAAAAATGTACATGAGAGGATCAGTAATTTGAGGGTTATAAAGTCCAAATGTGAGGTAGAAAATTTAAAAAATGCCATTGAAATAACGAATGAAGCGATCCTGAATGTACTTAAAAATGCAAAACCCGGTATGATGGAATACGAACTTGAGGCGTATTTTGACTTTATACTTAAAAGTAAAGGTGTAAAAGATTTTGCCTTCAAAACGATATTGGCTTCCGGTAAAAACGCGGCAACCTTACATTATTCCAAAAATAATTCAAAAGTTAAAGCGGGTGATCTCATTCTCATGGATCTTGGTGCCCAATTTGAATACTACAATGCAGATATAAGTAGAACCTTTCCAATATCAGGACGATTCACAGGCAGACAGAGGAAGATTTACGAAGTTGTCTTGAAAGCTCAAATGGCCGTTGAAGAGACAGCGAAACCTGGTGTTTTATTTAAAAAACTCAACGAAGTGGCCAAAGAAATACTCGCTCAGGGGTGCAAAGAACTCGGATTGATAAAAAAAGATGATCAACTTTCAGAGTATTATTTTCACGGTGTGAGTCATTTCATAGGGCTTGATACCCATGATGTCGGAGATAGAAATACAGAATTAAAACCCGGAATGGTTATGAGCAATGAACCTGGTCTTTACATACCTCAGGAAAGCATTGGCATAAGAATAGAAGACGATCTGCTCGTAACAGAATCCGGATGTGAAAATCTCTCAAAAAATATAATAAAAGATCCGGATGAAATTGAAGCGTTCATCATGAGATCATGAAGAGGACTTTTATATAACGATACGAATCAATTTTACCTATTGACATGATGTAGATCTTTGTGTTAAGATAACTAATGCAAGTTAAGTGAACAAAGTAAAAAGATAGATAGGTCATTGAAAAACGGGCAGCGAAGAGAGTAAGGTTTGGACGGAGAGTTCGATCCTGGCTCAGGACAAACGCTGGCGGCGTGCCTAACACATGCAAGTCGAACGACAGACATTGAATCCGCAAGG
>JAVRKU010000004.1:0-55467 GCA_031962125.1 Mesoaciditogaceae bacterium | reverse complement strand
GCTGCACTAAGCGTTACTTTTTGTGCGGCTGGATATGTTATGTAGAACCAGCCTTGCTTTGATTCCTGAATCGGCTGATTGTTAGATCCATAGAAGACAACGTAATACGTGTGCGGACCTGCATGATCGGCCGTTATGTAATAGTTAGCAATGTAGCTCTTCTCTATGATGAGAGAAGTTGCTGCAGATTGGACCTTAGTGCCAAGCGTTACCGGTGCGCTCGTCGGCGTTGCAGGAACCGGCTGTCCGTCAACGTAAACATTGACACCATTTATAAGACTGTTGCCTTTGAAGACATTTATCGTGAATATTACGGAGCCATTTTGTGCGGGTCCTGTTGGATAGACGTATATTCCGTTTGCATTGTTCAACTGGGCTGCATAAGTTATCGTTCCAGAAGTTGTTGGCCAGACTGTAACCATAACCGTAGTGCTTGCACTTGTATGATTACTGCTGTTGTCATAAGCAGTGACAGTCAAAGAATATTGTGTACCTTGAACGACTGCCGGAGCATTGAATGTGAAAGTTGCAGGACTTGAAGTTTTAACAACAGAAGTCCCCATAAATGTTGCAACAACCTTAGATATACCGTTACTGCTCTGGGCATTAACTGTTAAATTAAAAGGCAACCCAGAATAAGCGGTTATCTGTGTCGGCGAAATGGTAAGCGTTGGTGGCAGCACTGGCTTCGGCTGCGGTAAAAAACAGCTTGAAAGCACAAGGGCGATGACCACTACCGACATAAGGAGTAAACCCAATTTCCCCTTTTTGCTCATGGGCAATCCTGGTTACTCTGTGAGTACCAGGAAACACCTCCTTCATTTTAATTTTCAAAAACTCTCTCCCCCCTGCGGGCGAAACAGAGGATGGATTATTAAAAATTATACTATTATAAGTCAAGAAATGTCAAGGCTATCTAACAGAATCTTTTTCATTTTTGAGAAGGTCGAAGAAGTCATCATTGGTCTTTGTTTCTTTGAGTTTTGAGATCATCAAATTCATTGACTCTTCTGGATTCATGGAGCTTATGAACCTTCTTAAAAGCCAGACGTTTTTCAGTTTCCGCTCGTCAAGCAGCAATTCTTCTTTTCTTGTTCCTGAGAGGTTTAGGTCTATTGCGGGGAAGATCCTTTTGTTTGCAAGTTGTCTTGATAAAACAAGCTCCATGTTTCCCGTTCCTTTGAACTCTTCGAATATGACATCATCCATCTTTGATCCGGTTTCAACAAGTGCTGTTGCTATGATGGTTAAGCTTCCACCTTCTTCTATGTTTCTTGCGGCCCCGAAGAAATGTTTGGGCTTGTAAAGTGCGGATGCGTCAACACCTCCGGAAAGTAATTTACCGGACGGGGGAAGGTAAAGGTTATATGCACGCGCAAGCCTTGTTATGCTGTCAAGCAGGATAACAACATCGTAGCGGTATTCAACAAGCCTTTTTGCCTTTTCTATGACAAGTTCGGCTATTTCTATCTGTTTTTCCGAAGGCATATCAAAGGGAGCCGCTATGACTTCTGCATTTACAGAGCGCTTCATATCCGTAACTTCCTCAGGACGTTCATCTATTAGAAGCACTATTCTTTTGGTTGCCGGATAATTCATGGCGATGCCGTTAGCTATGTGCTTTAATATAGTTGTCTTTCCTGCTTTCGGCGGTGATACTATGAGGCCTCTCTGTCCTTTACCTATCGGGGCGAAAATGTCTATCAAACGTGTGTCAAAAAATTGTGATTCAGTCTCGAGGATAAAACGCTCCCGAGGATACAGCGGCGTCAAATTTTCAAAATAAACTCTATCATTTGATTTTTCGACGGGCTGATAGTTTATGACTTCAATCTTCAATAGAGCAAAGTATTTTTCTCCTTCTTTAGGCGGTCTTGTCTGTCCGGAAACGACATCACCATCTATGAGACCGAATCTCTTTATCTGTGATGGAGAAACGTAGATGTCATTCTGACTTGGCAGGTAATTGTCAACCCTCAGAAGACCATATCCACCATCCTGGATCTTCAGAACTCCTTCCTGAAATTTGTATCCGTTAGATTCTGTCTGTGCCTTGAGTATCTCAAATATAAGATCTTCTTTTCTGTACTGAGTGAATCTCTGTATACCAAGCTTCTTGGCGACTTCATAAAGTTCCTTGATCTTCATTTCCTCAAGCTTCTTTATGTCCGCAGAGATAGCAAGTTTGTTTTGAGCCTCTTCTTTATCTTCAGTCACAAATATCTCCTTTCTTCTCAATTTTTTAAACCACCTTCGTATTTCTTCCAGTCGCTCAAAAATCTCTCAAGTCCGCTATCGGTAAGCGGATGCTTGAACATCTTTTCAAGCACTTCGAATGGAATTGTAGCAATATGTGATCCCATTAAAGCGGCTATTCTTACATGTTCCGGGCTGCGAATGCTTGCAGCTATGACTTCTGTTTGAAAGCCATAAGTCAGGTAGATCTGTAGTATCTCACTAAGGATGTTCATTCCGTTGTTGCCTATGTCGTCAAGTCTGCCAATAAATGGACTTACAAAGGTGGCTCCGGCCTTTGCTGCAAGTAATGCCTGATTTGGGCTGAAAACTAGTGTAACATTCGTTTTTATACCTGATTTTGAAAGTGTTGAGACAGCTTTTATTCCATCTTCGGTCATCGGAATCTTAATCGTAACATTTTCGGCTATTTTTGCAAGATCTTTGGCCTCTTTGACCATACCTTCGTAATCGATCGATACAACTTCCGCACTTACCGGTCCGCTTACAGCTTTACATATTTCTGCGATCCTTGTTTTAAAGTCAATCTTTCCTTCCCTTGAAACGAGAGTCGGATTCGTCGTAACTCCGTCAAGTATTCCCCACGCCGCTGCCTTTTTTATTTCATCAATATTTGCGGTATCAAGGAAAATTTTCACTTTTAATCACCTCTGATCTGCAACATGAATTGCAAGTTCGTAAAGTAAAACGTAAATTCCAAAATTTTCTATTATTGCGAGGATTAAAATCTTATAACCGTAATTCCATTGTTTTTTTAAAATGGAAACCAACAAGATACCCGGAGCACCTCCAAAAAAGGTGTAAAGAGCCATATTAAATTTGCTAACTTTAAAAGAAGTGTCTTTGCTTTTAGACCAGGTGATGATCGAGGAGATAAGATTTACAACAACAAAGAAGGTAATCGTTTGCCACATATCTCAAAAAGACTACCCATTTGGGGTAGTCTCGTCACTCTTCCTTCACAAGCTGGAAAATAGCAAGCTCAGCATCATCGCCATGCCTTTTTTGCATCTTTATTATCCTTGTATATCCACCTTTTCTGTTCAAATATTTTGGAGCAATCTCATCAACGACTTTATTCGTGAGCTTTTCGTCGTTCAGAAAAGTGTTAACATACCTTCTTGCGGAAAGATCTTTTGCCCCTGCACGCGATATTATTCTCTCTGCAAAAGCCGAGGCTGCCTTAGCCTTTTTAGTGGTTGTAACGATTGTGCCATGAATGAACAACTCGCGCACAAGACTTTTCATAAGAGCTTTGCGTTCGTCGCTCGGTCTTCCAAGAGTCTTTATCTTTACTCTATGTCTCATAACTGTCCTCCATCATTCAGCTTTGAGTTTAAACCCAAGCTTTTCAAGTTTTTCATTTATCTCTTCAAGAGATTTTTCACCGAAGTTTTTTATTTTCAGAAGAGATTTCTCATCTTTTCTCAAAAGCTGCCCCACAGTTTCTATTTTACCACGTTTTAGTGAATTGAGCGCCCTGATAGAAAGTTCAAGATCCTCTATCTTCATGCTATCATAAATTATATAAGGATCTATCGGTACTGCTTCCTGAGTGGATGTATTTTCGTGATCTTCGACACTTTTGGATTGCTCTTTATCCGCCATATTTTCTTCTTTCATTTCAGACATCTCACCGGGCATGTTTTTAAGCAAAAATTCGAAATGATCGATCATGATGCCTATCGCTGTTTTCAAAGCTACTGATGGATCCATCGATCTTTTCGTCCATATTTCAAGAATAAGTCTGTCGTAGTCTATCTTTTTTCCAACCCTGAAGTCTTCTGTACGGAAGTTTACCCTTGCAACAGGTGTGAATATACCATCTATCGGGATCACTTGAACATCATTACTGAGATCCATTTCAGAAATTGGAAGGTATCCTTTGCCCTTCTCCGCTATGAGCTCCATGTAAACATCGGCATCTTCGTTGAGAGTTGCTATTTTAAGTTCTGGGTTTGCCACTCTAACTTCGAGAGGACATTTGATATCTTTGGCTTTGATAATGCCGGCGCCTTTTTTCTGAAGCGTAAGAGTTATATGATCTCCTTCAAAAGGTATTACTTCTTTTATCTGTATCTGTTTGATGTTCAAGAGAATTTGAAGTAAATCTTCTTTTGCGCCTTTCAGTGCATCGTAATCATGGTATACATCCCTGATTTTGACTTTGGTGATGGCAACCGATGGAATCGAAGAGAGCAAAATCCTTCTCAAAGCATTCCCGATCATCACGCCGTAGCCACGCTCGAGAGGTTGAACGGAATATCTGGCGTAAAGATATCCTCTATCTTCCTTTTCCTCTTCCAAGAAAAACTTCTCAGGTTTAACGTAATTAGACATTAAACCACCTCTTAATTATCACTTTGAATACAACTCGACGATGTCCTGAACATCCATGGGAAGCTCTATCTCTTCTCTATCAGGCATCCTAACGAATTTACCTTTGAAAAGATCGTAATTGATCTCGAGCCAGGGCGAAACGGTGTGGGAAGAAGCTATCTCTATTGCCTTTTTTACTTCAACGTTGCTTCTTACCTTTTCTATCAATTCTATCTCGTCTCCTGGATTAAGTTCGTAAGAGGGTATATCCACCCTTTTGCCATTCACTATGATATGCCCATGATTGACAAGCTGACGTGCATGGGATCTTGAAAGCGCAAATCCAAGTTTGAAAACGACATTGTCAAGTCTTGATTCAACTTTCCTTATGAGCATCGTCCCCGTGACACCTTTGGTCCTGGCAGCTTCGTCAAAATATCTTCTGAACTGACGCTCAAGAATACCATAAGTCCTCTTCATCGTTTGTTTGGATCTGAGCTGTTTTCCATACTGGGTAACCTTGATTCGATCTTTTCCATGTTGGCCCGGTGCATAAGATCTTTTCTCAAAAGGACATTTGGGTGAGTAACATCTTTCACCCTTGAGAAAAAGCTTTTTGCCTTCCCGTCTGCATAATTTACAAACAGAGTTCGTATATCTTGCCATCTATCAAAACCTCCTTACATTCTCCTCTTCTTTTTAGGCCTGCAACCATTATGAGGAATCGGCGTTATGTCTTTTATGTTCTGTACCTCAAGCCCTGCCGCCTGAAGGCCTCTTACTGCGGATTCTCTCCCGGGTCCAGGCCCGCTGACGGTAACATCAACTTTTCTTACGCCAAAGCCTATGGATTCTTTCGCAACTTTATCTGCCGCAAGCTGGGCCGCATAAGGTGTGGATTTTTTGGAACCTGAAAATCCTACATCTCCACCGCTTGCCCATGCAACCACATTTCCGTCTTTATCGGATATGGTAATTATGGTGTTGTTAAAACTCGAAAGGATATGTGCAACACCGTAATCAAAATGCGCTTTTTTCTTGGAACTTGTTCTCTTTTTCTTTTCAGCCATTCAAAAGACCTCTCCCTTTCAAGCGGATTTTTTCGCCCCAACACCGTGGGATGGACCTTTACGAGTCCTCGCATTTGTTTTCGTCCTCTGACCTCTTACCGGCAGACCAAGTCTATGCCTTGTACCTCTGTAAGAGCCAATTTCTATAAGACGTTTTATGTTTCTCTGTATTTCCATCTTGAGATCACCCTCGACTTTGTAATTCTCGTTTATGTACTGAGTTACCTTTCTGACATCGTCGTCGGTGAAATCTTTTATCTTTTTGTTCAAAGGAATGCCAGTCGCATTTAAAATTTCGATCGATCTCGTCCTGCCAACACCGTAAAGATATGTGAGTCCTATGAAAGCATGTTTTTCATTTGGTAAATCAACTCCAAGGATACGGGCCATTTCTTCTTCAATCCCTCCTTAACCTTGTTTTTGATTGTGCTTTGGGTTTTTCGAACAAATAACCCGCACAATACCATTTCTTCTTACAATTCTGCATGAGTCACAGCGCTTCTTCACTGAAGCTTGAACTTTCATAATGTGAAACCTCCTTTTAAATTTATCTCTTTCTGTAAACTATTCTTCCTTTTTTAAGATCGTAAGGCGATAATTCAACCACAACTTTATCTCCTGGCACTATTTTTATGAAATTTTGCCTCATTTTTCCAGATATATGTGCAAGTACTTCTAACTCGTTGTCTAAAAGCACAGTGAAGGTCGTATTTGGCAAAGAATCTATAACCCGCCCTTCTATCCTTATCATTTCTTTTTCTTCAGACATCAATTTCCTCCGATATGGTCAAAATTTCAACCTCCCCATTGTGCAATACAACTGTATTCTCATAATGAGCGCTCGGCGATTTATCAACCGTTACAACGCCCCAGCCGTCATCTAAAATATTAACACGCCAGTCTCCCATGCTTACCATAGGCTCTATGGCGAGCACAAGCCCTTCCATCAAAGGAATACCGCGAGAGGGTTTACCGAAGTTTGGTACCTGCGGATCTTCGTGGAGAGCCCTTCCTATTCCATGTCCCACGTAATCTCTTATCACAGAAAAACCATTCGCCTCGGCAAAACTCTGAACTGCATTCGATATATCGCCGAGTTTATTACCTTTTTTGAAATTTTTTATTCCTTCGAAGAAAGATCCCTGCGTTACTTCTACAAGCTTTTTTCTTCGTTCGTCAGTATCTCCAACTATATAAGTTCTTGCTCCATCACCATACCATCCATCATGAATAGTACCAACATCTATCGATACTATGTCGCCGCTTCTTAGGATGATATGTTTAGAAGGTATGCCGTGAACAATAACTTCATTCAAACTTATACAGGAAGCCGCAGGATAACCTTGATAACCTTTGAAAGCCGGAATAACATTTTTTTTGATGAAGTACTCCTCTATCATTCTATCAAGATCATAAGTTGTAATACCCTCAACAACGTACTCTTTTATGTAATCAAGCACTTCTCCAACGATCCTGTTGGGATACCTCATCGAATCTATCTCTGATTCTGTTTTCAACTTTATCATTATCTGCCGCCTCTGAGTCGATCATTTATTATGCTTTTTTTAATCTCATCGACTGTGAGGGTGCCATCTATCGTGAAGAGCACACCTTTACCTTTGTAATACTCAATAAGTGGTTCTGTCAGGGAAAGGTAAAGTTCATATCTTTTCTTGATTGTCGCCGGCTTATCATCATCTCTCGTTACAAGGTGAACATGGCAAATATCGCATGTTTCATCTTCTTTTGGAGGATCTGTTATCATATTATAATTTCTTCCGCATCGCGGACAGACACGCCTTGCCGACAGACGATCAATTATAACATTTTCAGGGACTTCTATGTAAAAAACGTATTCGACTTTCTTTTTCATCGCTTCAAGGATTTTATCGAGTGCCTCAGCCTGATTGAGAGTTCGCGGAAACCCATCGAGTATGAATCCATTTTGAGCATCGTTATCCGAAAGCCTACGGGCAACTATCTCATTCATTAAAGTGTCGTCAACGAGTTTTCCGGAAGTGACAATTTCTTTTACCTGATTTCCAAGTTTAGTTCCGGATTCCATCTGTGAGCGTAACATCTCTCCGGTTGATATGTGTGGTATTTTAAATTCTTTTGAGATCGACTGAGCTTGCGTTCCCTTACCGGCTCCGGGTGGCCCTATGAATATGACGTTCATCATATTCTACCTTTCAGTTTTCCGCGTTTTATGAAACCTTCGTAATGCCTCATTATAAGGTGAGCTTCCATCTGCTGAACCACGTCAAGCGCAACACCGACAGCTATCATCATACCAACTCCACCGACGAGCTGGGCTGAATTGTTTCCAACTACGAAAGATGAAAAGTTAGGAAGCAAAGCGATTATTACGAGCGCCAGTGCGCCTAAGAGAGTTATACGGCTCAGAACTTTCGAAAGATATTGTTCTGTTGGTGCTCCGGGTCTTATACCAGGAATGAATCCACCGTACTCTTTTATGTTGTCTGAAACATCATGAACATCAAAAGTGATAGCACTGTAAAAATAGGTGAAAAAGAACACGAGTAGAGCGTAAACGGTTATGTAAAAGACCGAATTGAATCCAAAGATGCTTTGAAGTAGATAATTGTGAGTGAATTGAGCTAGCATCGATGGGATCATGAGAATGGCAACGGCAAAGATTATAGGCAGAACTCCACCCTGATTGACCTTCATCGGTATGTAGCTTGACTGACCGCCATACATCTTTCGTCCAACAACCTTTTTTGCATACTGAACCATTATCCTTCTTTCACCCTGCATAACGAATATGAGTCCGAAGATCGTTACAACAAAGATCAGGAAGAACAACGCCCACGACATGATTGGAAGGTTTGATATGATCATCTGTCCTAAGTAGAATGGATAAGTCGCCACAACACCGGCGAAGATGATTATGGATATTCCATTTCCTATACCTTTATCAGTGATCATCTCACCTATCCACTGCAGGAACATACTGCCCGCCATCAAAGAAACTGAAGCGAGTATTATAAAAACAAATCTGTTGAGGCTTGGTGTTGCACGTGGAAGGATGACAACCACTGTAAGTGCGAGAGATTCAACAACTGCAAGCAGGAGTGTGAGCTCTCTCGTGTATTTTTCTATTTTCTGACGTCCCTGTTCTCCTTCTTTTGCGAGTTCTTTCAAGCTCGGAACGACTGCCATCAAAAGTTGGAGTATGATCGATGCGTTTATGTAAGGCGTAACGCTCATGGCAAAGATCGACATATTGCTCAAAGCGCCGCCGGCAAAGGCATTCAGCAAAGTGAAAAAGCCTCCACCAGCACCGGCAGAAATACTGTTAAAAAAGCTAGCCCAGCTCGTAAGACTTACACCCGGAACAGGAATATAAACTCCCAATCTGAAAACCGCAAGCATTAAAAATGTAAAGATGATCCTACCTCTTAATTCCGGTATTTTAAAGGAGTTTTTGATCGCTTCCCACACTCATACCACCTCTATATGCCCACCGGCAGCTTCTATTTTCTCCTTTGCCGACTTGCTGAAAACATGCGCTTTGACGTTCAAAGGTTTTTTGAGTTCTCCATTTCCAAGCACCTTTATTCCGTCTTCGACGTTTTTGACAGCACCTTTGAGAATCAATACATCAGGCGTCACATTTGCATTGGCGTCAAAAAGTCTTTCAAGGTCTCCAACATTTATTGGCGTGTACACTTTATGGTTGATATTATTGAAGCCTCCCTTTGGGATTCTTCTGTAAAGAGGTGTCTGCCCTCCTTCAAATCCAGTTCGGACGTTGGGGCTCTTTCTCGATCCCTGACCGTTCATACCACGGGTGGATGTTTTGCCATGACCTGTGGCTTTACCTCTTCCAAGGAGCTTTGATCTTTTTCTCGATCCGGATGTAGGAGTTATATCCTCAAGCTTCATTTTATGATTCCTCCTTATTTCTCTTCTTCAATTTTGACAAGATGTGAAATTTTACGAACCATCCCGAGAATTTGAGGGGTTCCTTCAACGACAACTGAATCGTGCATTTTTCTTAGACCAAGAGCCCTGGCTGTATCTCTTTGATCAAATTTGTATCCTATCGGACTTCTGACAAGCTCTATTTTAACTTTCATGATTTTTCAACCTCTTCAACGCTTCCATGAAAAAGCTGTCTCAAAGTTATTCCGCGTATTTTTGCGTAATATTCCGGAGGGTGAATTTCGTCAAAAGCTTTGAAAACAGCCCTCAAAACGCTCAAAGGTGTATTGGATCCAAGAGACTTGCACAAAACGTTCTTTATACCTGCAAGCTCAAGCGCTGGTCTTGCAATTGTGCTTGCTATTATTCCCGTGCCGGGTGCAGCAGGTTTTAAAATCAACTTTGCAGCGTCAAACTTCACTTCAACGGCGTGAGGAATGGTTTCATTTACAACGTTAACATCTACGAGATTTCTCTTGGCAAGGTTGGAAGCTTTTCTTATGGCATCAACTACTTCTCTACCGCTTGAAACACCGAGCCCAACTTTACCATTTTTATTTCCAACAACGACGATAGCGCGGAAGCTAAGATTTTTGCCACCCTTAACCACTTTGGCGACACGCCTTACTTCGACAACATTTTCTTCGAATTCTCCCCCTTCTTCGGAGGTTTCTACGAATTGTTTTTTTGTTACCTTTTCAGTGGATGTACTTTCACTGTGAAGATCTCGTGGCATTTTTTACCTCCTTAAAATTTCAATCCGCTCTCTCGAGCTCCGTCGGCCAGTTCTTTTATTCTTCCATGATAGCGAAATCCGCTTCTGTCAAAGACAACTTCTGTTATTCCAGCTTCAATCGCGCGCGTCCCTATTTCTTTTCCGACCAATCGAGCGGCTGTTTTATTCCATGTTTTGTTCTTAAGCGCTTCTTTTAAGGCTTTCTGATCTGTCGAAGCACTCACAAGAGTTTTTGAATTTTCATCATCTATTATCTGTGCATAAGCATGTTTATCACTGACAAAAACAGAAAGTCTTGGAACAGCCTTTGTCCCGTGCATTTTTCTTCTTATGGCAAGATGCCTTGAAATTCTTTTTGTCTTTCTGTCAAAAGGTTCGATCACAGCACTACCTCCTTAAACTTTCTTTACTTCTTTAAGTCTTACAACTTCTCCAGCATATCTAACTCCCTTACCTTTGGCGAAGACCATAGGTTCACGGGTCTTTCTTATGTTGGCTGCGACCTGTCCGACCAGTTCTTTGTTAACACCCTTAACTACTATCTGGTTTGGTTTTGGAACTTCTATCGTTATACCCGCGGGAGGATCTATTTTTACAGGCTGGATGTATCCAAGGTTCAGGACCAAAGATTTACCCTGAAGCTGGGCCCTGTAGCCAACACCTTCCACTGCCAGTTCTTTTTTGAATCCCTCAGTCACGCCCTTTATCATATTTTTGAGTAAAGACCATCTCGTGCCGAGGATTGCATTGACGTTTTTCATAACACGTGGGGGAAGATCAAGGCCTTCCCGTTTGCTGACCCATACCTTGTTCTCATCCAGTTTCAAATCGACAAACATGTAGTCCATCGAAAGTTGACCAAGAGGGCCTTTGATCGTAACCTTATTTGGCTCGATTTTAACGTCAACACCTTTTGGTACTTCTATGGGTTTTTTGATCAATCTTGACATTCAAAAGCACCTCCGGATTACCAAACGTAAGCGATTACTTCCCCTCCAACACCTAAAACACGGGCCTCTTTGTCTGTGACGACAGGCCTGTCTGGATTGGAAGTTGAAAGTATGGCTATACCCAGTCCGCTGTTAACTACCGGGATTTTGTCCTTTGAAACATAAATACGCCTTCCAGCATGAGAAACTCTCACGATTGAGCTTATCGTCCTCAATTTTGATCTCTTCTGGCCGATATATTTCATGTAAATTCTCAAAACGCCCTGTTTACCATCTTCAATATATTTGTAATCTTTTATGAAACCTTCTCTTTTGAATATTTCGAGTACGGCCTTTTTCAAATTGGAAGATGGCACATCAACGATCTCTTTGTAAACCATATTAGCATTTCGAATCCTCGTAAGCATATCTGCTATCGTATCTGTATACATTTTATCACATCCTTACAAACTGGCCTTTTTTACGCCAGGTAATTTTCCTTCGAGAGCCAACTTTCTAAAGCAAAGCCTGCAAATGCCGAATTCACTGTAAACTGCGTGAGGTCTTCCACATATTTTGCAACGTGAATATTTGCGGGTCTTATATTTAGGTTCTCTGTTATTTTTAATAATAAGCGCTTTGCGTGCCATTTAATCACTCTCCCTCAAGCATTCCTGTTGAACGGCATCCCGAGTTTCTCAAGGAGATACCTTGCTTCTTTATCATTTTTAGCGGTAGTTACTATAACGATATCCATTCCCTGGGTTCTTATGTTTTCGCTGGATACTTCCGGAAATATTGATTGTTCTGAAAGCCCCATGGAAAAGTTACCCCTACCATCGAAAGAGTTTTGATTAACTCCTCTGAAATCACGAACTTTTGGCAGTACTATGTTGAAAAGCTTGTACAGAAAATTGTACATTCTTTCTCCACGAAGCGTAACCTTTATACCGACAGGCATTCCTTTTCTTATCTTAAAATTTGAGATACTCTTCTTGGACATCGTTATAACAGCCTTCTGACCGGCTATATTGGTCAGCTCAATAAGATGTTTGTCCATTATAGCCTGATTACGGGAACCTTCGCCAATTCCCATGTTCAGAATGACTTTGTTAACTTTGGGGACAGCTAATTTGTTTTCGTAGCCAAGATCTTTAATGAAAAATGGTACAATTTCATTCTCGTAAATTTCTTTTAGAGCAACGGCCATTCAAAAATTCCTCCCTTCATGCGAGATCACATCTTATCGATGAGCTCTCCGCACTTCTTGCAAACTCTGACGCTTTTGCCGTCTTCTACTCTTTTATGAGAGACCCTTGTCGGAGTATCACAACTCGGGCATACAACCATGAGCTTGGATGCATATATAGGTGCTTCTCTTTCGACGATCCCGCCTTCTCTTACCGTTGCGGTTGGTCTTTGATGCTTCTTTATCATGTGTATACCCTGGACGACAACTTTATCATCATTTGGTAGAACTCTGAGCACTTTTCCTTTCTTACCTTTATCCTTACCGCTTAAAACCACTACAGTGTCGTCTTTTCTTATGTTTAAAGTGAATTTTTTCATAACATCACATCCTCACAAAACTTCAGGAGCTAAGGAGATGATCTTCATGTATCCTTTCTCCCTGAGCTCTCTGGCAACAGGGCCAAATATTCTTGTACCCCTGGGCTCATTTTCCTTGTCTATGAGAACGGCAGCATTATCGTCAAACCTTATGAATGAACCATCAGGCCTGCGTATTTCTTTTTTTGTTCTCACTACCACGGCTCTTACGATTTCACTTTTCTTTACGTCCGTATGGGGAGCAGCCTCTTTAACAGCTCCTATGACTATGTCTCCAACGCCTCCCCTTTTCCTGTTCGAACCACCAAGCACTCTTATAACGAGAATTTTTTTAGCACCGGAGTTATCTGCAATGTTAATAACACTTTCCTGCTGGATCATTGAGAAACACCCTCTCCCTTGCTTACTGCCTGTTCTTCAGTTTTGAGAACATTCTGTTTGATTATTGAGACAAGTGTCCAGTTTTTGTCCCTGCTCAAAGGTCTCGATTCTTCTATTTCTACAATATCTCCGATGTTACACTCATTTTTCTCGTCATGAACTTTGTAATTTGATGTTCTGATCATCGTCTTCCCAAATTTTGGATCCCTGATCGTTCTGTTGACAGCTACAACTATTGTCTTCTTCATTTTATTACTTACAACTTCGCCAGTTAAATGTTTTTTCATCTCTGATTCCCCTTCTTATTGGCACTGGTCGGAGTGAGGCCAAGCTCTCTTTCACGTATAAGAGTTTTTATCCTTGCTATGTCTTTTTTGGTTTGAAGGATCTGTGAAGTGTTTTGAAGCTGGGAAAGTTCAAGCTGAAATCTCAACTTATAAAGTTTTTCCTTCTGTTCAGGAACAAGAGATTTCAATTCATCAATAGTCATCTCTCTGAGGTCTTTAGATTTCATAGTGATTCACCTCCGAAAGCGGATCTTTCAACGATCTTAACTTTTATTGGCAGTTTTGCAGAAGCAAGTTTCAAAGCTTCTTGAGCCACCTCTTTTTTAACTCCTCCGATTTCAAACATAATTTTTCCGGGTTTAACAACGGCAACCCATTTTTCCGGGGCACCCTTACCGCGACCCATTCTGCTTTCGGCAGGATGGACACTTATAGGTTTGTCCGGGAAGATTCTTATCCAGAGCATACCTGTCTTTTTCAAACTTCTCATGATTGCGACACGGCAAGCCTCTATTTGCTTGTTTGTTATCCATGACGGTTCAAGAGCTTTAAGACCCCACTCGCCAAAGTTGATATCAGTTCCTCCCTTGGCAAGGCCTCTCATCCTGCCGCGCTGCTGCTTTCTATATTTAACCCTCTTAGGGATAAGCATATCCGTAAGCCTCCTTATCAAAGAGTCAAGCTGACTTCACCGGCAGGTTCTCTTTGGTGAATATCCATATCTTGACGCCAAGTACTCCATATTTGGTCTTGGCTACCGCAAATCCATAATCTATATTTGCTCTTAGCGTTTGAAGTGGAACTCTTCCTTCTCTATACCACTCGCTTCTTGCAATTTCGGCACCATTTATCCTTCCGCTTACCATGGCCTTTACACCAATTGCTCCTTTTTTCTGGGCAAATTGAATGCTTCTTTTCATCGTTCTTTTATAGGATGCCCTTTTCTCTATTCTTCCAGCTATGAATTCTGCCGTTAATTGTGCATCTAACTCGGGCGTTTTTACCTCTTCAATGCTGATACTTATCTCTCTCTCGGCCGGAACCTTTGACTTCACAAGGTCTCTTATGTTATTTATCTCGGCACCTTTTTTACCTATAAGTATGCCAGGTCTTCCCGTCACTATTATGACGTTAAGTTTATTTCCGGATCTTTCGATCTTCACTTTGGAGATCCCTGCATGATAATAAGCCTTCTTTATGGCCTTTCTTATCTCTTCATCTTCCAGAAGATACTGGGAGTAATTTTTCTCGCTGAACCACTTTGCCTGCCAGTCAGACGAAATTCCAAGTCTGAATCCAGTTGGATGTGTCTTCTGTCCCACTTCATTGCACCTCGCTCTCGCCTGACAGTTGTTCGTTGATCTGTGTAACTGGTTTCTGCGCTTTTGTGCTTACTTCTTTTGATCTGTCTCTGACAACCACTGTGATATGAGACAATCTTTTGGCCATCATAGATGCACGCCCACGGGCCATCGGATTGAGCCTTTTAAGTCTTGGAGCATCATCAGCACTACAGCGAGCAACGTAAAGCGAATCAACATCAAGTTTAAAATTATTCTGTGCGTTTGCAACGGCACTGTTCAAAATTTTCTCAACAAGGCGGGCACTTTTTGTGTTGGCAAAGCTGAGTGTCTGCAAAGCCTGGCTCACATTTTTTCCCCTTATCGAATTGAGAATGGATCTCACCTTGTATGGGCTGATCCTTAAATGCTTTCCCCGGGCAATCGCTTCGATTGGCGTTGGTGCTGACTCTTTCCTCATTTTATGAAAAATAGATCTTTTAACTCTTTTCTTATCATCAGCCATCGATTTCACCTCTATCATTTCTTGACTTCTCCTTTAACAGCTTTCTTCTCGGTATGCCCGCCGAAGCGTCTTGTCGGAGAGAATTCGCCAAGTCTGTGACCAATCATAGCTTCTGTAATATAAACAGGAATATGTTTCCTTCCATTATGTACAGCTATGGTATAACCTATCATATCAGGAACGATCATTGACGCCCGTGCCCACGTCTTTATAACCTTTTTCTGTCCGACTTCATTCAAACCCTGTATTTTTTTTATAAGTTTAACATCGATGTATGGACCTTTTTTTATAGAGCGACTCACACTTTCTTCCTCCCTTCATCGCTCATTAACTTGCTTTTCCAGAATTTCTTCTTCTCACTATAAGCCTGTCAGATCTCTTCTTACCACGGCGAGTTTTGTACCCTTTTGCCGGAGTACCCCACGGGCTTTGAGGAACATTCCCACCTTTTGTTTTTCCCTCTCCACCACCCATCGGGTGATCAACCGCATTCATAGTCATTCCTCTAACTGCAGGTCTTATCCCAAGCCATCTGCTTCTGCCGGCCTTGCCATAAGACTCATTCATATGTTGCTCATTACCAACAACACCAATAGTTGCCATGCAAGTTTCTCTTACACGCCTCAACTCTCCAGAAGGCATCTTCAAAAGTGCATAACCAGATTCACGGGCCATGAGCTGTACGGAATTGCCAGCGCTTCTTGCGATTTTACCGCCCTGACCCGGGACGAATTCAACGTTATGAATGAAAACACCGACAGGAATTTTCGAAAGTGGCAATGCATTTCCGGGTTTTATATCAACATCCACGCCCGAACTTACAGTATCTCCCACATTCAAACCCTGGGGAGCAAGTATATATCTTTTCTCTCCGTCAACGTAATGAAGCAAAGCAATGCGAGCACTTCTGTTAGGATCGTATTCTATGGAGAAAACTGTCGCTGGAACTCCAGCCTTATCTCTTTTGAAATCTATGATCCTGTATTTATTTTTATTTCCGCTCCCACGATGCCTTACCGTTATTCTACCATAAGCGTTCCTTCCAGCAGTCGATTTTTTACCTCTCGTAAGAGACTTTTCCGGTTTATCTGCCGTTATTTCGGCAAAATCAGATATTATTTTATGACGCAATCCCGGAGAGGTTGGCCTAAAACTTTTGAGTCCCATAGAATTTCTCCTTTCGATCTATCAAATCATACCAGCCCTTCTAATTCCTGAATCTTAAAACCCTGTTTTAACTGTACAATAGCCTTTTTGTAAGATCGGGAATAACCTTCAGATTTCCCATACCTTTTTGGTTTTCCCATAACATTCATCACATGCACACTGGAGACCTGAACGTTATACAACTTTTCAATGGCATTTTTTATCAAATATTTGTTTGCCCTTGAATCAACTTCAAAAGTATACAATGAATTTTTGACATGCGCCATTGCCTTTTCCGTTATAAAAGGTCTTATCAAAATATCATGAGGTGTCAGTTCAATTGCCATTTCCATACACCTCCGTTATCTTTTCAACCGTATGTTTTGTTAGAACGAGCCATTCAAATTTGATCATATCGTAAACGTTTAAACCATCAACATTTGTTTTGCCTTTGTTGGGATTATCAGCTATGATAACTTTTACAGCTTTGAAATTTCTTGATGAGAGTTTAACGTTGATCTGCTTTTCAGATTTTGTATCAAGCACGCAAAAAGCATTAAAAGATGGGGCTAATTTCTTTATGAAATTTGAAAAATCTTTGGTTTTTGGCTCATCCATTTCAAATTTATCCACAATGATGATCTTTCCGTCTTTCAGTTTTGCTGACAGCGCAGATTTTATAGCTCCGGCTTTCATCTTCTTGTTCATATCTTCAGACCAATCTCTCGGTCTCGGTCCAAAAACGACCGCACCGTGTCTCCATAGAGGAGATCTTATAGATCCGGCTCTCGCACGCCCCGTATGTTTCTGGGCCCAGGGTTTTTTCCCACCACCGGAGACTTCCCCCCTTATTTTTGTCGATGCAGTTCCATTTCTTGCATCTGAAAATTGCTTATGAATATATCTGAAAAGCAAATCTTTGTTCGGTTCAATTTCAAAGATCTCAGATGCTAAAGAAAGCTTTCCAACTTCCTTGCCTTCAAGATCAACGATTTTCACTTCTGCCATCGAAATCACTTCTTTTCTTTCTTAGTTTTGGCAGACCTTATGTAAACGAGAGATCCACGTGCGCCGGGTACAGCACCTCTGACTGCAAGCAGAGAATTATCTTTGTCGATCCTTACCACCTCAAGGTTCGATATAGTCCTGTTGACATCTCCCATATGACCGGCCATGTGCATGCCTTTTATAACTTTTGCAGGTTCTGTGTGCATTCCGGTAGAACCATGCCTTGGAAATTTCGTACCGTGAGTCTTATCATGACCACCGAAATTCCATCTCTTAACCGCTCCGGTAAAGCCCTTTCCCTTTGTCTTGCTTGAAACATCAACAAAATCGCCCTCCACAAATAAAGACACGTCAAGATTCTGCCCTATCTGGTAATTTGCAACATCATCAGTTCTTACCTCACTCAGATGACGCATGGGCTCGACATTTGCCTTTTTAAAATGGCCGAGCATGGGCTTGTTAGATTTTCTTGCCGGAATAGATTCGAAACCTATCTGAATGGAATTATATCCATCACTTTCAGCAGTTTTTTTCTGAACAACAACGCATGGGCCTGCTTTAAGAACTGTTACGGGCACGGATCGACCGTTTTTAAATATCATAGTCATGCCAATTTTTTTACCAAGCAACGCTTTCATCCAAACACCTCCAGCCGCTTCAGAGTTTCAATTCGACTTCAACACCGGCCGGCAGATCCATCTTCATCAATGACTCAACCGTTTGAGGCTGCACCTCAAGTATGTCGATCAACCTCTTATGAACTATTTTTTCGAATTGTTCTCTCGAGTCTTTATCCGTATGAGGAGATCTCAAAACACAGTAAACGGTTCGTTCAGTCGGAAGAGGTATGGGTCCGGAGACCTTTGCATTTGTCTTTTTAACGGTTTCGACGATCTTTTTGGCCGATTGATCGAGTAATTCATAATCGTAAGCCTTAAGTTTTATCCTAATCTTTGATTTTGCCATTCGATAAACCTCCTTCAAAAGCCAGAGGGGAAAAAATTCCCCTCGATAGATCATTCCAGTATCTTAGAGACAACACCTGCACCAACGGTTTTTCCACCCTCACGAATGGCAAACCTCATGCTCTCTTCAAGTGCCACCGGTTTGATCAATTCGACTGTCATGACTGTATTATCGCCGGGCATGACCATTTCGACACCTTCAGGCAAACTCGCAATGGTACCGGTTACGTCTGCCGTTCTTATGAAAAATTGAGGTCTGTAACCTGATATGAACGCGGTGTGGCGTCCTCCTTCTTCTTTTTTCAGAACGTAAACGTTAGCCTCAAACTTCGTGTGCGGGGTTATGCTACCTGGCTTTGCAAGTACCTGACCTCTCTCAACTTCTTCTTTTTTGATACCTCTTAAGAGACATCCTATGTTATCTCCAGCTATACCTTCATCAAGAAGTTTTCTGAACATTTCAACACCGGTTACGACTGTTTTCTGGGTAGGTCTGATACCGACAACTTCAACTTCGTCGTTGATGTGAACTTTACCGCGCTCAACCCTTCCAGTTACAACAGTGCCACGACCGGTAATTGTAAATATATCCTCAACAGGCATAAGGAATGGTTTTTCAGTTTCTCTTTTTGGTTCTGGTATGTAGGTATCTGCAGCATTCATGAGCTCTAAAATGCCTTTTGCCCATTTGTCATCAAGGCTCGTCGCATCAAGTGCCTTCAGAGCGCTACCGCGAATAACGGGTACCTCGTCGCCGGGATATTGATATTTTGTGAGCAATTCTCTGACTTCCATTTCGACAAGATCGATAAGTTCTGGATCATCAACTGCATCAATTTTGTTTAAAAAGACTACCATGGCAGGAACGTTAACCTGACGGGCAAGCAAGATATGCTCTCTTGTTTGTGGCATAGGTCCGTCAACGGCTGAAACAACAAGAATTGCGCCATCCATTTGGGCTGCACCGGTTATCATATTTTTTATGTAGTCAGCGTGTCCAGGGCAGTCGATATGGGCATAATGCCTTTTATCCGTTTGGTATTCAACGTGTGAAACGTTTATAGTTATACCTCTCGCTTTCTCTTCCGGGGCATTATCGATCTTATCGAATGGTATGAACTCAGATTCTCCTTTCATAGAAAGGACTTTAGTTATCGCAGCTGTAAGAGTTGTCTTTCCGTGATCTATATGTCCTATCGTTCCGATGTTAAGATGTGGCTTGTTTCTTACAAACTTCTCTTTTGCCATTGAACTTCTACCTCCTTGAAAAATTATTTCACCTTTAAGATTTTATCAACAAAATTTTGAGGAACCTCAGAGTAATGAGAAAAATGCATGGTGTAAACTCCACGGCCCTGACTTAATGATCTCAAAGTAGTCGCGTAACCGAAAAGTTCACCAAGAGGTATCAACGCTTTGATTATTCTTGCATTCCCACGTGTATCAAATCCATTAATTTGAGCCCTTTTAGAGTTCAAGTCCGCAACTATATCTCCCATATATTCGATGGGCGTTGTTATCTCAAGTTCCATTATGGGTTCCATAAGCTTCGGCTTTCCTTTTGAAAGAGCTTCTTTTGTTGCCAAAGAACCGGCTATCTTGAAAGCTATTTCCGAAGAATCAACTTCATGATACGATCCATCGTAAAGCATAGCTTTGACATCGACAACAGGATAACCTCCTAAATTTCCAGAAGAAAGAGCCTCTTTTATTCCACTTTCGATGGCTGGAATGTATTCTTTGGGTATCACACCACCGACTATTTTATTCTCAAAAATGAATCCTTTTCCCCTTTCAAGAGGCTCAAATTTAACTCTGACATGACCATACTGTCCTCTTCCACCGCTCTGACGTATGTATTTACCCTCACAGTCGACAGGAACGGATATAGTTTCCCTGTAAGCAACTTCAGGCTTTCCAACTCTTGTTTTGACATTGAATTCTCTTTTAAGCCTGTCTATGATTATTTCAAGATGTAACTCACCCATTCCAGAAAGAATCGTTTCTCCATTTTCTTCTCCAACGGAGACTCTAAAAGTCGGATCCTCGTCCATCAAACGGATAAGAGCATCCTTCAATTTTTGTTCTTCATCTCTTGTTTCGGGCTCAACAGCTATCGATATGACAGGATCTGGAAATTCCATTGATTCAAGCATTATCGGATGTTCCTCATCACAAAGCGTATGTCCCGTAGTTGTAACTCTCAATCCTATTCCGGCAACTATATCTCCGGGACCTGCATAATCGAGATCTTCTCTTTTATCTGCAAACATCAAAAGCAGGCGAGAAACTCTTTCCTTGGTTCTTTTAACAGGATTGTAAATATAGCTTCCCTTCTCGATTGTTCCCGAATATATTCTAAAATAAGTCAATTTCCCGACGTATGGATCTGATATTATCTTAAAGGCGAGAGCACAAAAAGGCTCATCCGGTGACGGCGTTCTAACTACATCTTTACCATCCGGATCCTTTCCAACAATTGGCGGAAGATCAAGCGGAGACGGCAGATAATCGACTATTGCATCCATCAAAGGCTGAACTCCTCTGTTTTTGAAAGATGAGCCACACAGTACCGGAACGAATTTCGAATCAATAGTACCCTTTCTTATCACACTTTTTATCTTTTCAACCGGCACATTAGCGCCTTCAAGATACATCTGAAGGACATCATCGTCTATATCTGCAAGCTGGGTCATAAGTTCATCTCTGAGTTCTTCAGCCTTGTCTTTTAGGTTTGCCGGCACGTCTGAGTATTCTATCTCAATTCCGAGATTGTCCTTCCACTTTATCGATCTCATGTTGATAATATCCACAACACCCTCAAAAGCGCTTTCAGATCCTATTGGATATTCTATAACAAGTGGATTAGCGCCGAGCTTATCTATCATAGATCTGACAGCCATGTCAAAATCTGCGCCGACTTTATCCATTTTGTTCATAAAGGCTATTCTTGGCACTTTATACTTGGACGCTTGGCGCCAAACAGTTTCAGACTGAGGTTCAACTCCTGCTGAAGAATCAAAAACAGCAACTGCCCCATCAAGTACTCTCAATGAACGCTCTACCTCAATTGTGAAGTCCACGTGTCCGGGCGTATCTATAAGATTAACACGGCGTCCTTTCCAATCAAAGGATATGGCTGCTGAAGTTATCGTAATACCCCGCTCTCTTTCCTGAACCATCCAATCAGTTGTTGTATTCCCATCATCAACATTCCCGATTGCATGCTTTTTTCCAGAATAAAAAAGAATTCTTTCAGTGGTAGTTGTCTTGCCTGCATCTATATGAGCCATTATTCCTATGTTTCTTAATTTTTCAATTTGAAGTACAACACTTTCAGGCATTTTTTGCACCATCACCATCTATAATGAGCGAAAGCTCTATTAGCTTCTGCCATTTTCTGAACATCTTCTCTCTTCTTAACAGCCGTTCCAGTGTTATTGTAGGCATTAAGAATCTCTTCGGCAAGTTTCTCGCTTATAGGTCTTCCCTTTCTCACTCTGGCAGCATCAACTATCCATCTGATCCCGAGTGATGTTTTTCTTGGTTCCTGCACTTCCATAGGAATCTGGTAGGTTGCTCCTCCAACTCTTCTCGGTTTTACCTCAAGGACGGGGGCAACATTTTCAAAAGCTTTTTTCAAAACTTCAATTGGTTCTTTGCCGCTCTTCTGTTTCACTATATCAAGGGCCGTATAAAAATCTTTTTGAGCAACTGTTCGTTTACCATCCCACATTATCTTGTTTATAAATCTTGTAACAAGTTTATCATGATAAACGGGATCGGGTAAAACTGTTCTAACTTCAGCTCTTCTCCTTCTCATCTTTCGTACCTCCAAAAATCATGCGTTTTTCTTAGGACGCTTAACACCATAACGGCTTCTCGCTTTTTGCCTGTTTTCAACACCCTGAGCATCCAAAGTGCCTCTTATTATCTTGTACCTTACTCCAGGTAAGTCCTTAACTCTTCCACCTCTTACAAGTACGACGGAATGTTCCTGAAGATTATGACCTTCACCCGGAATATAGGATGTAACTTCAGATCCATTCGTTAATCTTACCCTTGCTATCTTCCTGAGAGCAGAGTTAGGTTTCTTCGGCGTCATCGTCGATACACGAACACAAACTCCTCTTTTTTGAGGGTTGCCACCAAGCGCCGGGGATTTACTTTTTCTCTTTAATTGTTCCCTGCCTTTTCTTATTAACTGATTTATAGTAGGCATTTGACAGATCCTGCCTCCTTCAAAGTATACTAATTAACACTTTAGTATTCTACACCATAAACGCTGATCCAGTCAACTGGGTAAATCAACAACACAGCAAGCATTCCACAAAAAGCATACAGCGTATAGTTTTATAACTGGATACCGGTTGTCAGTTGACAGAATCTATCAAAAGCTGTAATTCAACCCTGTCGTTACCTCTAAAAGCGGTAAAGAGAGCGGAAAAAATGTACCAATCTGTCCGGACGGGGACACTTTCACCATCATTAAACTTACTGCACCTCTGAGATATCCTTCAATTCCGCTTAAAACAGGAAAGATAACCCCACCATTCACACCGATTACCGGCATTATTCCACCATTTTGAGATAGAAAATTCGTCGTTATACCACCGTCAACACCTATGAATCTTTGAATGCCAGTTGCATGGTCGGTGAATTGAAATCCGGCAAGCGCTATCGCTGATACGCTCTGCGTCGAAGATGGAGTAATTATATAGCCAGCCGCCTGCGTAAAAAGCGCTCCGATCTGTCCTGTCAATGACAGATTATTTGATAATGGAAGAGTGATATATGTATCAATCGTAGGAATAGCAAGACCGGTGACCCAAAAATCTGCGATGTCAACACCTCCGCCGACCTGAATCGTGAGGCCGAATACAAGACCCATCGACGCCAAAAGAATAAAAAGGATCAAAAGAAACTTTGACATATTTGCACCACCTTATATTCAATTTTATTGATTATATCAGAAATCAAGAAATTTTGCATATTGTCCCGCCATGTGCTCTCTTTTAGGCATATATTTTTTGAACATTTGTAATGAATATGAAGTCTTAAAAATGGAGGCTAAAATGAATGTAATAGCGATTGTTGCCTTTATAACTCTCGGATTAATTGGAGTTGTGGGTATTTTTATTGCCAGAAAAGATTCTCATAAATGATCATTTTTTGCAAGCAGTCTTGACGCTTCATCGATAACTGCTTTTGGAATTCCAAGCGCCTGTGATAGCTTTATGGCATCTCCTTTCGTTAAAATCGCACCGTCTACGAGACGATGATCGATATGTGATCTTAGTTTTTTTAGATCTATATCACCGTTGAAATCGAGGCACCCTATTGTATATTTTTTACATTCGATATTCTCTATTGTTCCTCTAAAGTGCGTTACCATCACAACGAAATTATCACTTGAAGATAAAAATTTTGCAAAAGCTGTGGCTAATGCTTCACCTTCATATGGATTTGTGCCGGATCCAAGCTCATCGATGAGAATGAGACCTGTACCTTCAAGGTTAAGTGCTTTTGCCATTTTATCCATTTGAAATGCAAAGCTTGAAAGATCGACATTTTCAAATGTAGTGCCAACGAATCTTATCCATTTCACGATTGGCATTTTTGCAGATTTTGCCGGAACTAAAAATCCATGCATCGCCAGCGCACTTGACAATGCTAAAGTTTTCAATACTGTTGTTTTCCCCCCCATATTTGGTCCAAAAATGAGTGTCAATCCCTTTCGAAAATCACCGGCAAGAAATGTATAAGAAAGATCTTCTTTTCTGACAGAATCCAAAATGATCGGATCAAAAGCTTCATCAAGTTCAAATGAATTGCTAAATTCAGGAATCACATATCCGTCCTTTAAAGCTTTCAACTGGGCGAATGAAAGATCGAAATCTGAAATTTTATCTATCTCCACTTTAAGTTGCTCTATCCATGGTTTAATCTCAGAAGTAAGTTTTTTTATTTCATCTTCTTCAGCTATTTTTAATCTGTTTTCAATTTCGGAAAGTTCATTTTCATATCCGAGGATCTTACCGGTCGGACGTACGGCTAACGTGTAAGATCTCATACCTTCTCTCTCGATCATCACAGAGCCTGAATCGATAACCTCTTTTGCCTTTGATCTCTCGAGTACAAAATGTTTCTCTTTGATGGATAGATCGAACTTTTCGTTCAATGTTTTTATTAATCCATCGTAAAGACGCTTTATTTCTAATTGAAGATCGTTATGCTTACCGTTCAATTGTGCTATTAAAGCATTATTCGGTGAAAAGGCGTAAGATCCACTTTTCTGAGGATCAAGGAACAACCACATTTCTTCGAAATTTGCGAAGAAATCTTTGATAAATTCTTCTGTAAGTTTTTTTAAAATTCTCTGGTGATGGATGAATCTTTTTATCTCGAAGATGTCTATATCGGTGGCAATATCGTTTTCTATTGCTTTAAGGCTCAATGATATTTCGTGAAAATCTTCCAAAACATGCTCTATTCTTGCACGGTTTGGCTCGCATGCCTTTATCTTTAAGATAAATTCAAAGTGCAAAAAAAGAGCTTCCTCTTTCAGAGCTTTAAGATTTGCAAATAACGTTTTCCCAAATGGACTTAATGGTTTGTACTTAGAAATTATTTCTCTGAAAGAGGAGAATTTTTCACTTTCTGGATCAAAAAATCCATTCTCGATCATACTACACCGTATACTTTAGAAAATTTATCCTTTACGTAATTCATGAAATATTTGTAATCTAAAGGCTTACCCGTAACTTTCATGATGAGGTCTTTTGGATCATACAATGCCCCATATCTGTGTATTTTTTCTCTTTGCCATTCTCTTAGAAGTTTAAGATTACCATTGGAGATTTGCATATCAAGATCACGGATCTCTTCTTTTGCCTTCGCAAAAAATTGTGCTGCATAGAGATTTCCAAGCATATAAGATGGGAAATATCCGAACTGGCCGCCTGACCAGTGAACATCCTGAAGCACACCATGAGCGTCATCTGGTGGCTCTATACCGAGGTACTCTTTCATCTTTGAATTCCATACGTCCGGAAGATCTCCGACCTTTATTCTGTCATTTATGAGTGCTTCTTCTATCTCAAAACGAAGCATTATGTGAAGGTTATAGGTCACCTCATCCGATTCTATTCTTATCAAAGAAGGCTCCACTGAATTTATCGCCCTGTAAAAATCCTCTATTGAGATTTTTTTGAAATGCCCGAAATGGGTCTGCAGTTGCGGAAAGAAAAATTTCCAGAAAGCTTCTGATCTGCCAACAAGATTTTCCCACGTTCTTGATTGAGATTCATGGATTCCCATTGAAGCGCCATTATGGACCGGCATCCATCTGTACTCCTGAGCGATGCCCTGTTCGTAGAGAGCATGCCCTCCTTCATGCATGGTTGAAAAGAGTGCGGATGTGAGATCTTCTTCATGATAATTCGTAGTTATCCTTACATCGCCGTATCCTATTCCTATTGTGAATGGATGGACAGTTTCGTCTATTCTTCCACCGTCAAAATCATAAGTCATAGCATTCAATACATCCCTCGAAAGTTTCTCCTGTTGTGATTTTTCAAATTTTCCTTTCAAAATGGATGTATCAGGTTTCTCTCCTTCTGTTGCGAGTTTTTTTATGAACGGTACGAGTTCCGATTTCAAACCACCGATAATTTTTCTAAGATCTTCTGTTGTCATGGAAGGTTCATAATCCTCTAAAAGTGCATCGTATTTATTTTTCTCATACCCATAAAGTTCAACGAATTCTTTAAGATATCCAACAATTTCTTCCAAATATGGTTTGAACTTCGCAAAATTTGATTCAGCTTTAGCCTCCTGCCAGATATTTTCACCTTTTGAACAGGCTATTGTGAATTTTTCAAATGTTTCGGGAGGAATAGACGAAACTCTTCTGTATTCTTTTGTTACAAGATATATATTTCTTCTGTCAACTTCGCTGAGACGATCGTTGATCTTTGGCCTGTTGAAATATTCTATGAAGGTTGCTGCTTTTGGAGAGGTGGACATTTCAAAGGCTGTCCTTGCAAGTTTTCCTGCAACTTCGGATCTGTCCATAGCGGCTTTCGAAGGCATTTTTGTTCTCATGTCCCATTCGAGGAGTGCATAAGCGCTCCTGAACTTCCCCATTTCTTCATAATAATCGTAAAAATCCTTGATTTCCATGTGGATCACTCCCTTACAAGTCTTTTGGAAATATCATTCTGACGCTTGATAAGATAGTCGAGATCTTCAATCTTCAGCATTCCATCTTCAACGATGATCTTCCCGTTTACCATGTTGAAATCGACTTTTTTTGCATCGCACATGATGATAGCTCCAACCGGATCGCTAAGTCCTCCGGCGAATTCAAGCCTGTTCATGTTAAGCATGATAAGATCTGCGGCATTGCCCGCTTTTATGGAACCTATGTAATCATCCATTCTCAAAACTTTAGCACCACCAAGGGATGCCATTTCAAGCGCTTCTTTAGGGCTCATGACATCAGCGCCGTATTTTACTCTTTGAAGAAGCATGGCATTTCTTGCCTCTAAAATCATATTAGACGTATCGTTTGATGCACTGCCATCTACTCCAAGAGATACTCTCATGCCTTTCATCTTAGATACCGGAGCTATGCCAGATCCGAGTCTCATATTTGAAGTCGGACAGTGAGCTATTCCAACATCCTGTGATCTCATCTTTTCTATGTCTTTTTCACTTACATGGACCGTGTGGGCAAACCAAACTTTTGGATTCAGCCACCCTATTTTTTCCATGTAATCGACGGGCCTGAGCCCAAATTTTTCCACGCAAAACTTCTCTTCATCTTCAGTCTCGGCAAGATGGGTATGAAGAAGCACATCATATTTTTGAGCAACTTCAAGTGTTTTAACCATCAAAGATTCAGTTACAGAAAATGGTGAGCACGGCGCAAGGGCAACCCTAAGCATCGAATATTTCGATCTGTCATGATATTTAGATATGACTCTTTCATATTCTGAAAGGATTTCATCTTCATTTTGAACTACTGAGTCCGGAGGAAGACCTCCATCTTTCTTTGACATAGACATAGAACCTCTCGTCGGATGAAATCTCAGGCCGACATGCTGAACACCCTTTATCTCTTCATCGAAGATGAAATTTTTTCCATCCGGATAAAGATAGAGCATATCACTCGACGTTGTAACACCCGTTATGGCCATTTCACACGATGCGATAGCCGCACTCACATATGAAGCCTCTTCGTCGATATTCTTCCATATTTCGTAAAGCCCAACAAGCCAGTCAAAGAGCTTTGCATTCTGAAAAGATCTGACATTTCTTGTTAGCGTCTGATAAAAATGATGATGGGTGTTTACAAAACCCGGTAGCATAACCATATTAGAAGCGTCTATAACTCTATCAACTTTTCCGGCAGGTCTTTCCTTTCCAACGTATGAGATTGTTTTTCCATCCACTAAAACGTACCCGTCTTCAATTTCCCCGTTCTCCGAGAAAGTTTCAAGACGTGCTATCCTCTCAAAGAGGTATTTCAATTATACCCCTCCTTTTTCCTGTAATCGAGGATAATTTTGTCCGTTTCTTCGACGATACTTTGCTGTTTTTTCCAGTATTCATCCTTCATCTGTTCGTTAAGCTCCTCAACATTTTTTCCCTGTTGCTCAACCCACGTGTAATATTTCAAATTGTGCCATCTCTTTCTATTTTCAAGCGTACCTTCAAAGAACCAGTCTCTTTTGACACCCATGAAGATCGAGTTAAATCTCGATTTTGCCTCTGCCGTGTCCACCTTTCCGTATGTTTTATCAAGATCTGCCATGACAGAATGGTATCTGTCTATTGTATCGGTCGCAATTGTAACTATGTTATCATCAGGGCCGAATCCGTATTCTTTGGCAATCTTTATAGCGCCGAGTACGTTGGCAACACCTGAAATGCCAAAAATGGTCGACATCTCATCGACGACCTTTGGATCTATAAATCCTTTCAAAAATTTCTTTCCATTTTCATCCGTCAGAAGCTGGAGGCCCTTTTTCGATTCAATATCATCAACTGCTACAACGGCATCAGAATTCATCACGTTATGAATCCATGTAACATGCTTATCCCCTATTCCCTGAATATCGTGGGATCCATAACCGTTCATAGAGATCGTCGGGCACTGGATTGGTTCTAATGTTACAATTTTTGCATCACCAAAAACCTGCTTTACCCTATCGCCGCATGCTATCGTTCCGGCCGATCCTACTCCCGAAACTACGGCCGCTATTCTTTGATTTCCTATTTTTTCCTGTCTGACAAGTTCTACCATCGTATTTCCGGTCACGTAATAATGGAATCTGTAATTACCGAATTCGCTGAATTGATTCAATACTCTTACTTTCTGTGGATCTTTTGACCATATTTCTTTTGACTTGTCGTATATTTCTTTCACATTTGATTCTGATCCCGGAGTTGCAACAACACGTGCACCGTAAGAACTTATTATGTCAAACCTTTCCTTGCTCATCCCTTCGGGAAGGATCACGATGGTATCGAATTGCATTCTGCATCCAACCCATGCACCACCTATTCCATAATTGCCGGTTGAAGGCCATACGAGCGTGTTATAAGATGGATCAACTTCATTTCTTATGACTTTCTCAACAAGAATAGAATAAGTTGCTCCTACCTTATGGCTTCCGGTTGGAAAATCTCTTCCATAAACAACGATTATGTTTGCATCAACACCTGTTAAAGTTTTTGGTAGAACAATATACTTTATCCTGTTGTCAGATCCACGCCAGGTTATGTTGAAAAAATTTATAGGATCGAGAGGATCCTCTTTCATCTTTTGCAGGGCTAACTTTCTGACCTTTGGATCGATCTTTTCCGGATGAAGCATTTCTTCAAAGGTTGGACCGATTATCTTTTTTGAACTTTTTGAACTCATCGTGAACCCTCCTCTATTAAATTCAATATATATTCTTGAGTTGCAGGTACTTTTTTAACTCTTTTACCGATCGCATTTGATATGGCATTCGCTATTGCGGCTGGAGCTGGCATCAAAGATGGTTCTCCTATTCCTTTGGCTCCAAAAGGACCTTCGGAAAATTCATCCTCGACGAAATCTATTTCGATCTTTTCAGGAACATCATTTATGGTTGGTATTATGTAAGTGTTAAAATTATCTGTAAGTATCTTTCCTTCTCGCATTTTTATTTCCTCGAAGATGGCATAACCCATTCCCTGAACGAAGCCACCCTGGACTTGACCGACAAGACCCACAGGATTGAGCGCCTTGCCAACATCGTGTGATGTGTAGACATCGATAACTTTACTCTTTCCGGTAAGCATATCGACTTCTACTATTACTATCTGTGTTGCATAAGAATATGTTAAATATGCTTCTCCGAGGCCCGTTTGAGGATCCCAGTTCAATCTTGATGGTTTGAACCATCCATTTGCTATCAGATCGAGATTCGATGCGTAGCATTCTTTTACTTCACCAGTAAAATCGATCTTCTCCTTTCCATCTGACGATCCGATTATCCCATTTTCGATAATCACATCTTCCGGATCGAGATTTCTCTTTTTAGCGAAGTGATTTACCATCTTTACTTTTATCTTTTCGCACGCTTCTTTAACGGCATTCCCGCTGAAAACTGTGGTTCTTGACGCAACCGTTGGGCCACTATCCTGAACGTAAGATGTATCAACATTTTCAACAGAAATCATTTCAAGTTTCTGCCCTAAAGACTCCGCAGCTATCATGGCTATGACAGTTTTAGCACCCTGTCCCATCTCTGTATTTCCTATGTGAACGACAACACTTCCATCCTTTTGAACCTGAACAAGCGCACCCGCAGCATCAAGAGATTGCCCCGCCGCGCCGAGCGCAAGACCATATATTATGTGTGAAACACCAATGCCTCTTTTTTTAAATTCATTTTTTGAATTGAAATCAAGGATCTGTTTTTTAATAGTTTCATACCTGGATAATTCAACAACATTATTTATCGTCTCGATAGCACCGACTGATTCTTTCAAAAGGTGATCTGTTGATGTTCTGCTTCCAACCTTTAGAGCATTTTTCAACCTTATCTCCACCGGATCCATCTTCAAATGATTAGCTGCCTCATCGACTATCGATTCGATAGCAAATAGCACCTGAGGACTTCCAAATCCCCTAAATGCCCCGCATGGTACCTTATTCGTGTAAACTCCGTCTATATCGACTTTTACATTTGGAATATCGTAAGCGCCTGCCGCATGAACGAGACTTCTGTACATAACTATCGGCGTGAGTGTTGCATAAGCGCCAACATCCATATGGGCTGTTATTTCAACTGCAACGATCTTTCCGTCTTTTCTGACTCCGAGTTTGTAATGCGACTTTATGGGATGGCGTTTACTCGTTATCTGTATGTCAGTTTCTCTTGAGTATGTGAGCAAAACAGGTCTTTTCGTATGATATGCCATGAGTGAACACTGGGCAGCAACGTAAGATGGCACATCTTCCTTTCCACCGAAGGCTCCACCAGTATCCGACTGGATAATCCTGATTTTGTTCATTGGAAGGGCTAATATTCTTGACAGTGCGTTGAGCACATAATACGGGCATTGCATTGAGCCATGGACTGTCATTCCATCTTCATCTGGAACGGCCAGAATACCCTGGGTTTCGAGGTAAGCATGTTCCTGATAATCCGCAAAAAAATCATCTTCGACGATGAGATCCGATTCAAGAAAGCCCTTCTCCGTACTTCCTTTTCTTATTCGCTTTGACGTTAGAATATTTCCACCATCGTGAACTTTTATCTCATTTTTAAGAGCTTCTTCTATGGTCAAAACAGGTGGAAGAATTTCATAATCGACTTTAACAAGATCCGCAGCTTTTTTTGCGATCTCAGGACTTTCAGCTGCCACAACGGCCACGACGTCTCCATGATATCTCACCTCATCTCCTATGCTTACAAGACAGGGCATATCCTCAACAACTTCGCCTAATTGATTCTCACCCGGAATATCTTCATAAGTAAGAACGGCTTTAACACCCTTTAGAGATCTTGCTCGGGAGGTATCTATACTTTTTACACGGGCACGCGCATGTCCTGACAAAACGAGTGCACCGTACAGCATACCTTTGAATTCATAATCAGAAACGAATTTATTCTCACCCTTAACTTTCTTGATTGCATCTGTTCTTTTAACAATTTTACCAATGGTGGTGAATTCGTTCTTAACTTTTTCCATCTGATTACCACCTCCAATATCAATCAGATCCCGACGTCTTCGAACCTCTCTTTTTCTACATCAACAAGACCCAGGTTTGTTATCCTGAGTTTTGGTATGACCGCAAGCTGAACAAAAGAAAGCACCATGAATGGATCGTCTATCATACACCCGATATTTTTAGCCGATAACTTCAATTTTGCAATTCTTTCAACAACTTCCTCGGTGCGCAAGGAAGACATAAGACCGGCGATCTGAAGAGGTAATTCTGCCACGATCCTGCCCTTGTCTGCAACGACGATTCCACCCTTCATATTTAAAATTCTGTTGACCGCAAGTACCATATCACCATCATTTGTTCCAACGACCGAGATGTTATGCGAATCATGACCTACAGACGTTGCTATCGCACCACTTTTAAGACCAAGACCGGTAATGGCCCCCACGGAGATCGATTTTTCAGGAACGTATCTCGATACAATGGCAATTTTCAACAGATCACTATCTATGTCAGGTATTTTTGAAGGACTGATATCGAATATCTTCTCTTCCGTTACAAGACTTTTGTTCAAAACACGAATCGCCCTTGTTTTACGGCCTGTTACAGATATTTTCAGATCATCGGAGCTGATACTTGATATCTTGAAATTTCCGTCCATTTTCTCTTCAGAGTTATTTCCGGCTATTTCAACGCTCATTTTGCCATTTTTTGCGATTACTCTTGAATCCTTTATAACCATCTTCGGAAAGAAATTTTCAAGTGATTCCGTCACAACAATATCGGCCTTGTAGGATGGCGCTATGGCTCCCATACTTCTTAGTCCGTAGAACTCGGCCGTGTTTATCGTTGCCATTCTTATCGCAATGATCGGATCAACACCTTTGAGTACCGCACGGCGGACCATATTATCTATATGCCCTTCTCTCATTATATCATCTGGATGACGGTCATCCGTGCAGAAAGAAAAGAATCTTTCATTGTAAAGATCAACGGCACCTATCAGATTATCGAGATTTTTTGCGACACTGCCTTCTCTTATCAGGATCTGCATACCTCTTGATATTTTTTCAAGAGCTTCCTTTTCTGTTGTACATTCATGATCTGTTCTTATGAAAGCTGATATGTAGGCATTGAGTGATTTTTCAGAAAGTCCAGGAGCATGCCCATCTATTTTCTTGTAAAGATGTCTTATTATCTCTATCTTTATCATGAGATCCCTATCAACTGAGAGGATTCCGGGATAGTTCATAACCTCCCCCAGGCCGAGTACTCTAGGATACTTTGTCACAAGAGTAATCGTGTCTATCGGTGTTATTTCGGATCCGCTTGTTTCCATTTTTGTTGCAGGAACGCATGAAGGTATCATCATATAGATATTAAGTGGTATTCCCTCGGTGTAGTTGAGCATATACTCTATGCCTTTTATGCCCATAACGTTGGCGATCTCGTGAGGATCGGCTATTATCGTTGTTGTTCCGCGTGGGAGAATAGTACGGGCAAATTCGATAGGATCTACCATTGAACTTTCGATATGAACATGAGCATCGATAAGACCGGGTACAACGTAATCGCCATTGAGATCGATTGTTTCCTTTCCTTCACAATAATTTCCGATACCAGCGATCCGTTTCCTGTAAAGGGCTATATTTCCTTCTTCTATCTTTCCGGTGAAAACATTTACTATCCTGCAATTTTTAAGGATCACGTCTGCCGGTATACGTCCAAGTGCGACGGGTATGATCTCCTCGATCTTCATTTTTTAAACTTCTTTCTATCAACCGCAACTCTTACATGATCTGCACGGGCCAGCACTTTATCTCCAAGATACATCTCAATATGAAAAACAAATTTTTTCCCATTTTTTTCGGTTAATTTAGCGTTGATTTTTACATCATCACCGATCCATGCAGGTGCTAAATGATCTAATGTTACATGTGCACCAACGGTGATCTTATCATCGTTGAGAAAATGATCGGCAAGCTCGGATGCTGTTTCTTCCATCCATGCGAGCACCATAGGCGTAGACAGTACATCAGCATTTCCACTGTGAAGTGCTGATGCCAGATCTCCAGATGTAACCGTTTTATTCTTTGTCAACTCTTCCATTTACACCACCTCTATACCGAAACCGCACATTCCGGGTCCGACATGTGTTGTAATAACCTTGCCGGCCATGTGAAAGGATGTTTCAGCAACTTCGTACTTCTCTTTCATTCTTTCCAGAAGCTCTTTTGCTTCATCTTCAGCATTTGCATGGATCATCGCAAGTCTTATCTTAGATCCGGCTGGCACATACTTCCCGGCCTCCTCTAAAAGCATATCATAAGCATGAGATTTACCCCGCGTTCTTCCAAAAGGAACCATTTCCCCATCATCATTTATCCACACTCCAACTTTGAATTTCAAAACAGTTCCGAAAAAACCCTGAATTTTTGATACCCTACCACCTTTTACGAGAAATGAAAAATCTGAAACGTAAAAAATTGCATGAAATTTTCGTGAAGCCGTATCTTTCTCAAGCTGGGAAATAATTTCTTTTGGATTCAACCCCGTACTGGCGAGTTCTCTTGCGCGTCTTGCAACAAGCGAGATGGCAGCCGAAGCTGTTTTCGTGTCAAAGACTTCGATGGGTATAGTTGCTTCTTTTGCAGCCGTTTTGGCCGAATTCGCTGTTCCGGACATTTTAGATGAAAGCGTTAAAACCATCACTCCTTCGTATCCTGATTGTTCGGCATTTCTGTATCTTTGAAGAAATTCAAAGACTGTTGGTTGTGATGTTTTTGGAAGTTCAACAGCTTTTGAAATTTTATCATAAAAGTGATTCAAACCTTCCGGATCTCTTTCATCATCTTCTGAAGTGCCATCCGTCCATATGATCTTAAGCGGAACAACATCGATATCAAATTTTTCCAGCCATTCTGGCGGAATATCGGCGGTACTGTCTACAAGTATCTTTATCCGCAAGCAGATCACCTCCTATTTTCATCAATTATATCATCACAACAGAAAAAACATACAGTGCATGCACATATCGAAATTGGGTCTTATGGTATAATCTTTATACCTAAAAATTTGATTTTGAGTCCAAAATGTATTACTTTTATGTATCTTTTAAATGATTTTCATGCTATTTATTTCTATATTCTTAACGAAAAATGCCTTTTAAAAATAATTTTTTGTAAATCTTTTGTTGCGTCATAGAAATGCAACCGTATTTTTAGCGTTTGTAATACAAGCATTTGTTAATTTATCGATTTTTCACAAGCATATTTCTTTATTTCATGCACACTTAGATCATATCCCTGGCGCTTGACCACAAAAGTGGCTTTGGAGGTAGGTCACGCATTTTTACCGGTTTGAGGGTTTATGCGCCTCACCTTGAGCGATCTACGAGAACATCATTTTTCCAGTAATGACATGGGGTTATTCAAAATTAAGGTAATATTCAGGTAATAGTCTCTTGATACAATTTAAAAGATCCCTTGACATATCGAGGGGAAAAATTCTGGGAGGTGGTTTGAATATGGCGTAAAGTTCTTCTGGTTTCGTCTATTTTGGCACTTTAGGTGGCACTTTTTGCGGCACCTGTGACGATTCAGTTCTGGCATGCCATGGGGGGGAAATGACAGAATACAGCTTTTGAAAACCCTTGCAGATGAATTCATGGCTTTGAATCCAGATATAAAAGTTGAAGTTCAATATACGGGATCTTACACTGATACCCTGACAAAAACGATAGCGGCAGTGAGAGCAGGTAATCCTCCAGACATAGTTATGGTAATTGTTATTTGTAACACTTTTCATGCCGGCAGAGATGATAATGATAGTGCCACTTTCAAAATCCACAATAGGTGGCATAGAGATGATAAATTTTGTCTATGCATGGAATCTTTACCTGTGGCCACTGGTCGTAACCAATTCAAACAATATGGCAACAGCCCAGATAGGGATTAAGATGCTTACAAATGTTGAGTCCACGAGCAACTGGGGAGTAATTATGGCCGATACGTTGATGGTCCTTGCTCCGACTCTTGTGCTTTTCTTTGGGGTTCAAAAGCTTTTCGTAAAAGGTATCATAACGACAGGTTTGAAAGAATAAAAGGACAAAAAAGCTAAAATCTTGAAAAATTTGGGAAAATTATTCATATCTTTCGGGTTTCAGGGTGCCGCTTTCGGCACCATAGGTATTATAATAAACCTTTTCGTGGTAGTTGGACTCGGCGGCAATGTTGCCATGGCAAGCATTGCGTTAGCACTTTATACTGCCGGCAATTTGATCGGATCCATGATTATAGGTACATTGCTTGACAAATACCCATATTTTTTTGAGTCAATTTTTTTAAGTATCATCGCAGACGCTATAATTTCATCTTTGATGGCATTCACTCAAAATATTGAAATTTATTACGTCCTTGCACTTTTTTTAGGAATTTTTGCCGCCATAATGGGGCCTGCCATAACAATATACCTTAACAGGCAATTTGATGAAAGTGGATACAGAAAAAGCATCAACAGGGCAAATATGGTGAACAGTATCGGGGCAACTGTTGGAACATTTTTAGGCGGATTCTGGCTTTATTTGCCATTTTTTGGTACTGTGTATCAAATGAGAAGTGTTTTCATCATAGGAACGGTACTGTTGATCATCTCTTCTATTTTTGCAATGGGTAATCTGAGAAGCCGAAAAATACCGAAGATTGATATAAATGTAAAAAGTCATTTTTTCTCCTTTAAATATTTTGTGAACGATCTTATTTCGTCTTTTAGCTTTTCAGGCATGAAATCTGAGTCTAAGAAATATATGTTTATTCTCTTTTTGTTATTCTTTGGTTTGAACATGATCTTTTCCATTTTTGCGATTTATTTCAATGAAATTTTGAAGATAAGCAGTAGCTCGATCTTCATCATATATGGAATTAACAGTATTTTTGGAAATATTGCTTATCTTCTTACAGAAAAGATGATGAATAGATTCAAAGATTCAATTTTGGTAAGGTGGGCTTTATGGGTTAGACTTTCAATGTTCGTCATGATCATATTCTCTTATTTTTTCATGTCTTATGGTGGTGTCATGATCACGATCATAGCTTTTCTCATAACAGGCCTGGCATGGCCTTTCATATACATACCGATTACGGTTAAAGTTACGAATCTTGCACTACCAACCAGCCGTGGTAAGGCCATAGGGATGTTCAATATGGTTATAAATTTTGCAGCAATAAGTGCCTCATTATTTTCTGGATACATAGCTTTAACGCTTGGTTATATACTTTCTTTTGCCTTTGCCACGGTTTTACTCTTTTTTGTTGAAAGGGAACTTTATCTTATGAACAAAAATACAGAAAAAGATTAGATAGAGTGCCCAATATTTTTAATTTCTCAACAAACTTTCTAAGTCCTACCTAGCCTTTGACATTCAATCAGGATTGAGATATCATCCATACAATAAAGCATATCTGTACTGTTTTTGCACGCATGAGCATATTCTTCATCCTCCATCTTCTCCTTTCCGGAACTATACTAAACCTTTTTTAAATGTCGAATCTTCAAGCGGAGAGCATGATGCCCCAGAGGAAGCCTTCGCAGCGCAGCGAGGACAGATTCCGACGGGGCACATGCTGGAGCTGCGAGATGAATGGGCATTCGGCTTTTAAAGTTGAATCAGTATATTATCTCAGTTTCTGAAAAGCTTTATTCGATGGTGGATCGATTTTATATTACCAAATACACTTTGACAGCATCTAAAATTTTATCTATATCTTCAAAAGATACATCTTTATTTGTAACGAACCTGTACTCCCCGTCTTCAATCGAGTTTATCTTGATACCTTTTTTGAACATGTGTAAGACAAATTTATCATCATCGATGTGTTTTTTAAATCTGAAAAAAACCATGTTTATATCAAGTCTATCTGCAAAGACCTCGATGTAAGGTAAACGCGAAAGACCATCTGCGAGTTTTTGCGCATTTTTATGATCCTCACATAAACGTGGGATCATATCTTCAAGCGCAACAATGCCGGCGGCGGCTATTATTCCGGCCTGTCTCATAGCTCCACCCATAAGTTTTCTTCCCTTTCTTGCTTTCTCGATAAATTCCTCTGTGCCAGCTAACATCGATCCTACTGGAGCTGCAAGTCCCTTTGAAAGGCAGAACATCACGCTGTCAGTATATTTGGCTATTTCCTTTGCATCAACTTTCAAAGTACAGGCTGCATTGAATATCCTTGCACCATCGAGGTGAACCGGAATATTATGAGCATAAGCGATTTCATGGACACGTTTCATGTTATCGAGATCTATGACTGTACCCATACCATGGGCATTTTCAAGACATATAAGACCTGTTCTCGGGTAGTGAATATTTTCAGATCTTATCAAAGATTCTATTTCGTCCGGATCCGGACGACCCTTATTTGATCTGAATGTTCTGAGTTGAACACCTGCAATGACGGCAGACGCACCCGCTTCATGGACAGCAATGTGAGAATAATGATCTAATATCACTTCATCACCACGCAAAGTGTGGGTAAGTAAGGCGAGTTCATTACCAAAAGTTCCTGATGGAACGAAAAGTGCCGCTTCTTTTCCAATTTTTTGTGCTGCTATCTTTTCAAGCTTGTTAACCGTCGGATCGTCTCCATATACATCATCACCAACTTCAGCGGTGAAAATTGCCTCTCTCATTTTCTTAGTCGGCAGTGTGACAGTATCGCTTCGTATGTCTATGTATTCCATATTTTTCCTCTTTTCTCATTGAAATGATCGGATCATCTTTTTTCTATTTTGATCGTTATTCTGTACCACTTCCACAAAAACCACAGGGCTAATATGGCTATGCCTATTATGCCTACAATTGGCCATTCCATAACAAGAAAGGTATAAACGTAAATTGACATATCCTGCATCATCTGATTGAAGTTGGATTGCAACAGAGGTAATGAATAGATCTTTGTCGATATGTTAGTAGCCCCAACACTTACAACGGCATATTTTCTACCCCCAACTGTGAGGTAAGGCACATTTAAAGCCGTGTACAAATTGTTCCTGCCAGTTGAAATAATGAGATCAACGCCCTTAGATTTCAAAAAATCAGGTGTGATCTGATTTGATGAAAAGATTGGAAAATGGGAAAAAATTATCTTATGCGTGTACGTTGAAGCGGCAGAAAGCCTATCTGAGAGCCAGTCTATCTGGCTTACAGAAAGTTTTTTATTCGCATTGTTAACAACTATAAAGTATGTATTACCGGTATGAAATGTGTAATCAAAACTTCCAAAGATGTCATAATAATTTTTATATCCACCATCGGCAAAATCATGCGGACCCGGTACTGTGAGAAGAGGCATTTTGATATTTTTGATCTCATTGACAAATATCCGGTACTTTGAAAGATCTCCAGAATATACAATATTGCCAAGATCGACGACAAAATTTCTGCTCGAAGGCGTTGAGATGGAGGAGAGAAAGGAATCGAAAAATTCTATATCGTAAAAGGTATTGCCAACAACATAAAATTTAAAATTTTCATTTATTCTTTCTATTCTGGATTGATTTTTGTAATTCAAATCATTGATCTTTAAAGGAGCGTAAGCCTGATAAAGTGCGTAAGCTATGAAGAAGACGAAAAAGGATCCGAGCACGATACCGGTGACGATCGTGAAAAGTTTCAGATATTTTTTTAGGAACCTGTATCCAAGGTATATCCCGATTGTTACGCCAACAAGGATCAAAAGGACGATCCATATTATCTGCATTCCAGCTCCGGAAAGGCCAAGTTGAAAGCCAAAATATGTCAGAACAATTGACCATATAAGACTACCCAAAAAGGTGTAAAGTGAGTAGCTCCACACTTTCATTTTAGCAACTCCGGCAGGAATGGAAATAAGACCCCTTACAACAGGAAGCAGTCTCATCGTAAAAACAGTGAAATTTCCGTATTTCTGAAACCATCTCTCTATTGAATCGAGATGGCTGTCAGATATTAAAACATATTTTCCCCATTTTTTTATGAAATTGCGCCCTAAAAGCATAGATACATAGTACAGAGCAATAGATCCTATTGTCCCTCCAACCGATCCAGCTATGATGACTCCTAAGACGTTGAGCGTTCCTTTTGAAGCTATATATCCTCCTAGAGGTAATATAACCTCGCTCGGGATCGGTATCGCAAAGCCTTCCAGTACCATGGTAAAAAAGATGCCTGTGTATCCTCCCCAATTTATTGCCCATATAGCAAAATTACTTAAGGCACCTGTCAAAAGATGTAAAAAATTCACTTTTCACCTCTTATTGCGTATCGAGGCATATCACCGATCAGAGGTTTGATGTAATCGATGAAGGCACCACCAATTAACTCTACTGGAACCTGCCTTACTTTGTTTGCAACTTTTTCTATGGAAACTATTTTTGTTCTGGATGAATATGTTTTTTCACTTTTTCTCTCTATTCCAATAAAAAAAGCATTTTTCTCTTCATTTAAAGCATCTACGGCCGCTGAACCAACGAGTTTAGCTTCATCATAGTCGACTTCAGATACGATATGAGATGCGGATCTCTGAAGAACATAGGGATTTACGAACTTCACCTTTGTATGCTTTTCAATTAGCGAGCTTACATATTCACCGGCCCCTCCTAATTTTGGATGACCGAATGCGTCAGCGACTTCTAAAGAGGAAAAATATTTTCCATCTTTGTTTCTTATCCCTTCCGAGACAGAAATCAGCAAAGGATGAGAATTACTTTCTCCAACCATTTCTATTATTTCATTCTCAGCCACAGGGATTTCCGGTAACAACGTGATCACTTTCAATCCATTGATCATGGTCTCTGAAAATTTAAGAGATGCGGCTAACCATCCACTGTCCCGCCCCATCGTTTCAATCACACATATAGATGGCTTCGAATATGCCATTGAATCTATGATAAATTCGGAGGCAACGATATTCAGGAATTTTGCAGCACTTGGATAACCCGGACAGTGATCGGTTTCAACAAGATCGTTATCTACCGTCTTGGGAATACCACCTACAAGAATATTTGAATGTCTTCTGCGAGCCTCTTTAGATATTTTACTGACAGAATCCATTGAATCGTTTCCACCTATGTAAAGAAAGGCATCTATACCATTCGATTTGAAAATTGTGAAAAGCGTATCGTAAATTTCATCCGGAGGATCTGGAAGTCTGTATCTGCAAGATCCAAGATAGACTCCTGGAGTTCTTGAAATACGATTGAGCTCTTTTGTTGAACCGGGAAGAGAGATCAGTTTTGACTTGAGTATTCCCTCTATTCCATAAAGACCCCCTATGATCTCATGACCGTTAACCTTTGCACTTTCAACGGAACCTGCAAGAGTTGCATTTATTACTGCCGTCGGCCCTCCGGATTGGGCAATGAGAATTTTCATTTTACTTCTCGAGCCTTCCAATAAGATTTTTCTCTATGTAATCAAAACCTTTCTGCCAGAATTCAGGATCTCTCAAGTCTATATCAAATGGCTTGAGCAGATTTTGAGGATAATCGGAACCACCCGCTGAAAGCAATTTGATGTATTTTTCTTTGAAATCCGGAGTGCCTTCTTTGTACTGCTCGTAAAGGGATAAAACCATCAACTGCGCAAAATCATAAGCGTAACAATAAAATGGCGTATGAAAGAAATGCGGCACGGTTGACCATTCCCACCTAAATTCTGTATCATATTCAACGGAATCTCCGAACATCAAATGAAGTTCTTTCTCATATATGTCGGAAAGTTCCTCGTACGTCGCACCTTCTTTTGAAATTTTTTCATGGGCCGATCTTTCAAAACGTGTAAACATGTTCTGCCTGTTCATGGTCGCAAAAAGATCTTCAAGTTTCGAAGAAACGAATGGTACGATCTCATCTTTAGGAAGTGTATCGAGAAAATAATCCATCAAGAGCATTTCAGCAAAGGTAGAGGCAGTTTCTGCCATCGTAAGTGGTGTGTGATATTGGAATATATTCTGTTTTGATGAAAGAAAGCCATGGATACCGTGACCAAGCTCATGGCCGAGTGTCATGACATCTTTTATCTGGCCGGTAAAAGTTAAAAGTACATAAGGATGTATTGAAGGAGTTGAATATGAACAGAAAGCTCCGCCTTCTTTTGCAGGCATGGGAGCTGCATGAATCCAGCGTTTTTTGAAGAAGGCATCTGCTATCTCTCCAAATTCTGGATGAAAATCATGAAAGGTTTTTCTCACTATTTTCTCGGCTTCTTCCCATGTGAAAATTTTATGGATCCTGCCAATGGGTGCATATATATCACTGAGCCTCAATTTTTCAATGCCCATTATCCTTGCCTTCACCCTGTAATATCTGCTGACAAGAGAATTATTTTTTGTCGTTACATCTACAAGCGCATCCACGACAGAATCATCGACCTGATTTTCAAGATTTCTCATGCTATTCGGCGTACTGTATCCTCTTAGTCTGGCCTCTGTATCGTAATCTTTTGCCACCGAATTGTAAGCGCTCTCTATCTCAAGTGCATCCTCTCTATATCTTTTGAAGAGTTTAGAAGTTACCTTTGCCCTTACATCCGGATCGGGGGACATCCTTAAAGATCTGAACTGACCGCCATTCATGGTAACTAATTTGCCATCAAGTTTTATCCTGAATTTGTAAGTTGAGGTGAGCTGAGTATAAAACTTTACAAAGGCATCAGCTCCGGTGACATTTTTATACACTATTATCTTCTCTTCTTCTTCCGATAGCATGTGATCTCGAAAGCGTCTTGATGATTCTACAAAATGGTGATAACGATCGAGATTAGAGATTATCTTTGCGAATTCTTCGTCCGTCATCTTCGCTATTGCAAGCTGGAAAAAGATGAGATTCGATTCAAATTCCGTTTCAAGCCCTTCGAACCATCCGATCAGTTTTTTCGATTCATCAGAAACTGTATTCTCGGCGAATTTTAGATTAACGTATTGCGATATTCTACCGAATTCCGTGTAAATCTGATCGAGCGTTTCGATAGCACTCTTCGCCATCTTAGGATCTTTCAGAAACGCTTTTGAACCCGCATATTTTTTACTGAAATCGATACTTTCGTTCAAAACCTTTTGGCCATCACTCTTCAAATCATCGATCGAATTGTAGAGATCTTTCAAATTCCAGACAATCTTTTCGGCACCTGTTTCCATCGAAAGCACCTCCTCAGATATGATGAATCTCTATGAGATTGGTCGTTCCAGAAAATCCCCACGGGATCCCCGCTGTAATGACAACATTATCGCCAGGATTTGCAAGTCCCATAGCGAGCAATTCTTTGATAGAATTTTCGACCATATCATCCGTTGACTCAACTCTGTCGATTATCGTTGGTACCACATTCCACACGAGTGCAAGCGCATGATAGGTGGATTCCTTAGGAGTTGATGCGAAAATAACAGCAGATGAGCGGAAACGGGAGACATGTCTTGCGGTGTATCCAGAAAATGTTGATGCGATTATCACTTTGGATCCCAGTTCAATGCTCAGCTGCCATGATGACTTTGCTATAGCATCGCTCACTGTATCATAATGATGGATTGTTGATGCTCTTTCAGCTTCGGAAAGATCAAGGTAAGCTTCAGCTTTCCTTGTTATCTTATCCATGAACTGAACGGCCTGAATCGGATAATTTCCAACCGTTGTCTCCTCTGAAAGCATGACGGCATCAGTTCCATCAAGGACGGCATTGGCTATATCCGTTATTTCAGCACGCGTTGGCCTTGGATTTGTGACCATTGATTCGAGCATCTGTGTTGCTGTAATGACAGGGATGGCTCTATCATTGCAAAGTGTTATGATCCTCTTTTGTGCTATGGGTAAATCTTCAGATGCTATCTCAACACCAAGATCTCCACGGGCAACCATCGCTCCATCAGAAACATCAAGAATTGCTTCAAGGTTATCGAGAGCCTGCTTTGTCTCTATCTTGGATATTATTCTTGCATCATCGAATCCTCTGTCTTTAAGAATTTCTCTTAAATTTGCTACATCCTGGGCTTTTCTGACGAAAGAAAGAGCTACATATTCGGGTTTGACCTTTGCTATAAGCTCTATATCGTTGAGATCTTTATCCGTTAGAGTTGGAATTCCAAGATCAACTCCTGGCACATTGATTCCTCTGTTATGGGTTATCTTGCCACCATTTACGATTTCAGTTGTTATTTCTTTTTCACTCTTTGAAAGCACTTTAAGGGCAATAAGCCCATCGCTTAGAAGAATCATATCTCCAGCCTTAACATCTTTTGGTAGATCTTTGTAGCTCACCGAGATCTTTGACTCATCTCCTAAGATCTCATCGATGGTAAGGACAAGCTTTGCACCTTTTTTTAGATCTACATATTCTGTTTTAAGCTTGCCGGTTCTGAGTTTAGGCCCTTCTATGTCCATCAGAATGGCAACAGGCACGCCAAGCATCTTTCTTATCTCACGAATATCTTCTACCGTCTGTGCCTTTTCTTGATGTGTGCCGTGGGACATGTTTAGTCTTGCTACGTTCATTCCTGCCCTCACAAGTGCCTCAAGCATTTCCTTTTGTATAGTTACCGGACCTATCGTACAAACAATTTTCGTTTTGCGCATTTCAATTCCTCCTTAGGATAACGTATTTGCAAGATCGTACAGAGTAAGGTCAAGTTCTTTTCGCGTTTGCAAAATCTTGTCGAGATCGACTGAAACGATATCATTTCCTTGTATTCCAATCATGACACTGTTCTGTCCATCTATAAGTGCCTGAACAGCCGCAGCTCCCATTCTCGATGCGAGAAGTCTATCGTAAACTGAAGGAGAGCCTCCCCTTTGGATATGACCGAGTATCGTTACTCTTGTTTCATATCCGGTTTTGTTCTCAAGATGGCGGGCGACGGTGTAAGCGCTTGCAGCACCTTCGGCAACAACGACTATACTGTTTATCTTTCCTCTTTTCTTTCCGGCAAGAAGTTTATCTGCGAGAGCCTGATAATCAACTTTTACTTCAGGTATAACAATGGCCTCGGCTCCAGTGGTAAGACCTGAGATCAGTGCTATGTACCCACAATTTCTTCCCATTGTTTCAACTATAAATGCTCGCTCGTGAGAGGAAGCAGTATCCTTTAGCTTCTGAATATTTTCAACTACCGTGTTCAAACATGTGTCAACACCTATACAACTATCTGTACCAGATATATCGTTGTCTATGCTGCCTGGAAGGCCAACGACTTTAACATCACTTTCATTGGCAACAAGCACGGCACCGTTGAGGCTTCCGTCTCCACCTATGACAATAAGGCCATCGATCTCGTGACTTTTCATTATTTCATAAGCTTCCTTACGACCGCGATCGACTTTGAATTCCTGGCATCTTGCCGTTCTCAATATTGTTCCCCCACGTTCCATTATTCCGCCAACATCTGCAAAATTCAACTGTTTTATATCATCTTCAAGTAATCCAGCGTAACCGCGCATTACTCCGTAAACTTCAAGACCTTTTGTCACACCGTATCTTACGATAGCCCTTACTGCCGCATTCATACCCGGAGAATCTCCACCACTTGTCATAACCGCTATTTTTTTCATATTTTCTTGCCTCCTAAAAGAATTTCATCTGATTTTCGTTGATCTTTTTCAACTTTTTCTTTATTGCTTCAACTTCGCCTGCAGTTAAAAATCTTACCCCTCTCTCTATTTGACTTGCAGAAGCAAGTGCATTGGCAACCTCATAGGCTCTGTTAACTATCCCGTATGGTATACCTGCGATCCTTGCGACTTCTATTCCGTAGCTTTTATCGGCCGTACCCGGTATCACCCTGTGAAGGAAAAGTACCCTATCTTCATTCTCAACAACTTCGATCGTGAGATTGTAAATATCAGGATAAATTTTTTCGAGCTCCGATAGCTCGTTGTAGTGAGTGGCAAAGATGGTGAAAGCCTTAATCGTTTGAGAAATGTACTCGGACACTGCCCACGCTATGCTCAACCCGTCAAAAGTGCTCGTACCACGACCGACCTCGTCAAGTATTATAAGCGAATTCTGTGTGGCTGAATGTAAAATTGTGGCAACTTCAGACATTTCTACCAAAAAAGTGCTTTTGTTGGATGAGAGATCATCTCTTGCACCTATTCTCGTAAAAATCCTGTCAAAAATCTTCAAAGTCGCCTCTTCAGCCGGAACAAAGGAACCGAGCTGGGCCATTAAAGAAATGAGTGCGATCTGGCGTATGAACGTCGATTTTCCTGACATGTTAGGACCTGTGAGTATGATGAATTTTTTCTTTTCATTCATCTCAAGACCGTTAGCAACAAAATCACCGACTCTTTTTTCGATAATCGGATGGCGTCCTCCAATTATTTTTAATTCATCCGAAAATACAGGTTTAACATACTTTTCTTCAATGGCAATCGTCGCAAAAGTTGCGATCATGTCCATAAAGGCCACTTTTGAAGAATTTTCTATTAGGACATCTTTATTTTTCAAAATTTCCTGACAGATGGATTCGAAAGCCTCCGTTTCAAGTAATTTTATCCTCTCGCTTGCATGGAGTACCCTGTGCTCTATCTCCGAAAGTTCGGGAGTTGTATATCTTTCAGAATTGACAAGTGTTTGTTTTCTCACATAATCGGACGGTATCTCTCCTTTGTAGCCATTCGATATTTCTATGTAATATCCAAAAACAGAGCTGTATCCAACTTTTACTTTGTTGCCAATCCTCTTTCTCTCTTTTTCCTGGTATCTCTGTATGTATCCACCGACATCTGAAAGGATCGATCTTTCTTCGTCCAATTCTTTTGAAAAACCAGACGCTATAACCTTTCCATCCCCAACATTTCCGGACGGTTCTTTGAAGACAGATCTTTCGAGAAGCTCTCTCAAGTCATCAAGGGTATCAACTTTTAAATCATCGAAAATTCCATTTGATATTATCCATCCATTTATACCATCAAAAAGTTCAAGGCTTTCCCTTAAAGCAACAAGATCAGACGGCGTCGCAGCAGGATAGGCGACACGTGATACTATTCTCTCTATGTCCTGAACATTAGAGAGAAGATCTCTGAGCAAATTAAGAGATTTCGATTTCACAAGCTTTTCAACAAGATCAAGTCTTATTTCTATTTCATTTTTATTCAAAAGAGGCGCCACTATTTCTCTTTTGAGCAATCGCTGACCCATTTTTGTAACCGTTCTTTTCATGTAAGAATAAAGTGAGATTCCATTCTTTGAGTCGATCAGCTCAAGGTTTGATATAGTTGATGAATCAAGGAAAACTCGTTCGTTTTTTCTGAATTTCAAAGGGTATCTTATATTTTTAAGAATTCTTTTTTGGCTTATTTGAAGATACTTCAGAATTGCCGAAACAACTACTTCTTCATCCTTTGTTAGCTCTAAAAATGAAAGATCACTTACCTTGAATTGATCCTTAATTGTCTGCCCGGCATTTTTAGAATCGAAATACCAGTCTTCAACCTTTTCCATGAAAATACCATCAATCGGGCTTAAATCTCCCTGATGTATGACATGACGAGGGCTATATTTTTCTATTGATTCCATCGAATACTCGATCAAAAAATCTCCCGTTGATATATCAACAAAGGCGAGAATATTTTTATAAAAAGCTGCTATATAGTTGTTAGCATCCGTTAAAATACCATCATCTATAAGCGTACCGGGTGTAACAACCCTTGTAACGTCTCTTTTGACGATCCCATTTGCCATAGAAGGATCTTCCATCTGATCGCATATTGCGATCTTATTTCCCAGTTCGACAAGCTTTTTAAGATAGATATCTAATGCATGGTAAGGAATGCCTGCCATAGGATGATCGCTCCTGTGTGTTAAAACAAGGCCAAGTACCTTTGAGGCATACCTCGCATCATCATCGAAGGTTTCATAGAAATCTCCGAGTCTGAAAAGGACAATGCAATCGGAGTACTGTGATTTAATATTCGTGTATTGAACCATCATGGGGGTGAGATCATTTGACAACTGCTGACACCCTTTCATCCATTTTTCCATAAAGTGTTCCAGATTTGAAATCCACGATCTTTACTTTTAAAATCTCTCCTTCCGGCAAAGCCGTGTCAACGAATACAACTCTGTTATCTATGGTACGGCCGTATGATCTATTCTCAAGGCTATTTTCAATGATTATCTCAACTTCTTTGCCGATCATCTTTTCATTCAATGACTTTTCGATCTCATGCTGAAAGGATGTTAGTTTTGCCATCCTCAATTTTTTAACGTTGTAGGGAACATCATCTTTGTAAAGTTTTGCGGCAACAGTCCCGGGTCTTGGAGAATACGGCGCAACGTTAAGGCGTATATACTTGACTTCTCCAATAAGCGAAAGAGTTTCTTCAAAATTTTCATCACTTTCACCGGGGAACCCAACTATGATATCTCCACCGATCGTCGCATCTTTCACATCTGCCTTTATTTTTTTTATAAGTTCCAGATACTCCTGCTTCATGTACCTTCTGTTCATCTTTTTTAAAATCACATCACTCCCGGATTGGGCTGGCAGATGAAAATTTTTTGAAATTTTAGAAAATTTAGAAACTACGTTTATAAGTTCATCTGTGATATCAGAGGGATAAGAAGTTAAAAACCAGAGTCGCTCGACGCCACCTATATTCTGGCTCATGGCCAACAATTTTGCCAGTGAGGTCCCGTCTCCGAGATCTTTTCCGTAAGAATCAACATTCTGGCCGAGAAATGTAAATTGATTGTATCCCTTCTTCGCAAGCATTTTTACCTCGCCAAGCACGTCATCCATCTGTCTTGACAGTTCCCTTCCTCTCGTGTAGGGAACTATGCAATAAGTGCAGAATTTATCACAACCGGCTATGATGTTCACCCATGCGTGCGTTTTCTGTTCTCTGAAAGCCGGCGTGAGACACCCTATCCCGGAAAGACGATCTTCGAGATCTACGTCTATCTTACCTTCGACCGCATCAACAATAGAGGTAATTGCCCTCGTACCCAAAACAAAATCTGCACCGTAATCATCTTTCAATTTTTTTGCCATCAACTGGGCAACACATCCCGTTATGCCTATTCTGTAACCATATTTTTTGAGCCTTCCCATGAGACTGTAAACTTTATTTTCTGATTTTTCTCTCACAGAACATGTATTTATGATCACCGTATCGGCATTCTTTATATCTTCAACTATTTCATGGTTTGCTTTCAAAAGTAATCCCTTCATTATTTCTGAATCATGGATATTCATCTGACATCCATAAGTTTTGAAAAAGACCTTCATTCATTCTCACCTTTACACTTGATGACGAGTACATCACATTTAGCAGTTCTCAAAATTTTTTCTGCCGTTGTACCAAATAAAAATTCAGAGACCCATCCACTCTTTCCATAACTTCCAACGACGAGCAGATCTGCACCCCAGTTGTGAGCGTAAGAAATTATCTCTCTGTACGGAATACCATGCCTTATCTCTTCTTCAAAACCGTAATCGCATCCATTTCGCAATTTAGATATGAAGCCTTCTAAAATCAACTCCTGATCTTTAGATATCTCAGCCTGTGCACTTAAAAAAGTTGGACTCATCTCGCTCGCCGCAGGAAAATTGTACATGGACGTTGTGTCAACAACGGCTATAACAGCCGCCTGGGATCCTTCTCTTTTGGCCAGTTCCATTCCCCTTTCAAAAACTGTTTTTGACATCTCGGAACTGTCTACGGCTATTAAAACTCTTCTGTACATATAATCACCAGCTTTCTCCCTCTTCTATCTCAACCTCAAGTGGAACTTTTAATTTTTCAATTCCTTCCATTGATTCTTTTATCATCTCTTTTGCCTTCCCGGCTTCGTCAGGAGGAACCTCAAACACGAGTTCGTCGTGTACCTGAAGGATCATCATGGTCTTCATATTCGAAAGTTTCTCATCTATTTCTATCATAGCCTTTTTAATTATATCAGCAGCACTACCCTGTATGGGTGCGTTTATTGCCATTCGTTTTCCTTCCTCGACTGTATTATGATTCACACTTTTCATTTCGGGTATATCTCTTTTTCTTCCAGCAATGGTTTCAACGTATCCATTTTTTCTTGCAAAATCAAGCGTATTTTCGAGATATTGTCTGACTTTTGGATAATTTTTGAAATAATTGGTAATTACCTCATTTGCACTTTCGACAGAGATCCCGACTCTTTTGGACAGTCCGTAAGCGCTTACACCATAAGTAACGGCAAAGTTAACCATCTTCCCGATTCTTCTCATATCCTGTGTAACATCTTCCGGCGAAACACCATATATCTTTGAAGCCGTAATTGAGTGTACATCCATTCCTTCTTTAAAGGCATCGATCAACGCTTCATCTTCGCTGACATGCGCAAGGACACGGAGCTCTATTTGAGAATAATCGAAGCTTATTATCTTCCATCCATCTTTCTGGGCTTTAATAGCCTTTCTTATCTCCAGTCCTTCCTCATTTCTTGCCGGAATATTTTGAAGGTTTGGTTCGCTGCTCGAGAGTCTTCCTGTTGATGTTCCGGTTTGATTGAATGATGTGTGAACCCTTCCGGTCTTTGAATTTATCATCTTCGGGAGCGCATCTATATAAGTAGATTTGAGCTTAAAATATTTTCTGTACTCGAGTATGAGAGGAATGATAGGATGTTCATCAACCATATCTTCTAAAACATCAGCACTTGTGGAGAAAGCCTTCGTTGAAGTTTTCTTACCCGGCTTGAGTCCGAGCCTTTGAAAGAGCACCTCAGAAAGTTGTTTGGGTGAATTGATGTTGAAGGGCATTCCGCCCGATGTATCATATATCTGTTTTTCTATATCATGGAGTTTCAATTCATATTCTTCAGAAAGTTTTGAAAGAATTTTTTCGTCAACGTATACACCGTTCGTCTCCATCCTTGCAAGCACTCCAACAAGTGGCATTTCTATTTTGTTAAAAAGATTGATCAAATCCTTCTCGTATAGATGCTTATTAAGTATCGGATAAAGTCTGTAAGCGAGATCGGAATCTTCCGACGAATATCTTGTTGCCTCTTCAATTGAAACTTCTTCGAAATTCTTTCCCCCTGTAATTTCTTCGTAGGATATTCCTTTATAATTCAGATATTTAAGGGCAAGTTCTTCAAGAGAGAATTTTCTTCCATTCGGATCTACAAGGTAAGCAGCAATCATCGTGTCAAAACCAGCATTGATATCGACACCGTAATTTTTCATTACCTCGAGATCGTATTTCAAATTCTGACCTACGATCCTGTTATTTTTATCTTCAAGAATCGGCTTTAAGATCGCTATAACCCTATCTATCGGCAAATTCGAGCCAACCTTATGACCAACCGGTATGTAGAAACTTCTTTCTTCATTCGAAAGGGAGATCCCCACAAGTTTCGCAGAAAAAGGATCAAGCGACGTCGTCTCGGTGTCGAATGAAAAAATATGTGTCTTTTGAAGATCCCGGGCGATCCTTTCAAGCTCATCGATAGATTTCACATTTGAGTAATTTTTCTCTCTTGAATCTGTTTTATCGTAGAGTCCAAATTCAGATTTCAAAGATATGAATTCGAGTTCATCAAAAAGCTTCACAAGTTTTTCCCTATCATACCCTTCATAAGATTTGAGATCAACAGATAGAGGAACTTCTTCAAAAAGAGTTACAAGTTCTTTTGACATCTTCATGCTATCAATTCCATTTTTAAGTAGATTAGCCTGCCTGGATGGAAGTTCATCCAGATGTGCATAAATATTCTGAACCGTACCGTACTTTTGTAATAATTCAGTTGCACTCTTTTCGCCTATACCTTTAACACCAGGAATATTATCGCTTTCGTCTCCAACTAAAGAAAGGTAATCTCCCATCTGTGATGGAGTTAAGCCATATCTTGCAACAACGGATTTTTCATCGTATTCGACGAGGTCCGACACACCAATGGAACCAAATCTCAGAACCCTTACATTACCTCCAACAAGCTGGAGCAAATCTTTATCTCCGGTCACTATGTAGGCCATATCAAATTTTTGCACATATTTTTTGATGATCGTAGCTATGACATCGTCAGCTTCATAACCAATTCCCTTCAGCAAAGGTATTTTTAGAGCCTCTATAAGTTTTTCTACGTAAGGAATCTGAACGATCATTTCTTCCGGTGCTGGGATTCTATTCGCCTTGTAATCTTCGAAAAGTGTCTGCCTGAAGTTTTGAGCTTTCGTGTCCATAACAAAGATCAATGTATCCTTAGCTTTTAACCTCTCTTTCATGAACTTCGAGATCATTCTTGTGACGCCAAGTATGGCGTTGGTAGGTCTTCCATCTGATGTTGAAAGATCCGGCGGTAATGCATGAAAAGCTCTGTAAATCAATGCAGTCCCATCGAACACGTAAAGATTCAACTTTTTACCTCCAATCCAACCTGCTTGCTCTTCCTTTTAGTCCAGGCAAAGATAAGACCACCGATGATTATGAGAAAAACCGGAGTCACCTGATCGATCCTGAGAGAATAAAACCAGAGACTATCAAGTCTCAATGATTCGACAAAAATTCTCAAAGCTGGGTAAAGTAAAAGATAAAGTGCAAAACTCTGTCCGTATTTCGTTCTGTACTTTTTGGTGAAAGTGTAAAGTATGTAAAAAATGATAAGATCTCCTATTGATTCGTAAAGAAAGGTCGGCGTGAAGAACGAATAGGCACCATAGCCCGGCATCCTGTATTGAATCGGGATAAACATTTTCCACGGCAGATCTGTTGGAACACCATAAGCTTCATAATTGAAGAAATTTCCCCATCTGCCCATTGCCTGAGAGAACGGGACTACCATCGCAAAAGCATCCATAGCTTGCAGATAAGTGAAAGAGGCTCGTTTATTGATCAGAGTGTAAAGCCAGCCGCCGAAGAAGACACCGATCAGGGCTCCAAAAATTGCCATTCCACCTGTCCATGGTTCAAAAACCTGATTTAAATGATATTTGAAATATTCATTCCAGGTGAAAGCCACATAAAAGAGTCTGCCTCCAATAACCGCAAATGGAATCGTAACAACCATTGCTATTATGAATTCATCTTCCTTTACGCCCTCTTTTAAAAGCTGGCTTCTCGCAAGCAGATATGCGATAACAACAGATGAACCTATCAAAACACCATACCACTTAACGTGAAGAAAGGATGTGTCTATAAGATAAGGATCCAGTATCAGCTGGCCCGAGAAAACGGCTTTGAGAAAGAAATAAAGTCCTGCAACAACAGCTGCTATTATTGACCAGAATATAATTTTTTTCAATTTTTTGCCTCCCGTTTTTTAAATTCCTTCCAGAGACTTTCGAGCCTTTCTTTTATCTTAATCTCAAGTCCCCGCGAAGTAGGATTGTAAAATACTTTTCCCTTCAGCCTTTCTGGAAGGTAATTTTCGACAATGAATGCGTCTTTAACATCATGTGGATAAACATACCCTTCAGAATAGCCCATCTCTTTCATAAATTCGGTGGGTGCGTTTCTTATCTTCAAAGGAACCTCATCAAATGGATGTTCTTTGGCTTCCTTAGCAGCTTTTAAGTAAGCGATGTAAGTTGAATTGCTCTTTGGTGCGACAGCACAGTATATCACAGCCTGTGCAAGCGCCGTTGTACACTCTGGCATGCCTATGAAATGGGATGCCTGATATGCGTCGATGGCCAGACTTAAAGCCCTTGGATCCGCAAGGCCTATATCTTCAGATGCAAATCTCACAATCCTTCTTGCTATATAAAGGGGATCTTCTCCAGCTTCAAGCATCTTAGCAAGGTAGTATACAGCCGCATCAGGATCGCTTCCTCTCATGCTTTTGTGAAGGGCAGAAATGAAATCATAATGCTCATCAGCATGTTTTCTGTATCGTGGAATAGATTTTTGCAGGATCTTCTCGATCTCTTCGCCTTTTATCTCTTCTATTTGTTTCCCATGCGAAAAATCCAGAATTTCCTGAACCATGTTCAGAGCGGATCTGGCATCTCCTCCGCTGAACCCGGCTATTGTTTCAAGAGATGCTTCATCGAAAGATATCTTTTCATCCTGAAGAGCTTTTTTAACTATTTTAACAATTTCATCTTTTGAAAGGGGTTTGAAGATGAAAACCCTGCACCTTGAAAGCAAGGCTGGATTTATCTCAAAACTTGGATTTTCTGTCGTTGCCCCGACAAGTATAACCGATCCGTATTCAACAGATTGCAAAAGCGTATCCTGCTGTGATTTATTGAATCTGTGAATTTCATCGACAAAAAGCACAGTCGGATTTCCACTTCTTTTGAAAAGATCAAGGGCATGATCCATCAACGGTTTGAGCTCACCCACACCCTGCGTTGCAGCACTAAAATGTCTGAACTCCCTTTTCGTGAGATTTTTTATCACCTCTGCAACAGACGTTTTTCCGCATCCCGGTGGACCGTAGAGAATACAGCTTCGAAGCGTATCCTTCTCTATCGCCTCTCTAAGTGGCATCCCTTCTGACATGAGATGCGCCTGACCAACGAATTCATCAAAATTACGTGGTCTCTCCCTCAGCGCTAAAGGCTCTCCATTCCAGAAGCTCTCCTGCAAAAGTTCATCTTCTTTCTTCAAAGTAAGAGACTGTTTTCGAGATACCATCTTCGAATAAATACTTTGGTTTCCACTTCAAAATTTTCATGGCTTTCGTGTTATCAAGTATGCTCTTTCTGAGATCGCCAGGCCTTGGATCACCGTAAACCGGATTGAACTTGTAATTTATGCGTGCTTTAAGCGCCATGAACACATCGTTGACACTCTTTCCCGTAGCAGTTGAGATGTTGAAAAATTCACCATCTCCCATACTTATAGCCTGAACATTTGCATCTACAACATCACTGACATACACGTAATCTCTTATGTATTCACCATCGCCATTTATGGTTACTTTATCTCCGTTAAGCATTTTCTTTGCAAAGATCGCTATGACACCCGCTTCACCATCCGGATTTTGCCTCGGCCCATAGACGTTACCGTACCTCAAAGCCGTGTATTTCAATCCTTTCTCTCTTTCATAGAATTTAAGATATTTCTCTCCAGCAAGCTTTGCTATGCCATAAGGTGAGACAGGATCGGGACAGATGTTTTCCGGTGTCGGATAAATCTTTGGATCGTCTCCATACATGACACCACCCGAAGAGGAGAATACGAATTTTTCCACACCGAATTTGATACAAAGATCGAGCAGATTTATCATACCCATGATATTTGTATCGGCATCAAAAAAAGGCTCTCTCACGGATCTTGAGACGGAGATCTGGGCAGCTGTATGAATGACATACCGCGGCCTCTGTTCATCGAAAACTCTCTGAAGTTTTTCGCGATCTTTTATGTCACATTCATATAAAATGGCTGCTTTGTTAACATTCTTTCGATCACCAGTTGAAAGATTGTCAACAACAACAGGCACAATTCCTTTTGAAAGCAATTCATCAACGATGTTAGAGCCTATAAAACCTGCCCCTCCAGTAACAAGAATTTTTTCTGTCATATCTTTCCTCCTGAACTTTATTCATTTTAATTATATCACGATGAAGTATTCATGTTTTATATATACTAAACCTGTTTTAAAAGCTAAATGTCTGTCTTTGGCGAAGGGGAAATAAATACTACTGCATGCTGTGAACAGCACGCTGCCTGCTAAATCGGTGATTGCCGGAGTTAGAAGATGAAGGTTATCCCTTTTCTAAGAAATGCCTTCACGCTTTTTGATGTAATAAGGAACTAATCCATTTAGCCATTTCGTACATGATTTCAATGACCAACGAAGCAAAAGAGGCGTACTTAATGCTGGATAGTGGCTTGTTTTCTGCATTTGTTGACGTGGGGTTAATTCCTTAACA
>JAVRKU010000003.1:0-68199 GCA_031962125.1 Mesoaciditogaceae bacterium | reverse complement strand
GGGCTAAAGAATAGGACTATCTCAATTAAAGTTATGAGATTCATTGCAAAAGGATAAGAAAAGAACATTTGCGTTAGAGATTGAATTTCTGGTAAAATTTCCATGAAGATGCCTCCTTGGGTTTGGTAGTTTGTTTACGTCTTCAGTAACATTTTACCAAATCAGGTGGCATCTTCTTTTATATCAATTCGAGTATCTATTTTCAAAGACCTTCTTCATTAACTTTTGATGAATTTGGGACAGTCTCAGAATGCTTCCAATTGCAAACATCAACACAACAGGTAAAAATTTTTTCATTTAAATTGTCCCCCTCAACGTTTTTTGAAATTGACATTCTTGAAATTCTCAAAGCGTGCGACTACCACGCCAACAATTCTACATTCTTCATCCCATTTTTTCTCAAATCCTCTGTCCAGTAACGGATTGTTCTCAAAGGCACTCTTGCCATCTCAGCCCATTTCTTAAGGTCATCGCCTTTTTTAATCTGTTTTAAGATATATTCTTTCTTTTCTCTGTTTGAAAGGAAGACGCCGTGGCCTGCGTTGAGGGAAACCGGCAATGCACGCGCTTCAAAATCTGTCATGTCTTTAATGTCTGCTTCAATCTTTTTGTATCCAAGGGATTTATTGGCTTGTAATCTGTGATAACCATCTATTAGGAGATATCTGCCGTTTGGTTGCTGTTTAACGATGATTGCCGGTAGCACTTGACCGTTTGAAAGCGTATCAGCGTATTGTTCAATGGCTTCTCTGTTTTCGTGAAAGCGAGGCCAAAAAGACTCATCAAAATCTATCTTGTCAATATCTATCGCAATAACTGCCATTTTTTCACCTCCTGCTCGTAAAATTTAAAAAGCCTCATTAAAAAGTGCTATAATCAATTAGCGGGTAAATGGGAAAAAAGAAGGAGGTATAAATTATGCTTATACTTGTAGATGAAAGAGGCCGAATTACCTTACCTAAAAAAATTCGTGAGAAACTCAAAATCAAAAGCGGGGATTATCTTATGCTTGATATACAAGATGGAGTTTTAATCGGAAAAGTCGTTGTTCCTATTGAACGTCCTCATGATTTTTCACGTGATAGTGTAAAAAAGGAAACTTATACAAAGGAAGAATTATTAGAACATATCAAAGATTTGGCAAGCGTTTCTGGTAAGCAAGGCTCATAAGTGGGTGATCTCCTGCGTGGGATAGAAGGAGGAGTAGAAGGAGGATTTTACACACGACTACAATATCCCACTATATGGAGGTGAAAAAATGAAATATAAAACTACCCATCACTTTGATAAAGACATTCAAAGACTCGATCCAAAACTCGTAGATGCTATTTTGAAAACGATATCTGAAGTTGTTGATAACTTTGGCAAAAAACGCAAGCGCAGCCTGAAAATAGAGAAAATTAACGGTTTTTGGTCTGCACGTGTGAATGATAACTTCAGAGTTATTTTCAAAGTAGAAGATGATGTGATAATTTTTCACAGGGCTACTAATCATGATATTTATAAGAGACGTTCAAAGTGAACTTATGAGCCTGTTTGGGAGCTTTCGGGCTCCCTTTTTATTTATTCAATTGTCAAAGACCTCTATTAATAAGTACAAAAAATTGTTACACCCCTACCGGCTTTTTCGATTTTGTGGTATCCTTGTACTGAGGAAAGAGATCCTCTATAGAAACGCCAAAGAAATTGGCAAGTTTGAAAGCAACGTTCATGGAGGAGTTGCGGTGTCCGTTTTCGATCATGAAAAGAGCAGGTTGTGTAATACCAACAGCTTTGGCTACTTCTTCAACTGTCAAATTTCGTTGTTTTCTCGTAACTTTTAGTTTATTCATTTGTCTCACCTGACACTGTCCCCTGACACTGTCCCAAATTCATCAAAAGTTAATGAAGTCGGTGGTCGCTTTTTGAGCTTTGAATTTTTAAAGACCTTACAATTGAATAAAAACAAAAAATCCCCCTAAAAAGGGGGTAATCGCGATATACTTTTCTTTACATTGGCAGCCCTATGGGGAATTGAACCCCAGTCTCCTGGCTGAGAACCAGGCGGACTAGCCACTATCCGATAGGGCCAAAAATATGATATCATAAAATTGTATTTCTTTCAAGACATCGGAATCTTAAATTGTTGTTAATGAGGAGGCGATTGACGTGAGGAAAATCATTTCTGTATCTTTGATCATCCTTTTTGTTACCGCTTTTGCCATAGCCCAAGCATCCGTTCAGGACATAATAATAACTCCAACCCAGCCTTCAAGTCTCATCGTTAAAATATGGACCGATAGAGCTATCGGTTCAACCTATTATCAAGGTGATAATATACACATATATTTTAAGACTTCACAGGACGCTTACATAACGATTTACGACTATACTACTGATGGCAACCTCAGAGTTCTATTTCCAAATTCTTATCAGCGGGACAATTTTGTAAAAGGTGGAGAGGTTTACGTTATACCAAATCCAAATTACGGATACAATCTTATAGTATCGGGACCCAATGGAAGAGAAACAATAGAAGCCGTCGCTTCAATTATGCCGGGAGTTATTCCACAACCAAAAATGGGGAATCAGGCTTTCACTGAAATACCAGAGGGCCTTGGATATCTTCAAAAACTTAAAGTAGATATAGTCGGAAAACCTGTAGCAGTTGCCACAACATATTTTTACGTTGGATATGTTCCGGGAGTTGGAATAGTTCATTTTGATTCTAACCCAAATGGGGCTTCTCTTTATGTCGATGGCGTATATGAAGGAAAAACTCCTCTTGATCTACAACTTCCGGAAGGAAATCATTTGGCTGTTTTCTGGTATGGCATTTTCAACATCTCAAAAGCATTCAGTGTTATAGCAAATACTTATCAGAACGTATCCTCCGTTATACCTGCATTCGTAACACAACCACAGCAAAGTTTTTCAATAAACTTTACAACTTCACCTTCGGGAGCAATGATCTTTGTAAATGGTAAAATGCTTGGCATCTCTCCGTGCAGTATAGACCTTGGTACAGGAAATTACGAGATAACCGTTGTGAAACCAGATTATTCAACGGTAGTGACAAATGTATACATCAATGGATCTCAAAATTTCAATTTTTCACTTCAACGACTCAGATAGGTTATGTGATATAATTTTTCTGTAAATGTTAATTGTTTGTAATCATAATTTGATGGTGATTAAAATATATATGGAGGAGGAAGTTTATGAGAGATTATAGAGAAATACCGATCTGGAAGGATATTAAAGAAGATCAATGGAATGACTGGCACTGGCAGATGGCAAATAGAATTATGGATGTCGAACATCTTTCTGAGGTTATGCCTATTGATGAAGATGAAAAAAGAGCCATAACGACAAGTCTGAAGCACTTGAGAATGGCCATTACTCCGTATTATTTATCTTTGATAGATGTAGACGATTTGAAAGATCCCGTCAGAAAACAGGCCATTCCAACGATGAATGAACTGTACAAGGCTCCTAATGAGAGCAAAGATCCACTCTTTGAAGATGTTGATTCTCCAGTTTATGGTCTTACACACAGGTATCCTGATCGCGTGCTTGCGCTCGTGACGGATCAATGTTCTATGTATTGCAGACATTGTACGAGAAGGCGCAAGGCCGGTGATACAGATATGCCTATGCCACTCGAACAGATAGAAAAAATGGTTGATTATGTTTCCGATCATTCTGAGGTAAGAGATGTTTTACTTTCCGGTGGAGATCCGTTTACATTATCAACGGAAAGGCTTGAGATGATAATAAGCAAGTTCAGGGCTATCTCGCACGTTGAGATAGTCAGAATAGGCACGAGAACTCCTGCCGTTATGCCACAGAGGATAACGGATGAACTTGTTAATATGCTCAAGAAGTATCATCCGATCTGGGTCAACACGCACTTCAACCATCCAAATGAGATCACTCCTGCATCCGAAAAAGCCCTTGCTAAACTTGCAGATGCGGGGATCCCACTTGGAAATCAATCAGTCTTGCTTCGCGGTGTTAATGACTGTCCGCAGGTTATGAAGAAGCTTGTCCAGTTGCTTGTCAAAAATAGGGTAAGACCTTATTACATATATCAATGCGATCTCTCTGAAGGGCTTTCACATTTTAGAACGACGGTTGCAAGAGGTATAGAAATAATAGAATATCTTAGAGGGCACACATCTGGATTTGCCGTTCCGACATATGTCATAGATGCACCAGGTGGAGGAGGGAAAATTCCTGTGGGGCCACAATATCTTATATCTATGGGAGCCGGGAAGGTCATAATGAGAAATTATGAGGGAGGAATTTTTGCTTACGAAGAACCCGATGATTACAAGCCTTCTTGCACAGAAAATTATATACCGCAGTATCAGCAAAGCAGTGAAGGCGTATCGGGCCTTATAGAGGGAAAACACAAGTTTTTGATACCTTACGGTAATGAAAGAAAGAAGCGCGTGAGCCAGTGGAAAAAATCTCAGACAGAGAAAAATTCTTAGAGAAGATAAAGGCCTATAAAAAAATAGCTGTTGTAGGTCTTGCCAAGAATGTTGGCAAGACCACTTTTGTTAATTTTTTGATCAAAAGTTTCTTAAGATCCTGTGTTATCACGATAGGGCACGATGGCGAGGAGAGAGATGTTCTTTATGGGATACCAAAACCTCCGGTACTGTTACCAGAAGGTAATTTTGCCATAGTACCGGTTTCTTTCATACCTAAAGGTTCCGAGATCGTGGAAACTTTTGATACTCCATCCGGAATGGTTGCATTGATAAAAGCTATTACCAACCTCGAAATTCAGACTGTTAGAATCGGGGGATTCGATCTGACTGGAAGAATGGCAGGATACCTTCTTGAATTCTGTGACAGAGTTATAATAGATGGTGCATTTGGAAGAACCGGAATCGCATCTTACGTTGATGCAACGATAGTCGTTACAGGTGCTGTGATCGATGATCCGATTTCGAAAACTGTGAAGAGTATCAAAAAACTACTCTCGCCTGAGATCTCCGGGGATATCAAGTCAAATTTGTCGGGTCATGAGGAAGAAATTGTAATTTCGACAAAAAATGGCATTGAGTTTCTAAATTCAGATGAAGATATTTCCAGAATTTTAGAAATGTCAGGAGATGCTGAATGGGTATATATCCCCAGAGTTTTAGATAGATCTATTCTTTCTAAGATAAGGTGTAAGCTCATAGTTCCTTCAGCCAATTTTGTGCTTTCAGACGATTTTGATTTTGAGGTTGTAAAAGGTATCAATGTCATTGCTGTAGGAGTTAACTCTGTTTCAATCAGAAATGATCTGAACCCACAATGGTTTTTATCTGAACTTAAAATGGCTTTGAATGGTATAATTACTTTTGATGTGCTCTACGATCCATAACAAGGAGGTTTCAAAATGGACTTTACACTTAACAGGGATCTTTTATCTTCACACCTTGAATCGCTCTCACGGGCTGTTGCTTCAAGGCCCATAAGGCCTGTTTTGAACGGCGTGCTTTTTCAGTTCAACGACGGATTAATCATGACAGCAACGGACATGGAATTTGCTGTGAGATCAAGAATTCCCGGTGTTTCCGGAGAAAAGTCTTTTGTGGTTGACGCAAAAACCATCACTGAAATAGTGAAGAGTCTTTCAGATCAGGAAGTTAAATTCTTGATCGATGGGCAGAAACTTGACATTTTATCCGGAAAAAGTAAATTTCAGGTTTTCATACAGGATGGATCTGATTTTCCTGAAGTGAAGATTCCAGTTGATGGAATTCAGTTCGATATGAAAAGAGTTCAACTTTATTCGATGATCGATAGAGTCTTTTTCAGTTCTGCAAATGATGAGAACATGAGAAATCTGAACGGTGTTTATTTTGAGATGGAAAAGGGAATATCAAGGACGGTAGCAGTTGACGGATTTAGAATGGCTTTAGCGGAAGAAAAGGTTGATGGGGCTTTCAATCTTAATTTTCTTCTTTCACTTAGAGCTGTTAAGGAGCTTGCACGGACACTTTCTTCTTCAAACGCTGAAAATGTGAAGTTAAGATTTGAAAATAAGCAGATAGCATTTGATTTTGGCAACACGGTTCTCGTCTGTAAGATAGTCGATGCAGATTTTCCAAATTATAGAAGGGTTATTCCTGAGGAATTCAAAACGAGAGTTGTCGTGAATAGAAATATTTTAAGATCGGCTGTAAGACGTGTAAGCATAATGACAAGGGTCGGTTCGGAAACCATTAAATTCGGTATAGAGAATGATGGGATAAAATTCTCTTCAAGAAGTGCTGATCTCGGTGAAGCGGAGGAAATGATAGATGCTCAGGTGGAGGGAGAACCGCTTACAGTAGCTTTTAATCCTAATTTCATACTTGACGCTTTGAATCATACAGAAGAAGAAAAAATCCAGTTAAATTTTGTTGATGCCAATAAACCTTTGATGATAGATACCCCGGATCTCAAAGGTTATTTTTTCATAGTTATGCCGGTGAGGATCTGATGCGTGCGGGAATAGGATACGATGTTCACAGGTTTGTGAATGGTTCGAATGTTATTCTCGGTGGTATTGAAATACCTTATTTCAAGAGGCTTGAAGGTCACAGCGATGCAGATGTTGTGGCCCATGCGATAGCAGATGCCCTATTAGGTGCAGGAGGACTGGGGGATATAGGCATTCATTTTCCACCATCAGATCCGCGGTACAAAGGTATCTCTTCCATGATCATACTTGAAAAAGTTGGTATGATGCTTTCGAAAGCAAATTTTGCAATAGATTACATAGATGTGATGGTCGTGATGGAAGAACCAAAGATATCGCCATATATAGATAAGATGAAAGAAAAGATCTCCCAGGCTTTAAAGATAACCTCTTCGCGGGTAAGCATAAAGGCCACAACCAATGAAGGGATGGGATTTATTGGAAGAAAGGAAGGGGCATCGGCGATGGCCGTGTGTCTTCTTAAAGAGTGAATATTTCTTATGAACTTCATAGGCAACATAACGATAGGTCAGTACATTCCAAAAAATTCTTTCATTCACTCTCTTGATCCAAGGGCAAAGATATTATTTTTACTTGTTTTTATAGTTGATGTTTTTGTTGCAACAAATTTTTATCAGTATTTATTTCTCGGTGTACTGGTAATTTTCATGATCCTGTTAAGTGGTATATCCATTTTTTACTATATCAAGGGGATAAAATCTCTATGGATACTTATAGCACTGACGGCTATTTTTCAAATTTTTTCTGGTTCCGGACGCGTTTTGCTTGTATTTGGTCCTTTAAGGATCACCGATTTAGCGATCATAAATACTTCTTTTATAGTACTAAGGCTTATTCTCATAATTCTGTCTGCTTCGATGTTGACACTGACAACATCTCCCATACAAATAGCAGACGGGATAGAAGGTATCATGAGTAAAATGAGATTCCCAAAAGAATGGTCACATGATTTTTCGATGATGATGAGCATAGCCTTTAGATTTATACCGGTACTTTCAGTGGAAGCTGATCATATAGTAAGAGCCCAGCTTTCAAGAGGGGCTAAATTCGATAGTGGTGGCCTCATTCAAAGGGCTAAAGGAATGGTTCCACTAATAATTCCACTCTTTGTTGGAGCCATAAAGATGGCGGATGATCTGGCGATAGCGATGGAGGCAAGATGTTACAGGGGGGCCACAGGACGGACGAAATACAGGCAGATGGTTTTCTCTGCTCCGGATTATTTCATTGTTTTGTCAAGTTTTGGAACTTTTTTCTTCGTATATTTCATTTTGAGGTTTTGAAATGCGCATAGAGGCTTTGTTGTTACCTTTACAAAAACCAGTACTGGATTCTTACGATGTTGTGATAGTCATAGATACATTAAGAGCGACCACTGTTATTGCTAAAGCAATTGAGGTAGGAGCAATGGGTGTTTATCCGGTGAGATCTATCGAGGAAGCGCAGAAATTTAAAGCATTTGTCCCATCTTCTGTATTAGCTGGTGAAAGAAGATCTTTTAAAATAGATGGATTTGATCTCGGCAATTCTCCTTTTGAGTTTACCCGTGAGACGGTATCGGGTAGAAATGTGATATTGACAACAACGAACGGTACCAAAACAATTAAAAACTTTGAAAAATATGGGCGGCTCATAGCGATGTCATTATCTAACCTTAAAGCTGTTGCAAATTATTCTAAGGCTTTTGAGAATGTGCTTATTGTATGTGCCGGAAGTCACGGTGAAGTTTCTTTAGAAGATACCTACACAGCTGGAAAGTATATCTCATTGTTTTCAATGCCGGCTCTTAATGATGGAGCCGTGGTTGCGTTGAAAATGGCCGATGAAGATCCAATGAGGATTCTCAAAAGTGCCCACCACGGTAGATATCTTTCAGAGAATGAGATGAATGGAGATCTCGAAGCCTCTTTGATTGAAAAAAATGTTGTACCAGTTTTGAAAGAAGATTCAATGAATTTAAAATTTTTTGGAGGTGCGAAGTGAGAAAATTTATAATTTTATCATCGTTCATCGCTGTTATTGTCATTTACAGTTTTGCCTCACCGATAATTGGAGGTTTTTCGATTGACACACCCTTTTTGCCTCTTTCAGTCCAGCCTTATTCGCTTTACTATTATCCTGGTATAGGATACGATGTCGGGTATGGAATGTCAGGACAGTTGAATGTTGGAGTTGGATTTACGATTAAAATTCCATGGATGAACTTTTCACAGCTTCCCATAGAATCATCGGATCTTCCAGTTGCAATCGCAATAGCCAAGGCAGAAAGTGCCTTTCAAAATTACTCTCTTTCTTCTGCTGGTGCCCAGGGTCTCATGCAATTTCTTCCAACCACGGCACCAGCCTTTGGAGTTCAGAATACGTATGATCCATTCCAGAGCGTGGCAGGAGCCATGAGCTATATAAAGCAGTACGTAAAGCAGTTCAATTCTCTCAAGCTCGCCATTGCAGCATATAATGCGGGTCCCGGAGCCGTCTCTTACTACAATGGTATTCCACCATATCCAGAAACACAGGCTTACGTATCCCAGGTTATGAATTACATCTCACAGTACTCGTCAGGCGGTACTTATCCTGATATATATGCAAGGCTAGGAATTTTCGCCCAGTATGATTATTTCACATCATTCAAAACACTTGGAAATCTAACTATCGGTCTTGCGTATCCTTTACCTCCGGGTCAGATGGATATCTGTCCGGAGATCACGATAGTGTCATCATCAACCGGTCTTCCATCTGTGAATGTTTCATGGATATGGAGAGTTAATGTCATGAATGGCGTGTATTTTGCACTTGATCATACTAATCAAAATGATGAGGTTGAGCTATCCGGCGTTTTCGGCCCATTAACTGCGGTAGTTGGAAGTTATTCAAATGGCATCGGAGCTTCTGGCATTCTTGATCTGTGGAGTCAAAGGATCTTTGGATCTATTTCACAATCCGGAGCATTCAGATACGGTGTCGCTTTCCACGTTTATAAAGTGTATTTAGATCTATGGAGTGAAAATAATCCATCTTCTTCAGCTTCCTACAATCTTTCATTGAACGGGCGATGGTGATATGTATTATAAAGTATCGAGAGATCCGCTTTATGCCGAGATCTTCATGTATCCCCTCGAGATCCTGTGTGTTGATACACCGGCCGTTCAGAGATTGAGGTACCTTTCCCAGCTTGTGGGCGCACAGATGAGCTATCCGGCAGCTACGCATACGCGTTTTTCTCATTCTCTTGGCGTCATGCATGTTTCAGGTCTTTATGCGGCTCACCTCTTTGGAGGTGATTCACCCGAGTTTAGATTATCGAGACTTGCAGGTTTGCTTCATGATGTTGGGCACGGTCCTTTCAGTCATCAATTTGATGATGTCGTCTATGCTCAATTCGGATATGAAGAGGGCCATGATGAATTCAGAAAGAGATTGCTCCTTGAAAAGCTTCCCGAACTTTTGAAAGCGAAATTTGATGCTTCGGATGAAAATTTCAAAAAAAGTGTACTTGAAGATATAGAAAACACGCTTGGAAATGTGCCAGAAAATCCTTTTAATGTTATCATGGAGCATGTCAATGCCATTTTTGAAGGTGAGGATTCCGGCGATCCGATCTTCAACACGGTACAGGGGCCTCTGGGTGCTGATAGAATGGATTTTGTGCTTAGAGATGCTTATTTCAGTGGCGTTAGATATTACGGCACGGTGCCAATGGATAGGATCATCAGAAATTCAGCTATAATGGAAAGTAACGGGAGAAAATTTTTGTCTTACAACATAAAAACGGTCGATGACATGTACACGGTTCTCTTTGGCCGTTTTATGATGTATAAAAATGTTTATTTTCATAAAACATCAAGAGCGGCAGACATGATGGTTCAGGATCTCCTGAGACATTCAATAAAACCTCTGAAACTTTCAGAATACCTCGATGATCTCGATAAATTCATGGAGCTGACAGATGAATTCATCATTCAGAGGATAGAATTTCTTCACGAATATCAATCTAATGTAGATGAAGACCTTGAAAGTGCCCATAAGATAATAAAGAGGCTCAAAAGTAGAGATCTCTGGAAACTCATCGTCGAGATACCTTATACGACGACCGGAATAGATCCAGGAACAGTTTCGAAGTCATTGGGCGAGGGAACGATGAAAAAGATGAAAAAAAGGCTTGAAGCTGTAATGAATGGTTCGAAGATGGAAGCGGCGGATCTTGAGATTGCCAGATCAACTTTAGATGAATTTGATGAACTTTTCATGGTTGATACCCCTTATAAATTAACGCTCTTTTATCCAGATGAATTTTTATCCACGAAAGTTTACATTCATAACGATCTTGGCGACGTTATGACCTTTGAAGAATTTGAGAAGAAGTATCCAACCTACAAAATAATATCTGGAAATATGCTCCAGTTAGTGAGAGTTTATGCAAAAAAAGATGTGAGAAATTTTTTAAAAAAATACGACCTCATTCCTACAGAGATGTCAGAGATAACGACGAGATGGTGATCACTTAGCCGAAACACTGCTTGCAGATGGAGTGAATGTTGTGTCTATCTCTATACCTTCAAGGGCATAGCTTCTTGGGAAGGTTACGAATTGTTCTATGTTTCTCACGTATATGTCCGTTAAAACAACACTTGGTGAGCTTATGATCTTTATAACTTTAACACTTCCATCTTTTTGAATTCCAACTATACCTTTCACCGTACCGGCAAGCGTATAGGCTATTTCATTTGGCAAATTTGAAAGTGCTTTTATATAATCTCTTCTCATTTGATTTACAAGAGATTGAAAGTTAGGTATATTAGACAAATTTGTAAATGTATATATTGTAGATGGCAGAGATGGTTGTGCGGAAGATTTTGGGATCTCAGATGGAATCTGAGGCAGAATATAAGTCTGCGTTGGAGAAGATTTTGGGGTAGAACTTTGCGGGACAGCAACTGTCTGTTTTGGAGCAGGAGCAGGCGTTTGCTGGAACTGAGATAAGGCCGCAACTAAAGTTGCAGGTACCGCCGTACTTACAGGCGTTGATGGTTTTATGACAACAGCGTAAGGTGTTAAGGATGGTGCCGGTGGTTTTTCGAGCATAGCAAACTGGACAGAGAGATTTCCGGGTGAATAGGTCTGAACTGTCTTTTGAACCTTTTGAGGCGGAAGAAGCGCAGCAGCACCAAGCAAGATTAAAAAAATAGATATTATAGCTAAAATTGCCGCTTGAGTTGAGTACTTCACAAAATCATCTTCTTCATTTAGATTGTCCAACTATAAAATCGACATTACTTATGCCATCTTTTCTCAATGTATCCATTACCTGAACGATTGTCCCGTAAGAAGCAGCGCTATCGGCCGCGATCTTAACAGATGTCGGAGTACCGTATTGCTGAATATAAGCAGAGAGAGAAGATGTCAATTCACTTATCCCCACATTATTATTGCCAATGTAAACATCATTAGAGGCATTTATTACCACCAGAAAACCGGTTTTTTCCTGCGAAAGCGGAATGGTGACGACGGCATTTGGTAAATTTATTCCGAATTGTTTTATCTGTGTCCCTCCGGCAACGGGGATAATAAAGACATTTGAAATTGCCAAAAACATTATCAATATAAAAGTGATGCTCAAAAGAGATACAAGCTCTATTCCAAACCAAAGGAGACTATCCGTATCTCTTTTTTTCATTTATTGAACCTCCTCAAGTGGCAGAGACTTTAACTTTGTAACAGTTGATCTCACTTCTTCAGTCGTTGATTCGACTATTCTGTCTTCAATATCTCTCAACACCGTTATCAATATGATCAACGGTATTGCTACGGCAAGACCACCCACAGTTGTATAAAGTGCAACAGAGATGCCTTGTGTGAAAATGCTAATATGCTGTTGGAGTGCCTGGGTGTTATCTATTGAAGATTGTAAACCGCCGAAAATTTTTATCATTCCTATAACAGTGCCAAGAAATCCAAATAAGGGGGCCAGGGCAGCCATGATATTTATGTATCTGTAATTTCTCTCAAGCTTTAGTGATTCTTCATTGATAAGATCTTTTAAAGATCCGTCAAACTCTCCAATTTTCTGCTGATCGTAATACTCGAAAGCTTTGAGCATAATCGATGAAAAAAGTGTAGAAGATGCCCTGCAATGTTGCTTTGCAGCCGTGATATTCTTCTGTGCAATCGAATTTCTTACTTTTAAAGCAATTGCATTCATCTCACTCTTCTCCCTGAGAAGAACAAAAAGCCTTTCGAAGAAGAAGAAAAGTCCGATTAAGCCTAGAATTATTATTATAACGAGTACAGAACCTCCACCGTGCAAAAAATCTCCAAAGGACATTTATTTTACCCTCCTTTTTACTCTTATGACGATTTTACCACATCAAAGGAGATTTTAATCGATATTGTAAACTATTTTACCCTTTTTTATGACTTTTCGGATCGAAAAATCATCATTCATAAGAACAAAGTCAGCATCATAACCGGGAAGGATCCTTCCTTTAGGTGTGGAAGACTTTGCAACGTTCAATGGATTGAAAGACGATACCATTGATATCTGATTTAGTGTAAGTCCGAGATCGTGAAGCCTCTTCAATCCATAATTGTATTCAAGTATACTGCCTGCAAGTGTGCCATCCGTAAGACGTGCACTGTTATTCTCAACTTTTACTGTCAATCCTCCGAGATCGTAAATACCATCGCTTAAACCTGTTGCTCTCATCGCATCTGTTATTGCAATTATACGTTCATGTGGATGAAATTTCAGGATCAAAGAAAGCATGTGATCTTCTAAGTGTATACCATCCGGTATGATCTCAAGATAAACATCGTCAAAAGTTAATCCTGCACCGATAAGACCTATATGACGGTGGTGAAGCGGGGTCATTGCATTGCAAAAGTGTGTGATATGATCGACACCCATATCATGTGCAGTTGTAAATTCTTCAAAAGATGCGTCGGAATGGCCGGCAGAAACAACAATGCCTTTCGATATGATGTATTCGATGGCATTTTCATCGCACTCCTCTATGGCCATGGTTATGATCTTAACGATATCCTCATCGCCGATCAAAAGTTTCTTCACATTATCCATCGTGCCTTTAGCTATATAAGAACCATTCTGCGCTCCAACATGCTTTAGAGATACAAATGGTCCTTCAAGATGGACACCGATAAATGGCGTGTAAGGATTTTCTGTCATTCTCTTTCTTATTGAATCAACAACATTTTTTATTTCGTCGATAGGAGCCGTGAGTGTTGTGGCAAGAAGAGAGGTTACTCCCATAGAAAAGAAATGATTCTCAAGCTTCTCAAAATCCAATTTTTGATCCATAAAATCTTGGCCGGTACCCCCATGAACATGGGTGTCTACAAAACCTGGCATAAGAATCTCCCCCGGTGACGAGCCTGCATTGCCTTTAAATTCGCCAACGGATAAAATCTTATCGGAACACTGAATCCATCCATTTTCAACGGTAAAAAATGGATCGACGATTTTAATACCCTCAATTATCAAGATTCTCTCCTCTGTTTTAATCTTTTCATTCTGAAGAAATCATCACGCTCATTTTCTTCAAGATAAGATTCGATAAATTTGACTGTCTCCTCGTATTGGGGTATTAAAACATACTCAAGTGCATTAACCCTTCGCTGCGTTCTTTTTATTTCTACTGCAAGTCTATAAACGCTCGTTTCTATCTGCGTAAGTTTTGCCGTCAAATTTAGGACATTAGCAAAAGCTTTTCGAGCTGCATCAAGCTTTTCATTGGTTTTTGTAGAACCATAAGATATGTTCATCTTTTCATCTATATCTGGTATCTCAGGCACTTCAACGCCCATGACACTTCTCAAGCGTACATTAAGGTCGTTGAATTCATCTATACCAAAGCTTATCTCTTCGACATTTTCTATTCCAAAATAAAGATTTGCCTCCATCAAAGCCTCATATGCATCTACGAAAATTTTTTCTGTCTTATTTTGAACTGTTTTTGCCTCATCGATGAGTTTCATCAGTTCTCTGATAAGTACATTTCTTTTTTTATCAAGAAGAGTATGACCCTCTCTTGCAAGTGATAGAGATCTTTTTGTCTCTATGAGCTTACTCTTCGTAGGGGAAACTCTCACCATCTCATATCGCCTTGATCTCCTGGTAATGAGACTTGATTTCTACCTCGCTCACACGCGTGAGTTCGTTCTTTGGCAGATACCCGACAAGTTTCCATCCAAGATCGAGTGTTTCTTCTATCGATCTATCTTCATCTTCTCCCTGAGCAACGAATTGACTTTCAAAAGCTTCACCAAATTTAAGGTATCTTCTGTCGGATTCGGTAAGTTCTTCCTCGCCTATTATCGATGCAAGAGCTTTAACTTCTTGAACTTTACTGTAAGAAGCGAAAAGCTGGCTTGAAAGGTGAGGGTGATCTTCTCTGGTATACCCCTTTCCTATACCATCCTTCATTAATCTTGAAAGAGACTGTAGTACACCAATGGGAGGATAGATAGCCTTTCTGTTCAGATCTCTGCTCAAAACTATCTGGCCCTCTGTTATATATCCGGTGAGATCAGGGATAGGATGGGTTATGTCATCATTTGGCATTGACAGTATTGGTATCTGTGTTATGGAACCATTTCTGCCTTTTATCATGCCCGCCCTCTCGTATATGCTAGCAAGGTCACTGTAAAGATATCCTGGGTACCCTTTTCTTGAAGGCACTTCTCCTCTAGCTGAGGCCAGCTCGCGAAGCGCTTCACAGTAATTGGTCATATCCGTTAGAAGAACGAGCACATGCATATTTTTGTCAAAGGCAAGGTATTCAGCAGCTGTGAGAGCTACTCTTGGTGTTGCCGTCCTCTCTATTGCAGGATCATCCGCTAAGTTCAAAAAAATTATCGTATTCTTTATGGCTCCAGATTCTTCAAGGCTTTCTCTTATATAATTCGCCTCATCATGTTTTATGCCCATAGCGGCGAAAACAATGGCAAAATTTCCAACTTCCTCTCCCTTGAGTCTTGCCTGTTTCGTTATTTGAACCGCTATTCTGTTATGTGGAAGGCCATTTCCGGAAAATATCGGAAGTTTCTGACCTCTTATCAATGTCATGAGTGCATCTATCGCCGAAATACCCGTCTGAATGAAATTTCTTGGATACATCCTTGAAATAGGGTTTATAGGCGATCCATTTATATCCCTGTAATCGCCGTTCATTATATCGGCTCCACCATCTATTGGCTGGCCTATACCGTTAAAAGTTCTACCGAGCATCTCATCCGATACCTTTACCATTAAAGATCTACCGAGAAATCTCGCTTTTGTCTCATCAATGGTCAGGCCGTTTGTACCCTGAAAAACCTGTATCATCGCAACATCGTTGTTTATTTGAACAACCTGACCGAGTCTTCTTTCTTTACCGGCGAGCACCTCAACAACTTCGTTATACCCTATATCTTTGACATTTTCAACGAAGATAAGAGGGCCATTTATCTTAGAAAGTCCTACGTATTCTTTGATGGCCATCTTTCACGCCTCCTTGACTGTTTCGTATTTCTCATCAAGAGCATTAAAAAAATCATCAATCTGTTTTTCCAGTACCTTAAACTGATCGATCTTATCATTAGGAATATTTTCTTTCATCCTCATGAGAGAGTTCACTATCGAGTCTTCAAGAACTTCAGAAATAGCGACACCCTTTGAAATGAGTTTGTAAGCCCGATCGTAATAGATGAGTATCACCTTAAGCATCTCATCTTGCTTTTTCAAAGCGCAATTGCTGTCGATATCACTGAAGGCATCCTGCTGCAAATACCCAACTTTGATGATGTTTGCAACTCTGACTATGAGTTTCTGGTTGTCAGGAAGAACATCTTCACCGACGAGTTTTATTATTTGCTGAAGATTGTCGTCTTCCGTTAGTATACCCATCATCCTGTCTCTCATTTTCGTAAACTGTTCATCAACATTTTTGGCTAACCAGTCTTTGAGCTCTGAATTGTATTCGCTGTAGCTGTCAAGCCAATTTATCGAAGGATGGTGCCTTGCGTTAGCAAGTTGCCTGTCTAATTCCCAGAAACATCTTATAAATCTTTTTGTACCGGTTGTTACAGGTTCAGAAAAATCTCCCCCTGGAGGAGAAACTGCCCCTATGACAGAAACCGACCCTATTCTATCAGGCGTACCGAGCACTTTTGCCCTTCCAGCGCGCTCGTAAAACTCACCTATTCTCGATGCAAGATAAGGAGGGAAACCTTCTTCGGCCGGCATTTCTTCAAGCCTTCCTGAAATTTCTCTTAAAGCCTCAGCCCATCTCGATGTCGAATCCGCCATCAAAGCAACGTTGTATCCCATATCTCTGAAAAATTCGGCCATCGTTACGCCTGTGTATATGGAAGCTTCACGGGCTGAAACTGGCATATTAGAAGTGTTAGCGATCAAAATTGTCCTCTCCATCAAAGGTCTGCCATTTCTCGGATCGATAAGTTGTGGAAATTCTTCGAGCACTTCTGTCATCTCATTTCCACGTTCCCCACATCCTATGTAAATTATGACATCGGCGTCGGACCATTTTGCAAGCTGGTGCTGGACAACAGTCTTACCCGTTCCAAATCCCCCAGGTATGGCAGCCGTCCCACCTTTACTTATGGAAAAGAAAGTATCTATGACTCTTATGCCGGTAACGAGAGGCTCTCTGGGTGCAAGTCTTTCTTTGTAAGGTCGCGGTATCCTTACAGGCCATTTTTGATAAAGCTTTATTTCGTGATCCCCGTCATCACTTTCGAGTACAAGTAAGGTTGTATCTATATCGTATTTGCCTGATTGCTTTACATTTTTTGCCTTACCGGACAGGTATGGTGGCACCATAATCCTGTGGATAACCGACGGAGTTTCCTTCACATTTGCAATTATCTGACCACCTTCGAGCCTATCTCCATCTTTTATCTTTGCCATTTCAACATCCCATGTTTTTTTCATATTTATGGAATCGGCAAAGATACCTCTTTGAAGAAAATCGCCGGATTGATCTTTCAACACGTTAAGAGGCCTCTGTATGCCATCAAAAACGGATCCTATCAGACCCGGACCAAGCGTCACGGAAAGCAAGTCTCCTGTTCCGTAGATCGGTTCTCCAAGTTTAATGCCGGTCGTTTCTTCATAAACCTGTATTGTTGCATCATCACCATCGAGAGCTATTATTTCTCCAGTCAGCTTAAGCTGACCGGCAAGGATCATCTCGTGCATCATGAAACCTGTCATTTTTTTTGCTTTAAGAACGGGACCATTTACGGAATATATCTGCCCCTTTTTTTCAGTCATGTCGATCACCTAACCTTTAATTTTGCAAATAATTCACGCAGGTATTCTGCTCGTAATTCTTCAAATTTGCTTTCTATCGTGTTTTCTACGATTTCTTTTCCATTAGCAGACTCAGCGATAACCCCACCTGAAATCATGGCATCGTCGTCTGACAGTGCTATATCACACTTTAATTCTTTTTTTAAAGTATCAATGATGTTGATCATCAAAGTTTTATCTGCTTTTCTTACTTTAAGTATGATCTTTGTTGAGTTGAGAGCTTTAATAGCTTCAGATGTTGAAAACCTGAGGAAACTGTCGTAGGATTTACTCTGTGGAATTTCAAGGAGTTTCTTTTTGAGCAGTTCTAAAGCATCATCCGCAATTTCTTTCTGGCCTTCCATTATGAGTTTGAATTTTTTGGATTCAGCCTGAGCCATTTCCTGACGCTGCATATAATCAGATTCTTTTTTCGCTTCCTGCGTTATTCTTAGATATTCATCTTCAGCTTTTTGAGCGTATTCTTTACTTATGTCTTTTGCTTTTTTCTGAGCATCCTTTATTATGGATTCTGCATCCTCGTCAGATCTGTTTTTAACATAAGTTTTCAGCGCTTCCAATTTTTTTTCAACGTTCATCCAGTTTCACCCCAATCGCTTCTTGCACGTAATGCGTTATAAAATCTTTCGATCTTTTACTTCCATGCCTGTCAGGTATTATTGTTACAACGGGCAAAGATCTCGATTTTCTCATTTCATCTATTTCGTCAGGGATCAATCCAGCTATCGTTTCAGTAAGAAGCAAAATACCTATGTCCTTTCGTTTTCTTAAGCTTTCCATAACAGGTAAAATTTCCTCTTTAGTGTGAACAACAACACCTTTAACACCGGCTAATCTCAAACCGATCTGGGTATCTATGTTATCACTGATGAGAAAAAATTTCATCAAAAAATCACCCCAATCGAAAAAGCTGTTTAAAAATTGGAGCCAGCGTAGGGACTCGAACCCTAAACCTACTCATTACGAATGAGTTGCTCTACCAATTGAGCTACGCTGGCCTTCAAAACAGGAAAATTATATCATAAAAAATACCCTCAAACAAGGCTATTTCCTTTAAGATTTTTACCACTTTCTATTTCTTTGACGCCAAGCAACTCCATGTTTAAAAAGTTTTCAATTGAACAGTTTTTGCCAATTTTCGATCCAGGGCCAATGGTGACACCTTCTCCCACAACACTTATTCCATTAGTGTAAATCTTTGAGTAAACATCATTGGGAAGATCAGGGCCTATACCAATGAGGGATCCATCCTTTATAATCGAATTTTCGCCGATTATCACATTTTCAAGGATACAGTTCTTTCCTATTTCAACATTTGTCATCACGACAGAATTTTTTATAGAGGTACCGGATCCTGTATGAACTCCCTGAAAAAGCACAGAATTTTCTATCTTTCCATGAACAACACAACCTTCGCTTATAAGTGAATTGTTCACATCACAATCTTCTGCGAAAAAAGCAGGTGGCATCTCAGCACTGTGAGTGTAAAATCTCCAGTTCTCGTCGTAAAGGTTCAAAGCCGGCATTGGCCTGGTGAGATCAATATTTGATTCCCAGAAAGACTCAATCGTTCCAACGTCGCGCCAGTAGCCTTCGAATTCATAAGCATAAAAGTTTTTATTCATGTTGACAAGTCTTGGTATTATGTCCTTTCCAAAATCGTGGGATGAATTCTGATCTTTTGAATCTTCTACAAGCATTTGCCTGAGCAGATCCCAGTTGAAAAAATATATTCCCATAGATGCAAGTTGTGATCTTGGATTTGATGGTTTTTCTTCAAATTCTTTCACTCTGTAAGTGTTATCTGTTATTATAGTTCCAAATCTATTCGCCTCGGATATTGGTACCCGAATACATGCGATTGTAGCCTCAGCATTTTTAGATATGTGAAAGTCGAGCATCTCGTTGTAATCCATTGCATAAACATGATCACCGGAAAGGATCAGCACATACTTCGGAGAGAATTGATCTATGAAATCTATATTCTGTGCAATTGCATGTGCCGTGCCTTTGTACCATTCACCTTCGGTAGAAGCTGCATAAGGTGAAAGCACAAAAAGGCCACCATTTTTTCTATCCATATCCCAGTCTCTTCCTATGCCAAGGTGGGTACTCAAAACTCTTGGCTTGTACTGCGTCAAAACACCGATCGTGTATATGGAGGAATTCGTGCAATTTGAAAGCGTAAAATCTATTATCCTGTACTTTCCGCCAAAAGGCACTGCAGGCTTCACAACATTCTCCGTTAAAACTCCCAGTCTTGTGCCCTGCCCTCCAGCCAAAATCATCGCAACGATTTCGCTCATCTTTCAACCTCCTCAAACAACCTGCCATTTTTCGAAGACCAGGGGTTCATCATATCCAACATACTTTCTTTCGGTCCGGATCGTGACATTTTTATCTAAGATGCAGTTTACTATTTTTGCCCCTTCTTCTATTACAGATCCTTCCATAACTATCGAATCTTCAACAATAGCACCGGCCCTGATCTGAACATTCCTGAAAAGCACACTGTTTAAAATTCTGCCAGAAATTATGCATCCATCTGCTATTATCGAATGTTTAACATATCCGGTCGATGTTATCTTTGGAGGAGCAAGATCTTTTAACTTTGTAAAGATCTTGCTGCTGGTAGAGAAAAGTTCTTTAGAAAGTTCTGGATCGAGCATATCCATATTTGTTTTCTTGTACTCGAGAATTGATTTCTTTATGTTTCTCCAGTAACCCGAAAAATTGTAAGACATGATCTTCAAGTTATTCACGTTGGGAATCAATATGTCTCTCACAAGATCATATTTACTATTGGGAACATTTGAATAAAGTAAATCCATGAGCAATTTTTTGTTCACAAAATATACTCCAAGATTTATCCTATCGCCTTCAGCTTCTTTGTCCTTTTCTTTGAAATCGATCACTCTGCCATTCCCGTCGACTTTTACAACGCCGTAGAAAGATGGATCGTACCCTGCTTTTGCTTTTGTGATCATTGTTATATCAGCCATGGAGAGCATATGACTCTTAAAGAGAGGTAAAAAATCTATGTTGTAAACATGATCACCGGAGCCTATAAGTATGTAATCTTCATCCCCGCGTCTTAACACCGTTATGTTCTGATATATTGCGTCGGCGGTTCCTCTGTACCAGAGCTGGCTCGTTTCGCTCACATAAGGCTGAAGAATGTAAAGACCTCCGGTTTTTCTATCAAGGTCCCATTCCCTTCCAGAACCAAGGTGATCCATCAAACTGCGCGGATTGTACTGGGTCAGTACACCTATTTTTTTGACTCCGGCTCTCACCATGTTGGATATTGTGAAATCAATGGCCCTGTATTTTCCTCCGACCGGGACGGCAGCGGACGCCCTTCTGTTTGTTAGTTTCCCAAGATTCTGGCCTTTTTCACCAGCTAAGATCAATCCTACAACTTTCACGGTACCACCCCCTTACTTTTATCAAAAGATATCAGGGTAAAGCGGGAATGCTCCTGCCAGTTTTTCAACTCTCTCTTTAGCGATCTTTTTTGTTTGATCATCCGGGTTATGAATGACAGAAGCTATTATGTCAGCTATTTCTTCCATCTGTGGTTCTTTCATTCCACGTGTCGTTACAGCTGGCGTTCCGATCCTTATCCCGCTCGTCACCGTTGGCGGTCTAATTTCTCTTGGTATAGTGTTCTTATTAACGGTAATTCCCACTTCGCCAAGTATATTCTCAACTTCTTTTCCGGTAAGATTCGTATCAATCAGATCTAATAGCATGAGGTGTGTATCCGTACCTCCGGACACTATCCTTATCTTTCTGTCAGAAAGTGATTGCGCTAATTTTTTTGCGTTCTTTGCTATCTGGCTTTGGTATGCTTTGAAAGAATCTGTCATCGCCTCTTTGAAGCAAATGGCTTTTGCCGCTATAACATGCATGAGAGGACCACCCTGTATCCCTGGAAAGATCGTTTTATCTATGGACTTTGCAAATTCGGCTTTTGAAAGTATGAGACCGCCTCTCGGCCCCCTTAAAGTTTTATGAGTCGTTGATGTTACAACGTGTGCGTATTCGACCGGATTTGGATGTATCTTTGCGGCCACAAGGCCTGCGAAATGTGCCATGTCAACGACTAAATAAGCGCCTACCTCATCGGCTATTTCTCTGAAACGTTTGAAATCAATTATCCTCGGATAAGCACTTCCACCAGTTACGATGATCTTTGGTTTGCTTTCAAGTGCAATTTTTTCTACGTTATCGTAGTCTATTGTCTCGCTGTCTATGTTCAATCCGTAAGGTACAAATTTGTAAAGGCGTCCGGAAAAATTCACGGGCGATCCATGTGTAAGGTGTCCTCCCTGCGTTAGAGAAAGACCCATCATAACACTTCCAGGCTCTGCAAGAGCCATGTATGCGGCCATGTTTGCCTGTGAGCCAGCATGTGGCTGAACATTTGCGTGATCCGATCCGAAGAGTTCGCATGCTCTATCTCTTGCAAGGTTCTCCGCGATATCTACAATTTCACACCCGCCGTAATAGCGTTTACCCGGGTACCCTTCGGCATACTTGTTGGTCAGGACACTTCCCATTGCCTGCATGACGGCCTTCGAAACGAAATTTTCTGAAGCTATGAGCTCAAGGCCGTTCCTCTGCCTGCTAAGTTCTTTGTGGATCACATCATATATTTCTGGATCTACACTTTTTACTTCTTCCCAAAGATCTTTCATGTAACCGCCTCCTCAGTTAATTTCGTAAATTTCAAGCTTGTAAAAAAGAGTTCTGAGACTTATTCCAAGTGTTTGAGCAGTTTTTTTTCTGTTTCCACCGTTGATCTTCAAAGTTTCTTCTATCAACTGGCGCTCGTAATTTTCAAGCGTAGATTTAAGATCCCCCTTAAAAGGTATCTTCTCTACACTTTTTGATAAACCCAAAGCAGGCAACGAAGAAAGTTTTATTTCTTTATCACCGATATCCATATTTATCATCGCTCTGGCTATGAAATTTTCAAGTTCTCTTACATTACCGGGCCAGGCAAGCTTTTCGAGAATATTCAATGCATCTTTGGATATTCCTTCTACATTCCTTCCATATTCCTGATTCAATTTTCTGATTATATATTTCACCAAAGATTCCACATCTTCCCTTCTTTCACGTAAGGGAGGGATGTATATGGGAACAACATTGAGCCTGTAATAGAGGTCAGGTATGAATTTTCCATTTTTGACCATGTCTTCAAGGTTTATATTCGTTGCAGCTATGATCCTTACGTCAAGGTGTTTCGTCTTTGTACTGCCGAGCCTTATTATCTCCATTTCCTGCAAAAATCTCAAAAATCTCGACTGAACACTTATTTCCATCTTCCCTATCTCATCTAAAAAGAGCGTTCCCCCGTTAGCTTCTTCAAGCAATCCGATTTTACCGCCACGTTTTGCCCCCGTGAAAGCACCTTCTTCATAACCAAAAAGTTCAGATTCGAGAATACCTTCCGGAAGGGCTGCGCAGTTTACACTGACAAAAGCATCATTTTTTCTGTCACTTGCGTTGTGTATGGCATGAGCAAATAGTTCTTTGCCAGTTCCGGATTCTCCGCGAAGCAAAACTGTTGCTCTCGTCGGTGCGACCTTTTTTGCCTGCGTGATGGCTATTTGCATTGATTTACCGGCACCTATAATATCATCAAATGTGTATCTGGCATTCAGTTTTCTTATGACTCTATTGGCCTCCTCAAGCTCATGACTCAAAGAAATGATTTTTGAAACATCATGAACAACAGCAACACTACCAACAAATTTGCCATCCACAAAAAGAGGCGATGCGTCAACAACGACATCTTTTTTCATCGGTCCGACTTTTAATCTGTGGCCCAATATAGGGCTTTTTTCTCTGGCTATTATCATGTGAACGCTTTTTCCTTCTGCTATATCTATGGATGCCGGCTTACCGATGACATCCTTTTCATTAAAACCGGTTAATTTAGTGTATTCTCTGTTTACCATAATGACATTTGCCTGTGCATCTGCAACACTTATCGCATCATCCGTAGATTCTATTATTTTTTCAAGCATAAGCCTGATATGCTTCAAATCAGTTACTTCTTCGGCCATTCGTTGTATTTCAGTTATATCTCTGAAAACGGCGAAAGCACCATCCACATTCCCGCTGGCATCGAAGATAGGTATTCGTGATGTCATGATTTTGACATCACCAGCGACCTGAATACGATCTATCTCGGATTTTCCATTTTTTATTATCATATGGAGCCGTGTATTGGGTACAACATCAATCACATCTTTACCAACGTAATCAATATCAGGTAAATGCAATATCTTTTTTGCAGCTCTGTTTATAAAAATCACATGTGCTTTCGCATCAACCATTATGACACCTTCGGTCATCGCATTAAAAGTTTTTTCGTAATATTCGTATTTAGAATTCATAACCGTATTCATTGCCATTTCTTACTCCCCAGCCTAACTTTTGATGTACGAGTTTGAAAAAGTCACGATCCATGGTGCAAATAAATTTTAACACCTTCTCGGAAGAAGAAATCTCAAATTTCTCTATATCCTTATAATCTGCGATAACATTTCCATCGGAGACGGCTAAATATCTTTCATCATCGCGCGGTTTTATTTTCAAACTCACAGTTCTTTGGGATGAAACGACAACAGGAGCTTTGAAAAAGGTATGAGCCATCATCGGTACTATTGAAAGTACATCGGATGAAGGATCTATTATAGGACCGTTCGCCGAGAGATTATAAGCCGTCGATCCTGTTGATGTTGAGATTATCATTCCATCACATTTAACATTTCCCATTTTTGAATCATCTATTTTTACCTCTATCTCGATCATGTGGGAAGGCACGTCTCTTTGAATGACAAATTCGTTGAAGAAAAATCTCTCTCCAAATTTTCCATTTACTTTAGCGAGATGGCGATTTACGATCGTGAACTTTTCATCTATTAAAACTTTTTTTATCACGTCATCAATATCTTTGAAGTCGTAAGGACTTAAAAAACCGAGGTGGCCAAAATTTATTCCGATCAAAAAAACATCTTTATCCATGAGAGCCTTTGCCATTCTTAAAACAGTTCCATCTCCCCCAAGGATGAAAACTATAGTGCCTTTTTTGAGTTTTTCTGAAGGCAAAAGATTCAATCCCAGCTTTTTGATCTTCTCTTCCAGTTTTTTTGAAGCCTCAATAGCGTCATCGATCTTTTCATTTTTTAGTACCGCCACGTCTTTGAGTGTCATCTTCTGAGCACCACACTGAAATCGAAAAGTGAGTTAACGGCAAACAGTTGTATGAAGATCAGTATCAAAAAAACTATGAATGGAGTAAAATCTAAATATCCGAACGGATGAACATATCTTCTAAAAGGTCTGAGAATGGGCTCACATATTTCATCAAAAATTCTTCTTATAGGAACATTGTAAGGAAACACGAAACTCAAAAGTCCGTCTATTACAAGTACTACCATGAAAAAGATCACAACTATGTTCAAAATGACGGCGATCGCATAAATAAAGTTTGCAAGTATGAACATCCTACACGTCCTTTCAGATCAAAGCTTCACCTATTGCTGAATACCCCTTTTGAGTTATCATCCTTCCCCTCGCAGTTCTTGCCACGAACCCTCCCTGAAGAAGATAGGGCTCATAAACCTCATTTATTGTTTCGGCCTCTATGCCGACACTTGCGGCCAGAGCGTTAAGTCCAACAGGACCTCCCTTATAATCATGAGCGATCTTTAAAAGGATCTTTCGATCCATATCATCGAGACCGTTATCGTCTATCTGAAGAGATTCGAATGTTTCATGAACAATTCCTATATTCACCTTCTGAGATGATCTAACAGTTGCAAAATCTCTTATTCTTTTAACAAAGCGATTGACAACTCTTGGTGTTCCGCGTGCCCTTCTTGCTATCTCGAATGCGCTTTCTTCATCTATTCCTATTCCAAGTAAAGCTGCCGTTCTTCTTGCTATTGTTGTGAGATCATCTATTGAGTAAAAATCCATTTCGAGGATCATACCGAATCTATTACGCAGTGGTGCCGTCAAAAGGCCACTTCTTGTTGTCGCCCCAACGAGTGTAAAAGGACTTATCGAGAGTCTTACACTTCTCGCACCCGGTCCCTTCCCGACCATGACATCTAACTGAAAATCTTCCATCGCTGAATATAGAACTTCTTCAACAGAATGTGGAAGCCTATGTATCTCATCTATGAAAAGTACATCTTTTGGAGAAAGTGAAGTCAGAATTGCTGCAAGATCGCCCTGCCTTTCAACAACAGGACCACTCGTCGTGTGAAGCTTTCCACCCACCTCATTGGCTATTATCATGGCTAACGTCGTTTTTCCAAGGCCGGCAGGACCGGCTAAGAGTACATGATCTACAACATCACCACGCATTGACGAAGCTTTTATGGCTATCCCGAGTCTCGACTTTATTCTTTCCTGTCCAATATAATCTTTAAGAGTTGTAGGCCTTAAAGATACGAGAGCTTCATCTTCTCTCTGTGGTTCAGAAGAAAGTAATCTTGCCATCAGTCAATTCCTTTCAGATCAGGGATGTATCCTGTAAATCGTTCTGGCAAAAGGTATGGCCTCTCTTATGTGATCGAGTTTACATATCCATGCGATTAGCCTTTCTATACCCATTCCAAATCCACTGTGTGGAACTGTTCCATATTTTCTGAGATCTACATACCAGTCATAAGATTCAACAGGAAGATTGAATTCTTTTATTTTTTCTACAAGTAAATTCGGATCATTTATACGTTCGGATGCGCCTATTATTTCTCCATAGCCTTCCGGTGCAAGCATATCATCACATAAGACCACTTCTGGTCTTTCAGGATCTGGTTGCATGTAGAAAGCTTTTATTTTTCTAGGGTAATTATAAACCATCACAGGCCTGTCAAATTCTTCGCTTATTCCTGTCTCTTCGTCTCCTCCTATATCATCACCCCATTTTATATCAAAACCTTTTTTTTGGAGCATCTTTACTCCTTCATCGTAAGATATTCGCGGAAATGGAAGCTGTATTTTTTCGAGAGGCTTGATATCTCTATCTATCGCTCTGAGATGATCCGGTACCCTTTCAAGAATTCTGCCAACAACATAGGAGACAAGTTCCTCCTGAAGATGCATGTTATCATCTTCGTTATAGTATGCGACCTCGGCTTCGTTCATCCAGAATTCGGTGAGATGCCTTCTTGTTTTCGATTTTTCAGCTCTGAAAGTTGGGCCTAAATTGTAAACTTTGCCGAGAGCTATGGCTGCAGCTTCAAGGTAAAGCTGACCTGTTTGTGTCAGATAGGCTTTTCCAAGATCAAAATATTCGACGTTGAAAAGTTCTCCCGCTGATTCTCCTATTGCACCCGTAAGAACCGGTGTATCTACAAGTATAAAACCCTTGTCTCTGTAAAATTCTCTGATGGCCCAGACAACTTCATTTCTTATCATGAGAATATGAAATTGCCGTTGAGATCTAAGCCAGAGATGACGATTGTTCATCAAAAAATCTATACCATGTTCTTTTTTGGATATTGGATATTCTTCGAGCGGTATCTGAACTATTTTAATATCGCTCACATCTATTTCATAGCCATAAGGCGATCTTTCGTCTTTTCGAACATTACCGCTTACAATAAGGCTCGATTCTATCTTTAATTCTCCAGCTTTTTCAAATATTTCATCAGCAATGGAAGATTTTTCAACTATTCCCTGTACAAATCCCGTACCATCTCTGATCTGGAGAAAATGGATCTTACCGCTCGATCTTTTGTTGAAAATCCAGCCTTTAATGGTGACAGATTTTCCAACATGCTTTGCCAAATCTTTTATGTATACCCATTCTGACAAAATGATCACCTCTCCTTTAAGTATATTTTACCATTTCGAGCTGTTCTTAGGCAACATGCAGGTAAGTGCTCTTTTTCAACTGTTATCCTGTTTTTTAGGCATATAACCGAGTGCGATCATCTTCTTTGGATCCATGACACTTTCTACGAGATCTTTCGAAAGACCCGTTTCTATGAGCAATTCTTTCACATCTCTTCCACTTTCAAGCGCATTTTTGACTATTTTAGCTATGCGTTCATAACCTAAGAGCGGCACAAAGCATGTGGCTATCATTGCACTTTTTTGAAGGTTTTCGGTGCATTTAGACTCAACTGCTGAAAGATCATCAACACATTTTTTGAGACTCAAGACAGCACCTATGAGATCATCAAATGAATCATAAAGTATGTACTGAATCAGCGGCAAGAAAGCATTGAGCTCAAGATTTCCAGATGAAACTGCAAAATTGATAGCAACATCGTTTGCAAGTACTTTTATCGAAAGTTGAATCGTATATTCAGGAAGGACAGGGTTAACTTTACCGGCCATTATTGAACTGCCGGGCTGAACTGGTTTCAGTCTTATCTCGCCAATGCCACCATCAGGACCACTTGATAGAAATCTCAGATCGTTAGATATTTTGATGAGATTTGTCGCTAAGGTTTTCAAAAGCCCATGTACTTCCGCAAAGGCGTCCATATTCTGCGTTGCTTCTATGAGATTTTCAGATCTGACAAGACCTATGCCCGATCTTTCAACAAGCATTTTTGTGGCAACGAAAGAAAAGGTTCTTGGAGCATCGAGCCCTGTTCCAACTGCTGTGCCTCCTAAGTTAACGAATCTCATTCTTTCTTCAACTTTGTAAAGTCTCCATCTGTCTCTTGATATCGCTTCTGCCCATGCTCCAAATTCATGTCCTAATGTTACAGGTACGGCATCCTGCATCTCGGTCCTACCGAGTTTTAAAATGCCGGAAAATATCCTTTCTTTTTCCTGAAGACTTTGCTGAAGATCGGAAACATTATCGACAAGTTTTCTCAGAAGTCTTATAGCACCTAGTTTTACAGCCGTTGGATAGACGTCGTTTGTCGATTGAGATCTGTTAACATGATCAAGTGGATGAACGATATATTCGCCTTTTTTCCCTCCAAGAAGTTCAGTTGCCCTGTTTGCTATCACCTCGTTGAAATTCATATTCACAGCCGTTCCAGCACCACCACTTAGGGGATCGACAACGATCCAATCTTTCATACCATCTGCTATCTCATCGCATGCATTTTCTATGGCCTGTGAGATGTTTCTGTCTAATATACCTATCTCTTCATTTGCGGCTGCACATGCCCATTTAACATCTGCAAGTGCCGAAATGAGTTCAACATGTAGTAATCTTTTGGTAGGAAAATTTTTCAATGCTCTTGAAGTAAAAGCGCCGTAGTATGCTCCATCCGGAATCTCAACTTTACCTAATGAATCAGTTTCTGTGCGCATTTACATCTTCCTCGTAAAAAGTCATAGCATCTGGAAATGGTTCGAGTACTCTTGGAATAGCTCCATTAAGGTAAGAAATGATAACACCGTAATTGACTATTGGAATACCAAGCGCTTTAGCCTGTTTTATTCTTCCGAGCATCATCTGCCGTGTGATAACACATCCTCCACAATGAATTATGAGTTTGTATTTTTCAAGATTTTCAGGATATTCTCTACCAGAATGGATATCGAACTTTATCTGTTTACCTATGAAGTTTTCAAGCCATCTCGGAATTTTCACCCTTGCTATATCATCGGCTAATGTCCTGTGATCGCATGCTTCTGAAATGAGAACTGCATCTCCGTCTTGTAGATTTTTGATGGCTCTAAGACCGCTTATAAGTTCTAAAAGATCTCCTTTGTGCCTTGCTTCAAGAATCGAAAAGGTCGTGAGCCGAATATCTTCAGGCACATCAGCGATCACTTTCATGATAACCTGAGAATCCGTGACGACAAGCTTCGGCTTTACTTTGAGACTTTCAAGTGTCCATCTCAATTCTCTTTCTTTTGTTACTATTGGCACAGCTTCAGCATCGAGGCATTCTCTTATAGCTTCAACCTGGGGGACTATAAGCCTCCCTTTTGGAGCTTCCAGATCTATTGGAACGACAAGAACAACAAGATCACCGCCATCGACTAAATCTTCTATGAGCGGTGGTTCATAAAATTTTTTTAAAATGGATGGAATTTTCAACCTTAAATTGTCAATGGATCTTTCATCTGAAATGTTAACAATGGCATATGAGTATTTTCTTGATTCCAAGAGGTTAACAAGTTCTTTGTTTACTTCAAGATCCGATTTTGAGAGCACAACAATAAACGGGATCCCTCGATTTTTCAGATCATTTACCATCCGATCTTCAAATTCAGTCCATTGCCCTCCGGCTTCGATTACAAGACAGGCAATATCAGCTTTATAAAGCGTTGATAATGTTTTTGAAACTCTCAGCTGACCCATCTGGCCTTCATCGTCAAGGCCCGCCGTATCTATGAGCATAACAGGTCCCATTGGAAGAAGTTCCATAGATTTATAAACAGGATCCGTTGTTGTGCCTGGTTGGTCTGAAACTATCGCAATTTTGGATCCTATAAACGCATTAAAAAGGGAAGATTTACCGGCATTTCGCCTTCCAAGAAAAATTATATGGGTTCTGTAAGCTTCCGGAGTTCTCATCCGAACCTCCTTATAATTATCCGTTTTATAACTCCATTTTATCATTTCTCACTGAAGAAGGCGAATTGAATGTATAAGTTTCGTAATATTTCAAATTATTCAGGAAGAGCTTACATTTTTTACAGATGCGATAGAAAAATTTCAGTTCATGAAGTTGGCAAAAGAGAGGATTACATACCATTGGAATTGTTTATTAAATCTCGAGGAAAGATATAGCTATAAAAGTAAGAAATGTTATAATTCATCTCTATGTAAGAGATGGAATCAAAGATTGTTGTGGTAAAATATCTTCGAAGGTATGAAAGTTTAAAAGGGAAGTTCGGTGAAAGACCGACGCGGTCCCGCCACTGTAACCGGCGACGATCTTTGCGAGATGCCACTGGGAAACTGGGAAGGTGCAAAGAGAGAATGACCCGGGAGCCAGGAGACCTGCCTTTGTAAGAAGGTATTATACTCGATCGAGGTATTTGGCATGGAAAAATTGGGAACCAGGCCGACTTTGTGTCGGTTTTTTGTTTTTGACATAAATTTTGATTTGATTGGAGGTAGTTGAAATGGAAAGAGGATACGTTCAGATTTACACCGGAAATGGAAAGGGAAAGACAACAGCAGCCATAGGTTTGAGCGTGAGAGCGGCTGGATCAAATTTAAAAGTGTCTTTCATTCAATTTGTGAAAGGCAGGTATACAAGCGAGATGAAAAGTCTCGAAAAGCTCGGAATAGAATTCTTTCAGGGTGGGAGATCTGAATTCATAATTGGTAAGCCTGCTGAAGAAGATATCAATGCCGCAAATAAAACACTTGAAATGGCAAAAGAAAGAACATCAGGTGGAAAATATGATCTTGTAGTTTTGGATGAGATAAATATTGCAATATATCTAAAACTTTTGAAAGAGGAAGAAGTTATCGATCTTGTTTTGAAAAGATCTCCACAAACCGAGCTGGTACTTACGGGGAGGTATGCACCACAAAAGTTGATCGAAATTGCCGATCTTGTGACCGAAATGTGCGAAATAAAACACTATTATACGAAAGGCGTTGCACAGAGGATAGGAATAGAGCTCTGAAGGGAGATCCAAAATGGGAAAAGTTTTAATGGTTCAGGGTACTTCTTCGGGTGTTGGAAAATCTTTGATTACAACAGCACTTTGCAGATATTTCAAAAGAAAAGGATTGAAAGTCGCACCGTTCAAATCTCAAAATATGTCCTTGAACTCTGCTGTGAGCATCGAAGGGGGAGAAATGGCAAGATCGCAATACATTCAAGCTATGGCTTCAGATGAGAATCCATCTGTCAAAATGAATCCAATTCTTTTGAAGCCTGAAACGAATGGATCTCAGATTATTCTTATGGGTAAACCTTACGCTCACATGAATGCAAAAGATTACATGTATTCAAAAAAAGTAGAATTTTTCATGATAGCAAAAGATGCTCTCGAAGATCTTATCGATTCCCATGATATCGTGGTTGTAGAGGGAGCCGGAAGTCCCGTGGAGATAAATCTGAAGGATCATGATATCGTCAACATGAGTATTGCAAAATCGGTTAAGGCTCCTGTACTTTTAGTTGCGGATATAGAGAAAGGTGGTGCATTCGCTCAGATAGCGGGCACGATGGAATTATTTGATGGAGATGAAAAAAACCTTGTTATTGGCTACATCTTCAACAAATTCATTGGAGACAGATCGCTGCTTGGAGATTACCCTCAAATGCTTGCTCAAAAATATGAAATGAAATATTTTGGCACGATGCCTTTCATCTATCACAAAATACCCGAAGAAGATTCGATGATTGACTGGACAAGACACGGAAGCGGCGATCTAAAGGTTAAGATCCTAAAACTTCCCCACATATCGAATTTTGATGATTTCGATCCGCTCTTCTGGAATACAGATGCTGAATTTGTAACAGAGGGTAATATTGATGCCGATATTCTTATCATACCTGGGACCAAAATGACATCCGATGATCTGGAATGGTTAAGAAAAAATGGATTTGATGAACAGATCAAGAAAATGGCTTCATCAGGAACGTACATTGTCGGCATATGTGGCGGATATCAGATGCTTGGTGATGAGCTTGTGGAAGGTACAAAAAAGATAAAAGGGCTCAAGCTTTTGCACGTTAGAACGGTCTTTGAAGAGAAAAAAACGCTTTCCATTTTTAAAGGACGTGAAAATCTTTTTGGAAATAAAGTAGAAGGCTACGAGATTCACCATGGAATATCTTACAGATCAGCCTGTACAAAGCCATTTGCGATAGTTGAAGAAAAAAATGGACAAAAAGTGGATCAAGAAGATGGTGCTATGGATAGAAATGTTTTGGGTACCTATTTTCATGGGATTTTTCAGAATTTAAAATTCACAAAAGATTTTTTGAATGCGGTCAGGAAATCAAAGGGAATGGAAGAAAAAGAGGTAGAAAGTTCATCGCTCATGACTGAAATAGATCGATTTACTGACATCTTTGAATCGAATATTAATGTTGAAAAGATAGAGGAACTCTTATGATCCAGATTTTCAAGCCTGATCCTTTTATTTTTATTGCAGCGATCGGGATAGATCTCGTCATAGGAGAATGGCCATCTTTTATTCATCCAGTTGTTTGGATGGGAAGAATTGTCAAATTCTTCGATCTGCCGTCCAGTTCTAACGCTGTAAGATTTTTGATTGGAATAATCCTTTTGATCTTCGATGGAACTCTCTGGTTCTCTGTGGGTATTCTTGCGATGATAATTCCTGGCATCGCAGGCATTATCATCCAGATTTTTCTCTTCAAATCAACCTTTTCAATACTTGCGTTATACAAACACGTAAAAAAATGCAGGACTGAAAATGGAGAAAAGATGAGGGATGCAGTTTCTATGATAGTTAGCAGGGATACCTCAAATTTAGACAGATGGCATCTCATTTCTGCAGCTTTAGAAAGTCTTTCCGAAAATACATCGGACTCTGTAACGGCACCGCTCTTTTTTTACCTACTCCTCGGTCTGCCTGGTGCATTACTGTACCGTACTGTAAACACGCTCGATGCGATGGTGGGATATCATACAGATAAATTTGAATGGTTTGGCAAGGCTGCGGCAAGGACGGACGATGCCCTTAATTTCATTCCATCAAGACTAACCGCAACATTTTTTGCCGTTTTTTCTCCCAGAAAAGCTTTCAGATCGATCTTCAAATATGGTCCTTTAAAGATAAATGGAACGTATCCAATGAGTGCATTCAGCGGAGTCTTAGGAGTCAAATTCGAAAAGATAGGCCTTTACAAATTTGACGGACGTGAACCAGAACTTACAGATATAGATCGCGGATTGCGACTTTACATTTTATCCGTTGCTCTTATCGTATCTACCATGTTTTTGATAATGGTGGTGAAATAAATGGAATTTCATGGCGGTGCTAAAGACGAAAAACTTATAGACTTTTCTATCTCCGTTAATCCTTACTTACCTGAGTGGAAAGATGCTCTTTTCTCGAAATGTGCAAAATTTTCGACGAGATACCTTTACAATGAATGGATTGAAGATGAATTCAGAAAAAAATTCGGCCAGGATGCCACACTTCTTGCTGGATCAACAGAAGCTTTTCAAATCATAGGACTTACGCTTATGAATGGAGCTAATGTGGTAATACCAACGCCTTCTTATGGTGAATACGAAAGAGTGGCAAATTACATGGCAAAGAAAGTCATCAAAGTTCTTCCTAAAAATGAGATAAATCTTGATCTCGACCTTGCTTTCGAAATTTCAAAAAAATTCAAAAAGCAAGGCGAAAAGGTAGTTTTAATCTTTGGAAATCCAAATAACCCAACCGGGAATTTTTTGAATGTTAAAGATGAAATTCTGAAGCTAGCTGAAAGCGGGGTAATAATAATTTTAGATGAGGCATTCATAGATTTTTTGGGGAAAAGTGTCGATAATTTTTCACATCCTGGACTTATAAAAGTGCGCACATTCACCAAATCATATGGTATGCCTGGAATAAGACTTGGATACGCGTTGAGTGATAATTTCAAGAGCCTTTTTGAAAAATACAGATCACCATGGGCGATAGGTACCTGTGGATATGTACTTACAGAGTTCATATTGAATGACGACGAGACTTTTTTGAAAGAAAGCATAGGTAAGATAAAGTGTGAATATAAAAAATTTGAAAAATCAGGCATAAAAACGGATGTGAATTTTGGAATTTTGAAGGTTGAAGATGGAGATGAATTTCAAAGAACGCTCGATAAATATGGAATTCATGTGAGAAATTGTAAAAGCTTTGGACTTGCAAATCATGTAAGACTTTCTATAAAAAAGCCAGAGGAAAATGACATTCTTTTCGAAGCATTTAAGAAAGTGAATCTTAAAATGGAGGGAGATGGATGATACTCATAACGGGAGGAGAAAGAGCCGGAAAAAGTGATTTTGCCGTAAAAAAGGCTTTATCTTGCGGTAAAAAGAGGGCATTCCTTGCAACAGCCGAATCTTTTGACGATGAGATGAGATCACGGATCGATAAACATAAAAAAGACAGAGGAGATCTTTTTGATACATTCGAAGAACCTGTAAATCTTGAAAAAATTCTGAATAAAACATCTGAATACGATGTGTGTGTTATAGATTGCATGACAACATGGCTTGGTAATCTTTTTTATCACAAAATAGATATCACATCCGAAGTGGGAATATTTTTTAATTCTTTGAATGGTAATGAGATCATCGTAACAAATGAGGTCGGGATGGGTATCATCCCAATCGACACTATGACAAGAAAGTATGTTGAAGAGCTGGGAAGGTTAAATTCAAAACTTGCAAGTGTTGCAAGCGAGGTGTTTTTAATGGTGGCTGGAATAGCGATGAAAATTAAATGAAACGCATACTCGGTGCAATTTCTTTTTTGTCAAGAATACCTATTAAATCAACATTAAAACCCTCTGAGATCGTGGGAGACTTTCCTGCAGTTGGATACTTATCCGGTCTTGCTTATATTGTTTTATTTTATATCTTCGGAAGATCCATTCCTACCGTTATCTTTACCATTCTCATAATTTATATAGTCTTCAATGCTTTCCATTTTGATGGTCTTCTTGACACATCTGATGCTTTTATGTCGCAAAAAAGCCTTGAAAGAAAGCTTGAGATAATGAAGATGGGTAATGTAGGACCGATGGCCGTTCTTATAGGTGTGCTTTACATGATAACGAAAATCTTTTTTCTCATAAATATATCATATTTAGTCATTCTATCGGCCGCCGTTGCATCACGATATGCAATGGTTATTACGGCACATTTTTCATATTCTGCAAGATCTGAAGGGCTTGGATCTTCAATCTTTCCTGTAAGTTTGCGCTCTGTAATACGGGCTTCGATCTACCTCATCCCGTTTTTATTCTTTCCTAAATATTTCATAACTTTCTCTTTTGCGATCATTTCTGGATTTGTTCTTAAATTCATCTCGGATAAATTGATAGGCGGACTAACTGGCGATGTTTTAGGTGCGATCGAAGAGGTGGCTGAACTTGCAGGTATGGCAGCAGGATTCTATTTCAAAATTTGAGGTGAAGAAGATAAAAAGAGATCTTAACATCATCGATTTCAAAGGAGGTTTTCTCGTTCAATCTTGCGATTCGGCGGGTGGTATAGGAAATCTAAAAAATGATCTGCTCGAAGTGCCTATTGAACTTCTTGCAGAATACACACTTAGAACAGCTTTAATGGAGGTGATCTCGGTTGGGGCAAGGCCATTGAGTGTAAGTGCGGGTTTTTCGAATGATCAGTCCTATTCGCAAAGAGCCGTAAATTTTTTGAAAAAATATCTCAAAAGATTTAAAACACCTCTTGTTATCTCAACAGAAAAAAATTTTCCGACGTCCCAGACTGGCATTGCAATTTCAGTTGTAGGTTTTGCCATATCATTGAAAATAGGAGGTGCACATGAGGGAAACAAAATTTATGTCGCCGGCAATCCGGAGGTCGGGACCGAGGTCATTGAAAATAAGAATAAGATCCTTGGTTTTGAGGATTTTCTTAAACTCAGATCCTTTCCTGATGTTGGAGAAATAATACCCGTAGGATCCGCCGGCATTTCTGAAGAAGTGAAAATACTTGCCAAAAACAGCGGACTCGACTTTAAATTGAATGGCGGTGAATGGATGCACAAAAGTGCCGGTCCTTCGACATGTGTTATATTTTGGGCAGAAAATAAACCTGAATTCTATGCAGATATAAAAGAAATAGGGTATCTCATAAGGAAGAATTATGTCTAAAACAAAAATGTTAACTCTTATGGCAATTTTCATAGCTCTATCCTTCGTTGGATCTTTGATAAAGATTCCAGGGCCTTTGGGAGATATAGGTTTTGATTCAACGGCCGGATATATTGCGGTTCTTTACCTTGGCTATATGCCCGGTGCAATCGTTACGGCCCTTGGATATCTAATCATCACGATGAGTGCTGGATTTCCACTTGGAATTTTGAGCATTCCGGTCGCTTTAGAGATGTTTTTCATAGCTATTTTTTACAGATTTTTTTATAAAATAAACAGATTTTTAGGTATAACGATAGCAACGATATTCAATGGTATAGTAGCACCTCTTATCGTCATACCGGTAGGTGGCATAGGTTTGTATGTTGGATTGATACCATCACTCACAATAGCAAGTGTTCTTAATTTAATAGCCTCTGCTGCCATTTTCTCGGCTTTGAAGCGCATATCCAGACCTTTACATGACATATAGCATTTTTTCATTTATAAATGATGGTGTGATATAATATTTCGATTGAAGTAAGATACATTGAAAAGGAGGAAAGTAAGTCAAATGGCAAACGTAAAATCAGCTATAAAGAACGCTAAGAAAGCCGAAAAGAGACATCTTTTGAATCAATCAAAAAAATCTCAGTTCAAAACGGCCATCAAGAAGGCTCTAACTTCTGCACAAAAGGGAGAAGATGCGTCTGAACTTATCAGTGAAGCCTTCTCAAAATTAGACAAAGCGGCAAAAATTGGTACGATTCATAAAAATCAGGCATCAAGAAGAAAGTCAAGATTGGTTAAGAAGGTCAAAGCTCTAAGTACGCAGACTTCTCAACATTCGTGAATTTGTGCTATTTTTTGAATCAAACGATCTCCGTTTCTACGGAGATTTTTTGAATTTTTGAACCTTGGATCGTTAATACATGTCAAATAAGCAGGAGCGGGATATTTATTGGAAGAATCAAAATTTATAGAAGCTTTAAAACGTGGAGATTCGCAGGCTTATAGTGAACTTTACATGAATTATGTTGACAAAATAGGAGGAATAGCGAGATCTTACTTGGGTGTGGATGATGTTGAGGATGTTATCCAAGAGGTATTCGTAAAGATCTATAAGAACGTGAAGCGATTTCGCGGAGATTCTACATTATCTACATGGATTTACAGAATCAGCGTGAATGTGTGCAAAGATATGCTTTCAAAAAAATACAGAAAAAAAGAGATTTTAACGAGTTTTGGCGAAGAAGATGACGAAGATAAGAACACGATTCAGGAACCGGCAGACGAATCTAAACCTTCAGATGAATTGTTGAGGGACATATCTGCTGAAGAAATATCAAAGGCCATAGATGCTCTGTCAAAAGAAGACCGCCTTTTGATAAATTTAAGAGAGATAGAAGGAATGAGTTACGAACAGATAGCAGATATAATAGAAAAACCGGTTGGTACGGTGAAAAGCAGGTTACATTATGCTCGTGAAAGACTTAAGGGGCTGCTGGAGGAAAAACTCGGTATCGGAGGAGAGATAAGCGATGAAGTGTGAAGAATTCAGGGAAAAATTCGTTCAGGATGAACTTGATGAATTCGAAAAAGCACAATTCGATCAACATTTGAAAATGTGCGAAGGATGCCGAACTTTTGTTCAGAATTATCAGAAGATCAAAGATAGTCTTAAGCTTCTTTATAATTTCAAGCCTTCCGAAAAATTAAGAGATAACGTCATCGATGATATAAGAAGGAGAACGATGGCAAGAAAAGCTTTGATCTTTGGACTACCTGGGTTTGCTGCAGCTGCCGTGTCAGTCTTTTTTGCCTTTTACATTTTTTCTCCAGTTGGAAAGCAGAGTTTTGCTTACGATAAAGCTGTATCGGCGGGTATATCGATGCTTAAATCTAATTCAGGGATAACTCTTTCCTCTGCTCAGAGTGCTAATTCAAATCTTGATTATCTCGTAAAAATGAAATATGTGAGTGATCAATTTTGAAAACAGTTTTGTTGATTCTTACCTCTGCTTTGTTTGCTTCGTATGCATTTGGATCTCTCGTGACAAATTTTGTAACTGCTTACGCTTCTCAATCGATTGAAGCGCAAAGAGTTGTAGTGGAAGAAGGATCGAGTACAAGAATCAGATATGAAAGAGTTGTGAGATCCGGTATGAATGAGTTTATTGATGTTATGGCACCGGTTTCTTTTGAATGGGTCTTTCTGAATGGTAAAAGTTATATTGTTGACAACGGTGAGATGAAACTTTCGCCTGCCCCTTTAGTAGATATTGAACAGAGGTTTGTTAAATTGCTTTCGGCTTCACCAACTGTGATTTCAACTTCCGATTTTATATACCAGGGAGAGCCATCTTACGAAATCAAGGCTTTAAGTCAGAGCGCAACTTACATAGCGGTGATCGGAAAAAATCCCATGATCTTGAAATATTTAAAAGTAGAAAAGAAAAATGGATCGATATCTGTTATGTACACTTCCATCACCTTCGTACCAAAAAATTATTTTAACACTTTGATTGCCAATTTTAGAATTGAAAGCGCAACACCTGAGGCTATAGAGATAGCGGCATGGAAACTTGTATCCAGTCTTAAAAATGCGACGATTGCATCGATGAATATAAATGGAATTGTCTTCACAGTGATAGCCGGCATGTTTTCTCCTTCATCGAATGTAATAGCATATCTGTTCAATATTTCTTCTGATGTTTCTCCAGATTCTCTTGTGAATCAGTTCAAAATGCAGGGATACAGTTCAACGGCTATAAAATTTGAAAATATAAATATAGTCTTTGCAAGTCAGGCCAAAATTGAAGATTTAAAGGCATGGATAGTTAAAATCTTCAATAAATGATTAATGTATCAAAAGACTCACAAAGTCAAGTAAGGGAGCAATGATGAGAGCCGGTAAAAAGTTTCCAACTTTTATATCTTTTAAATTCAATATTCTTATACCTATCATGATCATCATAGCCCCACCCGTTCCAGTGAAGTCGTTGAGATAAGCAGGTATTGTCAGAAATTGCAGACTTGATGCAAAGAGTGCTATCGATCCCTCTATTATGAAAACGCTTCCGGCAGATGCTAAAACGCCTATACCATAAACAGAGGCAAAGGCAACAGAACTTATCCCATCCATTATAGATTTAACGTAAAGTATCTCGTTATTGTCATTCAGTCCTGAATTTACGCAGCCGAGGATCGTCATGGGGCCAACGACAAAGAGTACGGTTGTTGAGACGAATCCCGTTGCAAAATTTGAATCTTTTTTCTTAGAAAATCTTCCGGCAAGGCTAGAAATTTTATTTTCTATCCCTAAAAGTTCTCCAATTATGCCACCTATTACAAGGCTTCCAAGTACGACAAGAAAATTGGAACTTTTAAGTCCCATACTTGCACCTATAAGAAGTGTGAGTATACCTATCGATATAAAAAATATGGATTTATATTTCTCACTTAATTTTTCTCCCAGAGGAAGTCCTATCAATGTTCCGGTTATCACTGTGAGTGTGTTAACTAAGACGCCAATGCTGAACATGCAGATCAGCTCCAGTAGATTTTGAAGAAAGCTTCCATATCAGTATCATCCCTTATCCCGAGGCGCGTGAGGCAAAAATCGTATTTTACAGGATCTTCGGGAGATATTTTCTTAAATGCTTCCGTTATTTCGAGAGCTGTTTTCATATCGGCTTGCTTTCTTTCGGTTAGCTTTAAAACAAGACCTATATGATGCATGTGTGTGTCTAAAGGAATTATAAGTTTTGATCCTGGTATATCACTCCACCCATCAGGATCAACATCATCGGATCTGACCATCCAGCGCAGAAACAAATTTAATCTTTTACACGGGCTTTTACAATTTGCAGAAGGAATGAGAGAGTTTTTCTTTCCGTCGGGCACAATAATGTTTATAAAGTGAGAAAGAGCAGAAAGCAGGTTTTTATCATCTTTCTTTAATCCTGATAAAAAGCAATCATGAATTGAACCATAAATTCTCAAAATATTTTGTAAGTTTGCCAAAAAACTTACAAGTTCCTTTCCAGTTGTATATCTATGGGTGAAATCTTTGAAAATAAGCTCGAGATTCTCGTGCGAAGATAACATCAAAAAATCATAAGGTTTTTCCATTCTTTCAAGTACGTACGAGAGATCCTTCAATATCTGTGCGACTCTTCCGTAAGCTAAAGAAGCGGCTATAAGGCCAACTATTTCTCTATCTTTTGGATCCGGATAATTGAAAAGGAATTCAAGTGGATCAGGATGGATGAATTCCCGTTTGTTATATCTCTGATAAAGAGAATCGAGGATTTCTTTCTTTATATCCATGATTTCCCCCTTTTGATATTCAAAAGGAGATGGACATAAGTCCATCTCCTCGATTAATTTTGGTGGACAATTATTCGAGTTTCAATTCTACCTGATTTGACCACAGACCGTGAATATTGCAATGCGACATGGCAATTATCGTGCCTGGCTTTTCAGTTCTCAATGTAACTGTAACCTCTGGATCGGCATAGAGTGTGCTTGTATTCGGCCCCTGAGTGGACGCACCATGTGCCTGAAATTCATATTTTCCTATAACGTAAGGGTACTTTTCACCTGCCGGATGGAAATAAACTTCTATCCATGAGATATGATGCTCGGTTGTATTTGGATGAGAAATTTCTTTCCCAACACTGACGGTAACTTTGATCTTTTCGCCTTTTTTGGCATTAGCAGGCACTTCTATGACCGGTACATGCTTTTCCTTCTTAAAATCATCTGTCTGAATAAGGTCTTTAAGAATAGCCATTTCAAATCACCTCTTTCTAAAAAATTTAATCTGAAGTTGAATCTCTTTTGCCAAGTTCTGAATCAATCATTAAAATTCCCTGGGTTGAATCTTTTATCATTTTGAACTTTGCAACTATTTCAAAGGCAGCTGCTTCCTCTTCAACCTGCTCATCAATAAACCATTGAAGCAGAGAAGACGTCGCATAATCTTTTTCCACATCGGCGGCTTGGGCTATACCATCAATAGATTTTGTGATTGATTGTTCGTGCGTAAGAACTGCTTCGAAAACATCTAATGGAGACTTCCATTCGGAGGGTGGTTCTTTTATAGATTTCAGAATCACCCTTCCATTTTTCTTGTTGATATATTCATAAATTTTCCAAGCATGTGTTTCTTCTTCTCTTGCCTGAAGTTCAACCCATTTTGCCATACCATTTAAGTTCTGAGATCTTAAATATGCTCCCATTGCTAAGTAAAGATAGTCTGAATATAATTCTTTGTTAATCTGCTCATTTAAAAGCTCTTCGATCTTCTTATTCAACATAAACATCACCTCTCTTATTCAATTGATGGTACAATTCCTATTGATCTATGTTTGATCAGAATTTTCTGTGCAAGATCATCTATGGCTTTGAAATCCTGATCCTTTGGATATCCATTGACAGTAACAGGATCTATTATTTCAGCTTTAATGGAAGAAAGAATAGCCTTCATCTGCTCTATCGCCTGACCTCCCCAGTTGTAAGAGTTTATGAAAGATACGAATTTAGTTTTTGGTCTTAAGGCATTCATAAGGTAAGCCGCATAAGCAATCTCGGGATTAACTCCCACGAGCATTGTCGGTGTTGCTAACACAACTGTTGCAGCATCTATAAGATCCATGGCAAATTTACCCACGTCCATACTTACAACATTGAAGGGATGCACATCGATATCCAACCTTATGAGATCATCTGTTAGGCGCTCTACCATTCTTTTTGTACTTCCGTGCATTGAAAGGTAAGGTATGATTACTTTGTTACTGACTTCATCCGAAATCCACTCCCTGTAAGCCTCTTTTATAATTAAAGGATTATCGTATACCTGTCCATGACTTGGCGCTATCATTTCCACATCAAGATCATCAGCCTTTTTCATGTTTGACTTTATTGAAGATCTGAAAGGCATCATTATCTCAGCGTAATATCTCTTTGCACCCTCTATCGCACGATTTACTTCATCACCAACAAATAACTCACTTGATGCAACGTGAGAGCCGAAAAAATCACAGGTAAATAATATCTTATCCTCCTCAAGGTACGTAGACATCGTTTCAGGCCAGTGAACCCATGGAGTGAAGACAAATTTCAGAGTTTTATCACCAAGAGGCAACCTATCCCCATCATTCACAGTTATAAATTTACTCTCATCTATCAAAAGTAATTCTTGCAAAAATTCCTTGCACTTCGGATTTGTGACGACCTTTGCAATAGGATAAAGTTCAAGAATCTTCGGGATGGATCCGGAATGATCCTGTTCTGCATGCTGGGATATCACATAATCTATTCTATCTATCTTTAAATTTTTGAGATTTTCAAGAAGATCATTTACTTTAGAGGGATCGACAGTATCTATAAGTGCGGTTTTTTCATTTCCTATTACGATGTAAGAGTTATAAGAAGTGCCTTCAGCAAGTGGTATAAGTTCATCGAAAAGTTCTCTATCCCAGTCTATTGCTCCAACGAAAAACACTCTTTTCTTTATCTGCCTGAAAGCCATATCTGCCTCCTTAAAAGATCATCTATCTTTTTTACAATTTTTACATATCCCAAAAAATTCTAGAGTATAACCTTTTACTGCGTAATTGCCACTTTTTTTGATGTTTTCTTGAATTTTTTTCAAAGCTTCTTCAAGTTCTTTTTCACCATCCAAAATTATATCCTCAACTCTACCGCAATTCGTGCAATAAAAATGAAAATGCTCATTGATGTTAACATCAAAACGTTTTTGAACATCAATAGGCTCGAGTTTCTTTATAAAGCCATTTTTCGCAAGCACATCAAGACTTCTATAGACGGTACTCATGCTTATCCTCGGTAGTTTTTTCTTAACTGAAAGATAAACATCATCTACTGTTGGGTGATTTCCAAGATTTTTCAATTCTTCGAGAATGATTTTTCTCTGATAAGTAAGCCTGAATGGATTTCTGTCCAATTTAACAACCTTCTTCATTTAAAAATGCTAATCATTTCTAAATACTATGATACTACTTACTTCAAAAGATGTCAATACCAAACTTTTGTTCGGCACAAAATATGTTAAATTAAAGTATTTTTTTAATGTTTTTTATTTTAAATATTTCTTATATATGAATTAATAATGTATTTTAAAAATATATTATGTAAATTTTTACTTGCGTTACCTATTAGTCTATGAAATGAAACTATTTGTAACACAAAAAATCGCCGCTTTTTAGACTTTACGAAGCTGGAAATTGGTTACCTATAAAGCTTTAGACTATATTTCTCGTAGGAGGGTCACAAAACGCATTGAAAAGCATGATCTGACATTTTATTCATCTCGCTCCTTAAATGCCTCTCTAAAGCGTGATCTTAAATCTGTAATTTTATCAATTAATACAAGCAAAGATCAACTTTTACGACGAAATCTCAATTTTTGTCGACCGTTCTCGTTGCTACAACGTTGACACCGGTGTTCAAAAGATCCTTTATCACCTTATCGCCACACTTAACAGGGGCATCAACACTTGATGATTTTATAGATTTCATGGCATCCAGTATCAATCTTTTGGGAATCGTTCCATCCGTTTTCACAGATACCAGCTGCATTTTCCCACCAACAACTTTAACGCTTGAAGTTACCACTCTTTTTGGATCCGTGACTTCGTCCCTTGCGTATGCTTCTCCTTTAGGACATCTGTTACCCTTAACCGATACAAATTTACCATCATCATCAAGTGTAACCTTCATCTGACACCCCATCGGGCAGACTATGCAAACCATATCTATAATTTTCACCTTTTCACTTCCTTAGCCGAAATTTCTATCTTTCCTTTCAAATTGTATTTTTTTGGATCAAGGTTAAGTTCTATCATTTCACTCGGCCTTGCGTTAACCACTCCCTTTATCGCTTTACCATCAAGATTTACCGTTGCAATTCCCATAGGTTTCTCCACACGTATGTACAATGTGAATGGCTCGCTTGCTGTTGTATATTTTGCACTTAAGACTCTTATGCCATCTTTAGCCGAGAACATGCCTTCTCTTACCGGTAATGTTTCTCCCAGTGCGACCTTTGCAGCATTTCTTCCGGCCATCTCGCCTTCAACTGTTGCAAAATCAACGAGATCATGAATACAAACATTGTTGCCGGCTGCAAAAACATTATCCCAGTTAGTCCTCATAAGATCATCCACTATTATTCCTTCATCTCTTCCCATCTCTATCTTACCTTTGACAAGATCATTTTCCGGTATCAATCCAACGGACGCTACCAGCGTATCGCATTCTATGAATCTCTCAGTCCCGCTTAGGGGCATTCCATTTTCAAATTCCACAACCGTCACTCCCTCAAGCCTTCTTTTACCGTATACCTTTATAACGCTTGTCGAAAGATGAAGTGGTATATCATAATCGTTCAAGCATTGCGCTATGTTTCTCGTCAGACCTCCTGGATAAGGCATTATCTCGTACACGCCTTCGACTTCCACCCCTTCGAGTTTCAATCTCCGCGCCATTATCATACCTATATCTCCAGAACCCACGATCACAGCTTTATGGCCTGGAAGATGATTTTCAAGGTTAACAAATTTCTGTGCAAGACCGGCTGTGAAGACACCCGATGGCCTTGTTCCGGGTATTCTTAACGCCTCGAAGGGTCTTTCTCTTGCACCTGTTGCTAAAACGAGTGATCTATACTCTATCTCGTGATTCCCATGCGCATTCATTGCGATCAATTTGCCATTTTTGAGATCCACGTCTAAAACCATAGTTTCGTAAAGTGCGTCGAATTTACCTGTTTTCTCTATATACATTTCGTGGTATTCCGGTCCCGTAAGTTCTATTTTAAAAACCTGAAGACCAAAGCCGGTATGTATGCACTGGTTTAAAACGCCTCCGGTCGATGCTTCTCTTTCTATCAAAAGGACGGATGCACCTTGCTCTTTTGCCGCATTTACAGCACCCATACCCGCCGCTCCACCACCAAGTACCACGACATCATATTTCATTTTCATCGCAAAACACCATCCACTATTTTAGAATCAATAAGATTTTTTTCAATGTCTTCAAAATCAGTACCCGTTTCCCTTTTTAGGATCTTCATTATATTTACCGTGCAAAAAGATCCCTGACACCTGCCAAACATAGCCGTTGTCCTTAGTTTGATTCCATCCAGTGTTCTTGCACCGCGTCTTATCGCTTCAACAACTTCACCTTCCGTGACCTTGTTGCATCTGCATATCACCCTTCCAAAGGCCGGATCTTTTTTTATTAGTTCCTCTCTTTGGGCCTCATCCATTTCAGCCGGTATTGGAATTGGGGATATATACGGATCAAAATCATCTTTTATTTCAAGTGAATATTTCTCTGCAAATTTCGAGACCACATCATCCGCTATGGCAGGTGCGGATGTGAGACCTGGAGATCTCGTTGCAACGATATGAACCATTCTATCTTCTCTAACTATGACAAAATCTTTTATATCATTTTCAGGTCTCAAACCAGCGAATGTTCTTATCGACTTTGACAAGTTTATCGCTGGAACAAGACGTTTCGTGCTATCAATTATCTTCGAGAGCCCTTCTTGAGTTGTTTCGGTCATCTCTTTGAAAGCGGGCGAAAGATCTTCAGATGTTGGTCCCAAAAGCACGGTATTATGAATGGTCGGAATTACAAGTATGCCCTTTCCAGCCTTCGATGGAACCGGAAATATGATCCTTTTGGTAAGATTGGGTTGATCTAAAAGAATGTACTCTCCTCTTCTGGGGTGCAAAGATGGCACCTTTGCTCCTGCAGATTCTGCAAGCTCGTCAGCCCATAAACCGCCGGCATTAAAGACAAAATCGAATATGAATATACCGGCAGAAGTGTTGATTTCTATACTTTTTGTATTTCTTCTTATATCATTCACATTGACCGCAAGATTGAGCTTTGCACCATTTTTGATCGCATTTTCAGTGGCAGCCTGGGCTATATCCCACGGTCCAACGATACCGGCAGTCGGAGAATAAAGCGCAGCTATAACTTCTTTTGAAAGATTCGGCTCAAGCTCCAGGGCATCGTATTTTGAAAGTATTTTGAGATCCTTTACGCCATTTTTTTCACCATTTTCCAAAAGTTCATAAAGACTTTTAATGTCCTCTTCATCAAAGGCTGCAACAAGGGACCCTACCCTTTTGAATTTAAATCCAAGCTCTTCTGATAATTTCGTGTACATTTCATTACCATGCACACAGTATTTCGCCCTGACAGTACCGGGTTCGTCATCATAACCTGCATGAATTACGCCGGAATTAGCCTTTGTAACACCCCAACCTACATCAGGAAGTTTTTCGAATATCTCAACTTCTACCCCTTCATATCTCGTGAGTTCTCTTGCTATGAGAGAGCCTATAACACCGGCTCCTATTACCGCTATTTTTATTTTCACAACTGTTGCCTCCTTTTAGGATCTTTTTTCACCATGCTTGCCTTTGCAAGAGCATAAACCCACACATGCTTTGCACCGGCCTCTTTTAAAATTTTAGCACATTCATTGACGGTGGATCCTGTTGTAAAAACATCATCGAGAAGTATGATATCTCCCGATGTTATGTAGAAATTATCAATTCTCACCGCGTACTTTCCAGAAATGATTTTCTGCCTTTCTTCGATCGACGATCCAACCTGACTTTTTTGCTGCCTAACGACATCAAGTAATTTTAAAAATTTTAAACCCGTACTTTTCGATATTTTTTTTGCGATCAATTCCATATGATCGAACCCCTTTTCTTTATAAGAGTTAAATGTGATCGGCACGGTTGTTAAAACTGCATGATGAGGATACGGGAAGGCCTCAAGCATCTCAATGAAAAAGTCTGCAAGTATACGATCAAGCGAGATATGATGTTTGTATTTGTAAGATCTTATAATTTCTCCCACGATGCTCCCATAGGAAGCTCTATAAAACAATTCGTCAAAATACCATTTCCCACCGACAAACTTCTCCCTGTTGAGGGGAGGAATTTTACTTTCACATTCGTAACAGATAATTTTGTTTTGATCTATAATTTTACCGCACACAGGGCATATTTTGGGGAAAAAAAGATCAATCACCTCGCTCAGCACACGCATGCTGCTAGATATCCAACTTCCTGATCAAAATCTTCCGAAACTTCTCCACTCGTTGAATGACAAAGAATCTGCGGCGCTCCGAGCTCCATAGAAAGTAAAACTGAAACAGGACCGAAGCCACACATGGTTATCTTTTCTCTGTCTAGGGCATGATAAAGTTCGTCTATATTTTCACCTGATATCGCATCCATTATTACCTTGTCTTTATACAACGTTGTTTCATGATCTTCATAATGATTGAGATCAGTCGATGCTACCATCCAGAATCTTTTCCCATTTAGAATTTTTCTCATCGCTATTGCAAACTGTCTGACCGTTTCTTTTCTTTGATCCATCATGCATATTGGCAGTATTTTGAAACCGGTTCCAAGAGTAAATTGCAAAAATGGGACCTGAACTTCTATCGAATGTTCAAAAAGATGTGCTTCATAATCAAAAGCACAGGCAGGGAAAGTTTCTACAAGTGCATTTGAAACACTTTCGTCAACGCTTACATTTCCAAGTGGCGTTTTCCACGAGCCCATAGGCCAGACGGAGATCGGTTTACCATATCCAGTATGATTTGGCCCCATTATCACAACGAGATCCGGCTTGCCAAATTCGGAGGCATGAAAATAGGCATGAGTTGCTGTTGCCCCTGAATAAACATAACCGGCATGAGGTACTATGATTCCAACATTTTTTTTAAAGCCATCGGGATCGGGTAACTCACCGGCTCCCTTTTTTGAGATAAAAAGTTCTCTTATGTAATCTCTGAGATCTTCAGGATCGGATGGATAAAAACTACCAGCAACAGCAGGTTTTCTGTCCATTTAATTTTCCACCGCTGCTCTTATGAATATATTAAGGTTATCCTTAGAATTTTGAAATGTTGTCGATGTGAAAAACTGTCCTATGAATGGGAGATCGCCAAGAAATGGTATTTTCGTGATATTTTCAGATCGGTTATCTTTCGTCAATCCTCCTATCATTATTGTCTGGCCGCTTGAAACTACAACCTTAACGCTCGCATTCCTTGTACTCACTGCAGGTATACCATTTACAGCATGGCCCCAGTCGGCATCACTTACCTGAATCGTTATAGTCAAAGAGATCTGACCGTTTGGAAGGACAACTGGCAATATGGTAAGCTGGATTCCTGTTGTCAGAAATTGAAGCTGCTGTGTTGTCTGACTGTTGTTAACAGTCGTTACAAGATAGGGATATTGAGATCCCACGGTAATCTGTGCGGATTCACCGCTTTGAGTCATCAAAGTTGGAGCTGAAAGAATGGTACCGTTTCCCGTCATCTGAGAAAGATTTGCAGTTACGGTTGCATTTGAGGACATTATTTGATTTGCGAGATTTGACGTGAACTGGAGAGGATTCACAGCGTTTAAAAGATTGAAACTAAGTGTGAGGCCGTTATTAAATATAAGCTGTGGCGTCATCACGGTCGTGTTGAAATTTGTATTCACACTGTTATTTTCTGATACATCAAGGATCTTAGCCTCTATGATGATATTTTTCCTCGGATTTAAAAGCGGTGAAACCATCGCATCAAGTTCTTTCGCAGAATTTGGAGTAAGATTTTTCACAACAACAAGGCCGGTATTTGGATCCGAATAAACGCTGCCACCAAGAAATGTGGCGAGTGATTGTATCTGATTGATGTTTCCATTGGCCTGATAGACCCTGATAACGCCTCCTGTATTTTTCTCAGCTACAACAATGGAGGAACCTGAAAAAGATATACCGTAAGAGTCTGAAAGTGCATGATTGAACTGATCAAGATTTACATTTGAAAGTTTCAATGTGATATTTGGAAAGTTTTGTTCTGCAAAGACAACATTTTTGGAGAATGAGGCATAGACTTTTTGAATTAAAGAAGATAGAGGATAATCTGTCACATCAACGTTTATCATTCCGTTGTTTACAGAGATAGACTGTTCGCTTGCAGATTTGGTTTGGAATTCTTTCTGTGCAAGTCCGGACACGTTAAGCAATGCCGTTACATCATCAACACGCTGGGCCGGACCCGAAATCGCTATTGCCACAAATGTTGAAGATGTGGATGGTTTTGAAGGTCCAAAAAATGTAAGCCCTTTTGCTTCAATGATTGATTTAACAGTCTGATAGTCCTGCGTTCTTATCTTTATGACATTCGTAATTGAAGAAAAACTCCCATTTAAGAACGCCTTTTCCTTTATGAAAGTTGCGACCTCATCCACATGCTGGGTATCCACTCCATATACAAGAATTTGATCGAAGTTTTGAAGATAAATCATCTGAACGTCAGGATACATGACAGAAATGATCTTCGACAGATCTGAAAAGGCGTTCGCATCTGACCACTGTGCAAAATTGAAATGAAAAGTTTGCGGTTTTACCTGTGTAATTGTACTTGCTATTGAACCAATTTCCTGTGCAAATTGATTGACCTGATCCTTCGGCCCTAAAATGAGGTAAACGGCATCAGATGAATAGGCGGTCGTCGATCCATAAGCAGTTATAGCTGAAAATTGCTTTGAAAACTGGATAAAGGCCTGAACATTTGGCTTTGGAACGATAAAAGAAACCGTCACTTTTGGACCTATACTTTCAACGATCTTTTGATATTCAGAGATCACGGAAAAAGCATCTTGTATCTCTCCTTTACTTCCATTCAAAACGATCGTCGAAAAGCTATTAAGATATGTGATCTTCAAGTTAGGATACATCATGGTGATAAGCTTAATGAGATCCTGGACGGAATTCGGATCATTCCATTTTATGGTTGAAAAACTTTCACTTTCTTTGAGAAAATCCATGAGATTTGATATCGTTTTTTGCTGTTGGACAGTCGCACTGACTATCTGGTAAGGACCGATGCTTCCTATTACTCTGTTCTGACCGAAAAGGTTATTTATCAGTGTTGTGAAGTCCTGTGGATTTATATTGGTCATAGAAAGGTTATAGAAACTCACGATATTATCATAAGTCCCGATACCGAGTTTCCCAAAATTTCCGAGCAGAGAATTAAGTGACGCTATGTAATAAGTTCCATCAGGAAGAATTGCATATCCTATGCCCGGAGACGAGATAAGAATATCATAGAAAGCCTCCGCAGCTGTTACATCTTTGAGCGTTATATTCACAGGATTGTTTGCTATCGAAGGATCCACTATAAGATTTCTATTGAGAATCCTTGCAAGATATTTTATTGCTAAGTTCAAAGTAGAAGTTTGCTGTCCCGAAAAATCTATCGATATCTTTGTTGAAGGGCCTGTAAGAGGTAAGGTTTGAGATATTCCTAAGGTTATGAAGTTTACAGTGAGTTCATCACCATTTTGCTGAACAAATGTACTTACAATAAAAGGAAAATTGAATGTAATAGTGCTTATTGAATTGGTAGAGGATATCGTCGCACTCAAAGGTCCCCAGATGATCTTATTTGATATTTTTGAAGACAGAGAACCTTTGAAGGAAAGCCGAGGAGAATTACCGATGATCCCGCTGACATTCCACACAGGTACGGAATCAAAAGTTATTGTCGATTGAAATTGTCCTCCTGTCGCCGAAAAAGTAAAATTCTGGAGAATAGATCCAAAAGATGAAGATATAATGCTAAATGTGATAATAGATAAAATAATAGATTTTTTCACGATCCCATCTCCTCAATTCAAAACTATGCCCTTTGAGCTTACAACATAAAGTTTTCCCGTCGAAAGGTCCATAAGAACAGCTCCCTCCAGCACCGGATCCGAATAAGTTATAAGATATATCTTACCGTTGAAATTCACAGCCGCACTGCCACTTCCAATGTTGAAAGTAATAAGTTTTCCATTCACAGAAAGTGTTATTATATCAACACTTTCTCCTTTTGCCCCGCTTACCCAGAATAAATTCGGATCAATTGTGGAATTTTCGGGTAAACTTAACAGTTCAGCAAAAGAGGTTTGATCTAATTTTATCACAAGTGGAGAAAAGAGATTAAATTTCAAATTTACAAATTTAACTTCATCAGTTTTGACTTTTTGATCGAGAATCGATGAGAATTGTTTTATTGTACCGGTGATATTTGATCTCTGTGTGAATCCCTGATTTTTAGGAAAGAGGAACGTATAACCAAGGTAAATGAAGATTCCAACTATGAAAATTATTAAAATTATGACGATCGTATGCTTCATAACTAACCTCCATAGATTCTTACAACTAAAAGATCAAGAGAGTAATTGGTGATCACCTGTTGGTTTGTGTTTTTATATTCATAAAAAATAGGTGAATTTGACCGGAATTTCATCTCCACAACATTCACATTTGTGAATTGCCCCATCAAATTGATGAGTGAATAGGGATCCACATTAACGGGTGATTGTAAAGAGATTGTATCACCGCTCACCTTGAAATTTGCATTAGGGATTAATTTCAACAATTCTATCTTTAGATTGTTAAGAGAAATACGCTTTGAATTGAGAAGCGAGCTGTAAGTCAAAAGTTGCCTTTTCATTTCGAGAGTTTGAGAGTATATTGTATCGAATTTCGAGATCGACCCTGCAAGTTTGTTAAGAGTACCTGAAGAGGACATAAGCGTTAAAATATCGATAAAGCCAACGATGAATATCACGGTAAAAATGATTATGATTGCGGCTTTTCTGTTCACCTGGATTCACCCACCGAGATTGTTTCATTGTAAGCTTTGTACCAGCTTTGATTGTTTGAACTTGATACGGAGAAAGTGTACCCTGATCCTTCAATTGCTTTTTCTTCAAGTATAAGCGTTGTAGAATTTCCGGATCTTCTAAATTGAGAAAACTTTACAAGTGTTGAGGAATTGCTTGTATAGCTAAGATCCGAGATTGAAATGTCATTACTAACATTTGACGTAAGATCGTTGAAAAATGAGATCATGGAATGAAATTTATTCACGCCATTCAACATCTCTTTAACCTGATAAAGTGTTTGAGACTGTACACTCATCATATTAGAATAGCTCTGTATAACATTGTCTAACTTCATCTGAACTGCAGCTTGCGATGAATTTGAAAGGGATATACCGACCTTTTCAAGCAAAGATTTATCTGCGCTCAAAGCCTGCGAATAAAGGCCATTTATGAAAAATGTTATGCCTTCATAGGAAATAAAACCAACTCCGAGTATTATGGCAATTACCAGTATGAATTTCGTCGTTTTTATCTTTCTACTTTTTTTTCTGTAAAAATTTAGTCTCGCCACTCTCAATTTCTCCCCTCATCGCAAGGTTATAGGCTCCCAGCAGAATTTTATCGCCGAGTTCTAAAAACTCCCTATAACTTTTCGCCTCCTCAAATCCAGCTTCTTTGAGAATACCCGCCCAGATATCTATGTAATCTATCTTTTCTGAAATACATATAACCCTTTTTATGGCTTCATTTGACATGGAATACCTTGATAGCGTCATTTTTGCAAGCCTCTGAATATCATCCGAGATCTGCAAATAATGTACCTTCACACCAACCTCGTTTTTATCCTGAAGATCATCCGCACCACCATTTGTACTATCTATAGCTAAAAATCTACCATCTTTGAAAAATTCGAGGTAAGTCGACGTGTTATCTTCGAAAGTAAGAAAGGAGATTCCATCTTTTAGCCTATCTTCAATTAAATAGTTGAATTTCATATATCCTGCATCAATTATATCGGGTAAAGGAAGACCTGCCTTGAAGAAAAAATTATTAAGTCTTTCAATGTCTTCATTTCTGACCACAAAAGCAAGTATATCAAGCTGATCTCCATTTTTCGGTCCTACATCTATGTCAACCGTTATGCTATCGGATGGAATGGAAAGTTCTTTAACTATTTGAAATTTTGTCGCATCCATGATCCCGCTCTTGCCTGGTAACTGGGAAAATTTTATCTGTCTGAACAGGGTTTTATCCGGAAAAAGTGCTGTAATCAAAAAATCCTCTATGGTTACTTTCAACATTTTCCCAATTTTGCTAAGAGCCATTATTATTTCATTTTCATCGATCAATTCTTCACCGTCAAATACTTTTTTAGAATAAGGTATAGAAAATTGTGATGAAATCTCAATTTTTTTCCTGTTTTTTGTTATTCTTACACCATCAATTTTATATCTTCCTATGTCTATACCAACATATGATGTGCTGAATAGATTCAAATTCGCCTTTACCACCCCAATTCGACATTTATCAAACCTGTTACTGGCAACACAGTAAGAGTTCCGATCTTCGTTCCTTTAAAATATATCTTCATGGTACCTGAATTGTAAGGAATGCCCTTCGAAAAAGCAAAATGCGTGCTTCCAATTAATTCGATGAATTTAGGTCCATCTTTTTCATCTATTCCACGTTTAGATGAAATTTTTATTTTTTGCGATATATCTATTTCAACTTTGTCCTTTAAAATATAAGAAAATACTTTCGCCCATCTTACGTTTTCACTGACATTTTTTATTTCTGCATAAACGATAGTTTTATCCATCCATTTCTTTGAGATGGGAAAGATGATTGAAAAGATAACTGATAAAAAAACTAAAAGTACTATTATTTCTATAAAAGTCCATCCTGATCTCATGATCAGAAATGCTGACCGACGCCCTGTTCAAGGTTGAACATCGTTTGATAAAGACTGAAAGCAAGAAAGCCAACAAAAATTCCTATGATGGCTATCATGGCAGGCTCTATCAAAGAAACCAGCTGCTTTAATTTAACAGATGCTTCATCATCGTAAAAATCAGCAACTTTTGATAGCATCTCATCAACCCTACCGGATTCTTCACCGGTTCCAACCATTTCAACGAGCAATTGTGGGAATAATTTGCTTTTTTCCATTGCGGATTTCAAAGTACCACCATTTTTTAAAACATCGATCATCTCAGGAACTTTTTTCATCAATCTATGACTTCCGGTAGAACGTGCTGCCATGTCAACGGCCTCTATTATTGATACCCCGCTTGAAATCAGCGTTGAAAGTGTTTTACTGAAATTAGATGAATCTTGAAGATGCTTCAAAGATCTTATAGGTGGTATAAGATTGGAAACCACCTCTTTTGTCTGTGCACCGGAAGGCGTTCTCAGGAAGAAAACAAGCCCTATCACTGCAAGTAAGAGCACCACGATCGATGTAAACCAGTTGTTCGCAAGAAAGTTGTTCGCCCCTATGAGTATGGCAACGACGCCACCCGGTTTGGAGCTGCCAAAGGCACGGAAAAGGCTTGGAAGTATGAAAAGACTTATAACCATGAGAATTATGAAAGCAAATATTGAAACAAAAACAGGATAAGCCATGGCGGATCTCACTTCATCACGTGTTTTTTTAACATGTTCGTAAAAAGCTGAAACTTTGTTCAAAGTGTTATCGAGCACTCCACCGCTCTCTCCTGCTTTTACAAGGTTAACAAAGATCGGATCAAAGGCACCTGTCTCATTTATCGCTTCAGAAAGAGACATGCCACCATCTATGGAAACAAGCACGTTGGTGAGAATTTTTCTAAAAGAGGGCGTAAAAGCATTTTGCTTTGAGAGCAGCATTAAAGCATCTTTTATTCTTACGCCAGCATCTATCATCGTTGCAAGCTGGCGCGTGAAAAGCACAAGATCCCCCAGCCTTGCACGTAAAGACATTCGCCTATGTTTAACTTTCGCCAGCTTGATATTCAAAACAACATATCCTTGCTGAGAAAGCTTCGTAACCAGGCCTATTTCACTTTCGGCTTCTAATTTTCCCACCGCTGTGCTACCAGTTGGAGTCACAACCCTATAATTGTAGAACGGCAAAGGCATCACTCCTTCGCTATCATTATAGCATAAAGGGAACTCATGAAGAGTTCCCTTTTACTGTGCCGAGACCTGGAGTCGAACCAGGGACACGAGGATTTTCAGTCCACTGCTCTACCACCTGAGCTATCTCGGCAATGGCGGGGACGACGAGGTTCGAACTCGCGACCACCGGTGTGACAGACCGGCATGCTAACCAAGCTGCACCACGTCCCCACTCTTGGTGGGAATGGCAGGGATTGAACCTGCGACCTCTTGCTTGTAAGGCAAACGCTCCCCCACTGAGCTACATTCCCAAATCCTTGGCGCCCTCATGGGGATTCGGACCCCAGCCGCCGGCGTGAAAGGCCGATGTCCTGGACCACTAGACGATGAGGGCAATTCATTCTCTTAACAGAGATATATTACCTTAACAAGAGGCACTTTGTCAAGTGAAGATGAAAAAAAATGAGCTGTAACAATGATTTTAATGGATGGGGTGTAAAATTAAATTGATAGACAAAAAGATGAAAGGAGCTGAAGAACGATGAAATTAAACTATGGTCTAGCAGGATTCGGTGGAATAGCAAAAATTCACCTGCTTGGGATAAAAAATATTCATTTGCTTGGTGTCCCGATTGATTTTGAAGTTAACTTATCAACTCTTTTCACAACATCTCAAACGCACCGGATGGAAGGCCTAACAATTGGCTTTGAAAATACCGTTGACAGTATTGATGCACTTGCACGATCAAACGTGGATCTTGTGGACATATGCACACCGAATTTTTTACATAAAGAAGAAATCTTACTTGCCTCAAATGCTGGAAAACATATTTACTGTGAGAAACCGCTTGGAATGAATAGCATTGAAACATCAGAGATAATGAAAGATATCTCAAAAAGCGGTGTTAAAAATCAGGTAGCATTCATGTTGAGGTTTCTACCGGCAGTTGCTTATGCCCACGCCATTTTGAAACAAAATTTGCTTGGAAGGATTTATGCTTTTCGCGGCGAATTTTTTCATTCGAGTTATCTAAACCCTGATAAAAAGATGAGCTGGAGGCAGGATAGAAACAAAAGTGGCGGTGGAGCTCTTATGGATCTTGGAGTTCATCTGATCGATCTTGTACGTTTCTTGATAGGTGAGATAGAAGCAGTATCAGCAAGCATCGAAACGATTGTCAGAAAGAGACATTCAGTCGATGGAAAGTTGGAAGATGTGAGTGTCGATGACTGGGCATTGCTTTCGATGAATTTACAATCGGGAACGAAAGGTACTCTTGAGGCATCAAGAGTTGCAGCTGGAAATGAAGGGACACGTTTAACAATTTATGGAGAACACGGTTCTTTGAGAATTGATCTAAGTAATCCTTATCTTCCAGCAATTTTTGATGTGAATTCAAAAAATTTTTCTGAGGAATTAAGCTTTCTGTCAGATGATGATTTTTATAGTGAGGTTTTGAGACTCTATCCGATTCCTAAATTTTCGCAGGGATTTATGATAGATGCCCATCTTACCGCTTTATTATGGTTTTTCAAATCAATTGTGGCTGATAAGGTACTGTCCGGAACACCAACTTTTGAAGATGGTCATAAAGCACAGGAGGTTATAGATGCGGCGTATCAATCTGCAAGAGAAAAAGGTGCATTAAAAAATTTGAATATTTAAAAAATATCCCGGTGCTTGATTTTTTCATAGGAAATGTATTAGAATATAAATCGTTATGTGGGGTCGTGGCGCAGCTGGGAGCGCGCTTGCATGGCATGCAAGAGGCCGTGGGTTCAAATCCCATCGGCTCCACCAAAGTAAAAAGGCGAATTATGTTCGCCTTTTTTATTCTATTGTTATTAAAATCTGATCGATCTCCACTTGCTGACCCTCTTTCACGAATATTTCTTTAATTTTACAATCTCTTGGAGCCAGAATCTCGTTTTCCATCTTCATCGCTTCTAATGTAAGCAAAGTTTGTCCATCTTTTACGATTTCACCGACCCTTGCCTTTATTTTCACTATGGTACCGGACATCGGAGCATTTATCTTTTCTCCAGAATTACCTGTTGTACCGGCATCAGAATTTTCCACATCCGAAGGCTGTTTTTCCTGTTGGTTTGATTGATTTGAAACCTGTACCGGTTTTGAATTTGCCGAATATTTGGCTGGATTTGCTTTAGTTTCAACAACCCTTTCTTTTTGCACCATGTCCACTTCTTCGACTTCAACTTCATAACTTTTACCATTGACTTTCACGATATATTTTTTGAACATTGAGATTACCCCTTTCTAATTCTCCAGAAAGTTTGAGGCGCATGTATGAGCCATCCATTTGACAGACATTTTTCATCCATTTTCTTTATTTTCGTCAATATAATTTCTTTACCGCATGAGTAAGTTTTCACGGCGGCACTTATAGCAGCAATGACTTCTTCGTCTTCGATGTCCGATATCTTCGCATCCGGCATGATCTTTTTTCCTCCATTGTAATCTTTTTTATCTATCATAGAACCCGTTTTTAGATCATCTGTCCTGCGTTTAAAATAGTTGAACGTCTCTAAAATTGCAATAAAGATAATTATTATCAGCGTAATCCATGATATTGTTTCCATTCATACCATCTCATAGAGGAATGTTTCCATGCTTTTTTGCAGGTTTTCCCTCCACTTTAGATGAAAAGGCATCGAGCCCACGGATCAGATAATTTCTCGTTTCTGACGGAAGAATTACCGTATCAACGTATCCTCTTGATGCTGAAACATATGGATTTGAAAATGTGTCAGAATACTCTTTAACCTTTTCGATCCTTGTCTTTTCAGGATCACTTGAAGCTTTTATCTCACTTCTGAATATGATATTCGCCGCTCCCTCAGCTCCCATGACTGCTATCTCGGCAGTCGGCCAGGCAAGCACAAGATCCGCTCCGAGATGTTTGCTGCCCATCGCAATGTATGCACCACCATAATCTCTTCTCGTTATGATTGTGAACTTTGGAACCGACGCTTCGCTGTAGGCGAAAAGCAATTTCGCCCCATGCCTTATTATTCCACCATGTTCCTGGGCAATTCCCGGTAAGAATCCGGGTGTATCTGCGAAGGTTATTATTGGAATATTAAAAGCATCCAAGAAGCGTATGAATCTTGCCGCCTTGTCAGATGAATCTATATCAAGAACGCCTGCAAGTACCTTCGGCTGGTTTGCCACTATTCCAACAGATCTCCCATTTATCCTTGCAAAACCTGTAATCATCGATCTTGCAAATTTGGGCTGGACTTCAAAGAAAGTTTCAGGATCGACTATTTTATTTATAACTTCTATCATATCGTAAGGTTTGTTTGAACTCGCCGGTATCATTGTGTTTAAAGATTCATCGACTTTTAACCCGACTTGATCGTATTTTTCAGGCATTTCCATGTTGTTTGAGGGAATATAGGAGAGAATCTTTTTGACTATTTCCATTGCATCGGCATCGTCTTTTGCGATGAAATGTGCAACACCACTTTTAGAATTATGAACTTCAGCTCCTCCAAGTGATTCCTGCGAGACATCCTCACCCGTCACAGCCTTTATGACTTCCGGCCCTGTTATAAACATCTTGGATGTTTTATTCACCATTATGGTAAAATCCGTTATTGCCGGAGAATAAACCGCACCGCCAGCACACGGGCCGGCTATGACTGTGATCTGGGGAATTACACCTGAGGCAAGTGTATTCCTGTAAAAGATCTCGCCGTAACCGTAGAGTGCATCGACACCTTCTTGAATTCTTGCACCACCGGAATCATTTATACCGATCAGAGGAATACCAAGTTTCATAGCTATATCCTGAATTTTAGTGATCTTCTTTGCATGCATCTCCCCGACAGATCCCCCCTGAACGGTGAAATCCTGCGAGAAGATCGCAACATTTTTTCCGTTCACCTGTCCCGTACCGGTTACAATCCCATCGGCAGGAAAATACTTCTGATCGAGTCCAAAATACGTAGATCTGTGTTTTATGTGATCATCTATCTCAAAAAAAGTGCCTTCATCCACCAGCAGATCTATTCTTTCTCTTGCTGTAAGCTTCCCATCTTCATGTTGCTTTTTTATCCTGTCCTCCCCACCTCCAGCACGAATGACATCTCGCCTTTTTATCAAATCTTCATTTTTATCCATCTAATTTTTCCTCCTTTCAACGAGTTCTATGAGAACACCGTTGGCATCTTTTGGGTGTATAAATGTCACTGTTGTACCTCCAGCGCCTTCAGACGGTTCGGATGTAACTCTATAACCTTCTGCTTTGAGTTGATCAACAGCCTTATAAATGTCATCTATTTCAAATGCTATATGATTCAAACCTTCTCCGTGTTTTTCTATGAATTTTGCTATCGTCCCTTGAGGATCAAGATCCTCGAGTAATTCTATTCTCGACTCGCCTATTTCTATCATCACAACTTTGAGCCTTCGATCTTCGAGTATCTCTTCCTTTTTTTTCAAACCGAGTGAATCCGTATAAATTTTAGATGATGTACTGGCAGATTTAACTGCTACTCCAATATGATCGATCTTGAGTACTTTCACGTCTGCGCTCTTCCTCCTTTCAAATCCTTCAAAATGATTTTTTGCACAATTCCTCTATTACTCTACGTTTTATTCCGTAGATGTTTGAACTTTCAAATTTGATACTGTCCATTATCCGATCAATTTCGCGCCTGATACTTGACTGTGCGTGATTTATGAGTCTTCTTTTCCTTATCGTCTCAAAGCTCTCATCTGTGGAGATCTTTAAAAATCTTTTATCAATACCTTTTATGAGTTCATCTATTCCTTCACCGTCTATCGTATTGGTTAGAAAAATTGGAATATCCCTTTTGCCCATCTCTACAACCGATCTGAGTTTTGAAAAGAGATTTCTTGATAAGATGTTATCCGACTTGTTCACAACAAAGATATCAGCTATCTCCATGAGTCCAGCTTTCATCATCTGGATCTCATCACCACCATCTGCCGAAAGCAACACTAAAACCGTGTCAGCGACGTTGGCTATCTCTATATCCGATTGTCCTGCTCCGACCGTTTCGACGAGTACCATATCCATCTCGAAGGTTTCAAAGGCGTCACATGCTTCGTATATAGATGGAGAAAGACCGCCAAGTGCACCCCTGCTTGCAAAGCTACGAATAAAAACATTTTGAGAAATTGCATGAGACTGCATCCTTATCCTGTCTCCGAGCAAAGCACCCCCCGTGAACGGGCTCGATGGATCTATTGCTATAACGCCAATCTTCCTGTCTTTCAATCTATCAAGAATTGAATTTATAAGGCTTGATTTTCCAACACCCGGACTTCCGGTTATTCCTATGATATGGGCATTTTTTTTATTCAAATGGCTGAGTATTTCATTTGCCTTTTCAGGATCATCTTCACAGAAAGAGAGTAGAGATGCAAGAGCTTTTCTGTCATGTGATCTTATACCTTCTATTATCTGTGATTCAAGTATTTGCATGCTCAAAATATCCTTTAATCTTTTCTATTATCTCAGATGTTCTGGCTCCAGGTCCGTAAACTTCTATGATGCCCATCTTTTTAAGTTCTACAGCATCTTTCTCCGGTATTATGCCTCCAACGAAAACTGGAATATCAGCTTTTTTTTCTTGGAGAAGAAACAGTATCTTTGGAATCAATTTCATGTGAGCACCCGAGAGTATAGAGATGCCAAGTACATCGACATCTTCATCAACGGCTGCCTGGGCTATCTGCTCAGGTGTTTGCCTTATACCCGTATATATGACTTCCATACCACCGTCCCTGAGCGCCCGAGCTATAATCTTGGCCCCTCTATCGTGACCATCAAGTCCGGGTTTCGCTATCATAACCTTTATCATCATTATCACCTCATATCAAAACTGACTCTTTATATTCACCGAATATATCACGTAGCACATTTGAGATCTCACCTATTGTCGCATAATTTTTAACGGCATCGATTATTGGATACATTAGATTTTGCTTCATTTTTGCGGCCTCTTCAATTTTTTTTAAAGTAACTTTCACGGTCGATTCATTTCTTTTAGATTTCATAAGGCGAAGTTCATCTATTTGTTTCTTTTCAAGATTATCATCGACTTTCAAAGTCATTCTTGACTTTTCTCCCTCTGTAACAAACTCGTTTACTCCAACTATTATCTGTTCTTTCGATTCTATGGCTTTCTGGTAATCGTAAGAGCTGTTTGAAATTTCCTGCTGAACGTATCCACTTTCTATGGCTGAAATCATCCCACCGATCTCCTCTATTTTCTTTATGTATTCAAAAGCTCTTTTTTCTATCTCATCTGTGAGTGCTTCGACGTAATAGGAACCGGCCAAAGGATCGACGGTTTTAACAACTCCTGACTCGTGTGCTATTATTTGTTGCGTACGCAAAGCTATCTTTACCGAATCCTCTGTGGGCAGAGCAAGCGCTTCATCCATTGAATTGGTGTGCAACGATTGTGTCCCTCCTAAAACGGCAGCCAAAGCCTGGATCGTTACTCTAACTATATTATTCTCTGGTTGCTGCGCTGTCAGGGTTGATCCGGAAGTTTGTGTGTGAAATCTAAGCTTTAAGGCCTCAGGATCTGTGACTTTGAATCTATCATTCATTATTTTTGCCCACATACGTCTTGCTGCCCTGAATTTTGCTGCTTCTTCGAGCAAGTTGTTGTGTGCGGCGAAGAAAAAAGACAGACGTTTACCGAAAATATTTGGATCGAGACCCGCCTCTATCGCACTTTTAACGTATTCAATTCCATCTGCAAGCGTGAATGCGACTTCCTGAACGGCATCCGCACCGGCTTCTCTTATATGATACCCGCTCACACTTATCGTATTCCATAATGGCATTTCTTTCGAGCAAAATTCGAAGATATTCGTTATTATTCTCATCGATGGTTTCGGAGGATATATGTAAGTGCCCCTTGCTATGTACTCTTTGAGAATGTCGTTTTGGATTGTTCCTCTAAGCTTATCTCGCGGAACTTTTTGCTTTTCTCCAACTGCTATGTACATGGCAAGCAGGATAGCGGCTGTCGAATTTATCGTCATCGATGTACTTACCTTATCAAGTGGTATACCGTTAAAAAGCGTCTCCATGTCAGTCAAAGAATCGATCGCAACCCCGACTTTTCCAACCTCTCCGAGAGAGTGAGGATCATCAGAATCATACCCTATTTGCGTTGGCAGATCAAAGGCTATTGATAACCCACTCTGACCTTGCCCAAGAAGATATTTGTATCTCCTGTTAGATTCTTCAGCTGTTCCAAAACCAGCGTACTGTCTCATTGTCCAGAGCCTTCCACGGTACATCGTGTTTTGGACACCGCGCGTGTAAGGATACTCACCCGGGAAACCTATTTCAGCGTAATCTCCAACATTAAGAGGCGTGTAAAGCCTTTTCACTTTCTGACCGTAACTTGCCTTAAAATTGCCTTCTTCTGGATATTTATTGATGAATCGTTCTGTTTCTTCATTCCATTCCCTACTTTTTTTCTCTATCTCTGATCTGTCCATCAAGGTGCCTCCCATTTCAAAGTTTTATCATCTATAACAATTGAAAAATTTGCCAGTTTTATGACGATGCTTTTTCCTGGTGCATCGGTGAATCCAGAGATGTACTTTTCAATCTCGCCGGCATCTTTGGGATATAAAAAGATCTGGTTCGGACTTTTCAAAAGTTTTGATAGGATCATGGTATTTGATTTATAAGTAAATTCTCCATCGTAAGGTCCACCCATTTCCAGTGGATCAGTGTAAGAAATTTGAATTTCACTCTCTCCGTCCGTTGTAAAGATCTCTCCGTTATTTTCAAAAAGATAGAAAATTACCCTTCCATGCCCTTTTTCCATGATTTTCGTGAATCCGCCGGATCCAGCATCTGAAATGATATTAAGATATTCTTTCTGTAATTTCATCTTTTCAGTCAGATCGTAATCAGGATAATTCTCGACTGAAGGCAATGTAATTCGCTTCCCATTTTCAAAAAGCTGTTGCTGGATCATTTTCAATCCGCCATTCGCTTTGTCCATCATCATGTCGAGATTATCGATAGCATATTTTCTGTTTGAAAGGATCGAATCAAATGCACCACTAAATATTAAAGCCTCAACAATTTTTTTATTAACCTTAGTCTTTTTCATCCTTAAAAGGAAATCTTCTAAATTCTCAAACTTACCTTTTTTTCTTTCCTCTTCGATAATTTCTCCGAAATTCAAGCCTAATCCTTTTATTGCCGCAAAACCCGTTCTTATAACATTACCATTTGCTGTGAACAATGTGTTTGATTCATTTACATCCGGTGAAAATACATTTATCGATGATTTTTTAGCTTCCCGTGCGTACATGGACAATTTTGTCATATCTGATAAATTCGAATTCATAAGAGACGCTATGAAATCAGCAGTCCGTGTGGCTTTCAGGTATGCCGTCCATACCGTGATATAGGCATAAGCCACGCTGTGAGATTTATTGAATCCATAAGAGGCAAATTGATTTATCATTTCGAAAAGCCTCAAGGCCTTTTCTTCTTTATAACCATTTGAAACGCACCCTTTAACAAATTCTTCTTTAAGATCGCCCATTAAATTTGAATCTTTCTTCGATACGGCTTTGCGAAAAAGATCGGCACGCTCACCTGAAAAATTAGCTATGTCTGTCGCAATCTTCATTATTTGTTCCTGATATATCATCATCCCGTAAGTGTCTTTCAATATCTCATCAAGTCCGAATTCATCTTTCATGGATGATGATCCGTGTCTTCTTTTAACATATTCGTCTGCTATACCGGAATACATCGGCCCAGGTCTGTTAAGACTGAGTAATGCTACCACATCATCAAATTTTTCGGGTGCAAGCTTTTTCGTCAGTGCAGTTGCTGAAGTGCTTTCAAGCTGGAAAATACCGATCGTGTCACCGCCCTTCAAAAGTGTATATATTTGTGGATCTTCGATTGGAAGAGCCATCAAAGATCCTCTCGTTGTTTTCTTTCCAAGGACATCTTTCAGATTGGTAAGAGTTTTCAATCCAAGTAGATCTATCTTTATCACTCTCAATTCTCCGAGAGCATCCATATCAAATTCAGTGATCCACCGGCCATTATCAAATATCATTGGAATTTTCTCTTTCAAATCGTCTTTTGATATCACAATACCAGCAGCATGGGTTGTTTTGTGATGAATCAAACCTTCAAGTTTTAAAGAATAATCTATCACTTTTTTGATCTCTTGATCTTTGTACATCCTTTTTAAGTCTTGATTTTTCTTGATAGCGTCCGAAACAGATTCATATCCAGATACCCTCCATGCAAGATCCTCTACAACTCTTTCATTGGATCCAAAGGCTTTTCCAATAGCTCTCACAACAGCACGGTTCCCAAGCGTGCCGTATGCTCCAACCTGCGCAAGGTGATCCTCTCCATATTTCTGCGAGAGCTTACGTATTAGATTATCTCTCTCATCGTCTTCGATATCGATATCTATATCAGGATCGCCAACCCTTGATTCATTTAAAAATCTTTCAAAAAGCAGATCATATTTCATCGGATCGATCAACGTTATCCCTAAAAGGTATGAAATTAACGAAGATACTGCTGATCCTCTTCCAGGTCCAACAAGTATGCCATTTTTTTCGGCTGTCTTAACTATATTTGATACGAGCAAAAAATATCCACAAAATTTCTTTGATTCTATGATTCCCAGTTCTTTTTCAGCTCTTTTTCTTTTATCATCTTTCAAAGTATCTAATTTTATCTCATTTTTCAAAGTTTTGCAGTCATCTTCAGAAATGTTTGGAAGATTCAAAGCCGGGTTTATATCATATTCACCACACTTAGAAGCGATCTCAATCGTGTTCTCAACAGACTCGGCTGAATCTTTGAAGATTTTTCCCATTTCATCAGAAGATTTAAAATAATACTCATCACTTCCGTATGCAAATCCGCCATCCCATCTCATGTTTCTTCCTATCGAAACGAAAAGTCCATGAGCCGGAGCATCTTCTTTTTTTAGAAAATGAACATCATTTGTTGCAACCGTCTTTATTTTAAATTTTTTTGCAAGATCAATTAAAATTCTGTTCAACTCTTTCTGTTCTTTTAGCCCTGTATCCATTAGTTCTATGTAAAAATCGTTGCCAAATTTTGATTTGTATTTTTCGATCAAAGATTGAGCATTCTGGAGATCTCCGGATAATATCATTCGCGGAATCTGTCCGCTCATGCAACCAGACAGTACAATTACGTCTTCAAGTGAGAAGACATTTTCCTCGCTAAAAGTTCTACTTCCATTTTTCCATACCAGATTCATCGCTTTGACAAGCGAAAAATAACCTTTGATGTTTTTAGCTAAAACAGTCAGATGGTTTTTCTTTTTTCCTTCTCCGTTGACATAGATTTCACAGCCTATTATCGGCTTTATACCGGCCTTTTTCGCAAGACTCCAGAATTTTTGAACACCGCCGAGTGTGCCGTGATCTGTTATTGCAATTGCTTTCATATCAAAAGATTTAGCCGTCTCAATCAACGGATCTATCCTGACTATCGAGTCTCCTATGCTATATTCGGTGTGAAGATGAAGATGAACAAATCCGTTCACTCTTAGCCACCTTTCATCAAACATCTAAAATGATTTTAACATTTTTTGACAGTAAAATTCACCACATGTGTTATCATAAATTTGAGGAGGCGAACTTTATGGATCTAGATCTAAGAGTAAGCTCCGTTTTTAACGAAGGTGAGTTCATACCTTCAAAATTTTCATGTAAAGGAAAAGATGTCAGTCCGAAACTTAAGATCGACGGAATAAGTGCACAAACTGTATCTTTGGCCATTATAGTTGACGATCCCGATGCACCAATGGGCACATTTGTTCACTGGGTTGCATGGAATATAATTCCTCAAAATGAAATTCCAGAGGGAATACAAAAAGAAAAAGAATTAAAACGACCAATTGAAATGGTTCAAGGTGTAAATGGTGCTGGTAGTATAGGTTATATAGGACCATGCCCGCCGCTCGGTCATGGAATTCATCATTATCATTTCAAAATTTACGCTTTAGACTCTAAGTTGGCTCTCAAAAGTGGATCGAATAAGGAGTCACTTGAATCTTCGATGAAAGGGCATATCATTCAGCAAGGAGAGTTGGTAGGTCTTTTTAAAAGAGATTGAAAATGCGAGTATAAATGAGCATTTTTAATTCTTCAAGAAATCTTCATCTCTGATTTCAATAATAGTTGTACAATTAATCTGATTTACTGCGAGGAAGCGATGAAAATGGCACTTGTTGTCGTGAAGAGTCTCAGAAAAGTTTATAAAACCGGAGAAATAACTTACGAAGCCTTGAAAGGCGTAAGCCTTGAAATAGAAGAGGGAGATATGTTTTTTATTTTTGGACCCTCTGGAAGTGGCAAAACGACCATGTTAAACTGCTTATCGGGAATAGATAATGCTACGTCCGGAGAGATAGTCATAAATGGAGTAGATATAAACAGGTTGCCAGATAATACAAAAACTAAGTTTCGAGCCGAAAACATGGGTTTTGTCTTTCAGGAGTACAATTTGATAAATGTGCTTACATCCAAAGAAAATGTCGCTCTTCCTTTACTTGCACGTGGATGGCCGGAAAAACGTGCCAACGAAAAAGCAATAGAGGTTCTGAAGGCAAACGGACTGGGTAATGTTATAGACAAATTTCCATCCCAGATAAGTGGAGGAGAAAAGCAAAGAGTTGCACTTGCACGTGCCATAGCTGGAGAACCAAAAATAGTCTGGGCAGATGAGCCAACAGGTGCTCTTGATACCAAAACATCATTTTTAGTTATGGATTTTATAAAATTGCTGAATGAAAAAAGTCATCTGACCTTCGTCATAGTCACGCACGATGAGAAAATTTTACGTTATGCAACAGCATATTTGAGAATAGACAGTGGAAAGATAGAGACGTTTGAAAGAATAAGAATGCCTTCTTATTTAGAAGAGATCAAATCTTAACGGAAAGTGCGATGCCCCAGAGAAGTCCTCCGCAACGAAGTGAGTACAGCTTCCGAGGGGGCACATGTCGGAGCCGTAATAGATGGATGAATGAACATTCGATTTTTAAAGTTGATCAGTATAAAAAATTAAAAAAGGTGAAAAAATGAAGAGATGCAAATGGTACAACGTTTGTCCAATGAAAATGTTCTACGAAAAGGGCCTCCTTGATAGTCACTGGATCAACGATTATTGTAATGGAGATTGGCAAAAATGTGTTCGCTACCAGATGGAAGAAAATGGAAGATATCATGAGGATTGGATGTTACCAAATGGTTTGCTTGATGAAAATTTGCATGCTTATTTAAAGAATAATAACTTGTGAGTTCTATACCAAATTTTTTATACTGAATCTCTATTTCCTATTGTCACAAAGGCATACGATTACAATGAGAATAAGTTTCAAAGGAAGTTTAAGAAGGAGTTATGGTTAGGCGAGTACGAAGAATGGGGAATTTGTCTTAAAAATCTTGCTAAACATATGAGAATACTTTTGGACGTTGAATCTTCTGGATACGGCGCAGAGAAAATTTTGCTGTTAAGAAAGAGTCTGAGTAAACTTGATATCTCATTTAGAAATTTTGCAAAACACAGGACATCTATTTTCAACGAAGAAATGGTTGGGCTTGTTCATGAAATGATAGTTAAATCTTCCATCTTTCTAAGATCATGATTTGTGGAGGCTTATAAACGATGAAAATCCTAAAATTGCCTAAAAGTAGGATGCAAGAGGCTGTAGATCTTGCAAACAGGGTATTTAGAAAAGATGGGG
>JAVRKU010000002.1:64689-69049 GCA_031962125.1 Mesoaciditogaceae bacterium | reverse complement strand
CCGTGTTTTAATCTATCTTCGGGAATATGGCCAATACCAATTTCGCGCCTTTTTTTAGAAGAAAAATTAGTTATATCCTCTCCTTTGAAGATTATCTTGCCGCTTTCTACCTTTCTAAGACCTGTTAGGGCTTCCGTAAGCTCTGTCTGACCATTACCTGCAACGCCTGCAATTCCAACAATCTCTCCACTTCTTACGGTCAAACTTAAGCCCCTGACGGCCTCTATTCCTCTATTTTCTTTAACTACAAGATTTTTTACCTGTAATATTTCATTGCCCGGATGGGCTGAATTTTTTTCAACGGTAAGCAACACTTCTCTTCCAACCATCATATTTGCAAGTTCTTTTGGGCTTGTTTGAGATGTTTTCACAACACCTGTAACCTTTCCAAGCCTCATGACCGTAACGGATTCAGTTATGGCCATAATTTCGTTGAGTTTATGAGTTATGAGTATGATCGTTTTACCTTGAGACTTAAGACTTTTCAAAACTTCAAACAATTCATCCGTTTCTTGAGGAGTCAAAACGGCAGTAGGCTCGTCAAGCACAAGTATTTCAGCACCTCTATAAAGTACTTTTATTATCTCAACCCTTTGTTGCATTCCAACTGACATATCTTCTATTATCGAATCAGGATTGACTATCAATCCAAATTTTTTAGATAGATCGTTTATCTCTTTTCTTGCTCGATTCAAAGCGAAAAATGGTCCGCTGACAGGTTCCTGACCTAAAACTATGTTCTCAACGACGCTTAATCTATCTACCAACATGAAATGCTGATGAACCATCCCTATCTTTGCCATTATCGCATCATTCGGGTTTTTTATCTGCGTTTCAACTCCGTTTATGTATATCTTTCCCTCATCCGGCCTTATGAGTCCGTACAATTGACTCATCAACGTGGTTTTACCTGCCCCATTTTCTCCGACAATGGCATGGATTTCACCTTTCTTAACAAAAAGGTCAACGCGATCATTCGCAAGCACTCCAGGGAATCTTTTTGTAATTCCTTTCATCACAACTGCATATTGAGAATAATCTACATTTTTATCCATCTTGCCTCCCATACTGTTAGTACAAATGGCGGGAGATAACTCCCGCCAGAATTAAAAACTGTTAAAATTGAATTGCCGGCACCTGAAATGTCTGTAATTCTTTATCAGTTGCTGGAACCATTATTTCTCCACTCGCAACATCTTGCTTGAGGACCTCTATTTGATGCATTACGCTTGCGGGCACAAGTTGCTTTGTGTAAGTCATAGGACTTATTCCAACGCCATCATCTTTTAGCGTAAGCGTGACAGTGCCAGCCTTGAAAGTACCGTTGATAACAGACTGAATTCCATCAAAGACCGCGACATCAACACGTTTCATGGCACTCGTAAGCACGTATCCTGGTGCCAAAAAATCTTGGTCCTGATCCACTCCTATGGCAAAATGCCCAGGTCCAGCATCTTTGGCTGCCTCAATCGTTCCGAGACCAGAAAGCCCTGCCGCTGCAAAAACTATGTCTGCACCTTCAGAAAACTGGCTGTTTGTCATTGCTTTACCAGCTGCAGGATCGTCAAAACTTCCAACATATCCTGACAGTATCTGGACATTTGCACCGTTCAAAACGTTGTAGGTTTGTATGCCGGCATCGTAGCCATACTGATATCTTTCAACCGGTGGTATTGGAATTCCGCCAACAAATCCAACTTTGCCAGTTTTTGACATGGCTGCGGCGAGATATCCCGCAAGATAAGCACCCTGATTTTCGCTAAACAGAAAACTTTCGACGTTTGGGGCATCAACGGAGAAATCTATCGTTATGAATTTAACGTTGGGGAATTGTGGGGCAACCTTAGTAACGGCATCTTGCATCATGAAACCAACCCCAATGACAACATCAGCAACTTGAGCGGCGGCTGTGAGATTAGGCACGTAATCGGCCTGTTCGTAAGATTGAATGACGTTGGCAGTTATGCCGTATTTTTGCACTGCCATCTGAACGCCAGCCCACGCGCTGTCGTTGAAAGATTTGTCACCGAGACCCCCCGTATCCGTCACAAAAAAAACTGTTAGCGGTAATCCGACTGTTGCAAGTACGAGAATCGAAACTAAAAATGCGATCACAAATTTCTTCATGCTTTCTTTCCCTCCTTTGTTGAAATATATTTAAAGCGCGTGTAAAGCGCCTCCAAAGCCACGAAAATGGAAACTCCAATTGTCACAATCAGCATAACGGTATTTGGAAACTCTCCTCTTGTAAGCACGTGGGAATACGTTGGAAACCCATATTCGACAAAGATTTCTATGACTTTTTGGTAGAAAATCATCGTGGCAGCAAAAATCGTTATAAGAGAAATTAAAAATCTATACAACCAATTTTTTCTGAAAAAAGTAACACTTAAGAACAAGAAGGAAATTATGATGAAAAGTTTTGAACCGTCAGATGTTTGAAAAAATTGAATATTTGGTGCCCTTTCCTTGATCGAATTGGCCGTGTTAACCATGGCAATCAAAGGCGTAGAAACTTCGGTAAGATTACTCGACGATATTTGAGATTTTATGCCATTCTCAATCTCAACTCTCAGTTGAGGGGCTGCAAAAGTATATATTCCATCAAGCGTTTGCGAGAAAGCATCTTCATTTCTGTTGACGGCATTGATCCTGTTTGTGATATCGTTAAGCGCCGATTGAGCTCTATCTTTAACTACACTTATTGAATCTTTAAGACTATTCAAGTTTGAAAATCCAAAATAAGGTGAATTTCTATCAACGTTGACCATAATAGAATTTGGATATTCAACAATTCCTTTAAGAGCGCCAGATTTCTTCAAGGTCGAAAGATAAAAGGAAACCGTTTGATTGGCGAAATTGTATGGATCGGATCTTAAAGCGGAGATATCAGAACTTATATTTTGAAAATCGTAAGTTAAAATTCCGTTCTGACCGTAGAGTTCATTTTCATATATTCCAAGATATGCACTCTTTAAGAACTTTTGATTTTGTGACATCCTTGTTGAGGGCAGATTTGAATAAAGTGGGACAAAAAGCACCAGTAAAAATAAAATGGCCACTCCAATCATTGAAAATATTTGAAACAAATTTTTGACCCGTGTGATCCTTAAAAACGAGAGAAAGCCTAAAAAGGCAGTTGTAACTATTAAAAAACCATAAAGCGTAGAATCAAGCCTGCTCAACATCGGATCTATCCCAAAAATCAAAACTAAAGATTCAAATCCGACGATAGTCAACATTGCATAACCAATCCATTTTTTTCTGTAGATAAAGAAAAATATCAGCACTCCCGCATAGACAAGCCACCTCCATTCGATGGGTGAAAGTGGAACACTACTTTTGGAGGCAAGCGTTCCTTCAAGTTTTACAATTCTATTGTTGAAATTTTTGGAAACATCATTTCTAACGGTATTGGCCGAAAGGAGTTCCTGTACGGCCACAGAAGAAACGTAAGAATCAAGCACTTTTGTTACAGCCGTTGAAGTTGATTGCCCGGATGTCAGAAAAACTTTAATGTTTTTAACTGAATTATCAGCGCTTTGAGAAAGTCTATTTTTGAAATCTGCAAAGGCGGCATCAAGGGTTTTTTGACTTAAAGATTGAAGTGCAAGATCTGAGACATACTGACTTGGTTTTTGATTTTGGACAAAAGGCTGTATCTTTAAATCGTATTCATTAACCATACTCAGAATATCATGCGGAATGTTGTTGTTGTAAGCCTTTTTTAGCGCAGCAATGAATATGTCTTTCAAATTCACCGGAATGTAATTGTAATTTCCCACAACGTTGCTTTGAGCACCTATGGCTTTTTGAAAATACGATCTTGTCAAATCGGCGGCTGCACTTTGTACTTTACTCCCAAGATCAAAAACGGCCTGATTGAAAGTTGAAAAGTATGGGAAATCAGTTTGATTTACACTGTTACCGTAAAGATCATCGACCGCATAAACGAGAAAAGCAGCAAGTGCAACGTTTTCAGTTTCATCATTTGTCTTATACCTTTGGTATATGTTCTGGGCTATATACCACATGTCCACGTTGGTAAAGTTTCCAACGGCACCTGATGGTATCTGAAAGCTGCGCATTCTTATCCACCTGTAATAAGCGGCGGGTTGAAATTCCGTTATGATCGTGTAAACGGCACTTTCAACCTGATTTGAAGGAACAGATTCTATTGCACCAGTTTTCTCAATCTGAGAAAGATATGTGTTAAAGGTTTGCGTGTAGTCTTGATAATCGTTTATGACTTTCGTTTCAAAAGAAACGGAAAAGGCAAAGATTGAAAAAAATAAGAGAAATAAAGAAAATGCAACGAATCTTTTCATTTTTACACCCCGTCGACCTTTTTACGATTTTA
>JAVRKU010000002.1:0-64589 GCA_031962125.1 Mesoaciditogaceae bacterium | reverse complement strand
TATGGCAAATACAGGGATTAGGAAATAGAGATTAGGGATTAGTGAGTGGTTATGGCGGAGGACATGATGCCTGCGAGATGTCCTCCGCACAAAAATTACTTGTTTAGCACTCCGAGTGCCTTTCCAACTTTTTCGAATTTTTCAAGGGCGAAATCAAGAGATTGTTTCGTATGAACGGCGCTTATCATAACACGAATTCGAGCCTTCCCTTTTGGAACAGTTGGAAAGCCAATTGATTGAGCAAATATGCCTTCTTCGAAGAGCTTTTTGCTAAAATTAGAGGCAATCTGAGCATCATAGAGCATAACAGGCGTTATTGGCGTCTGGCTATGACCTATATCAAAGCCAATCAATTTCATGTGATCTTTGAAATATTTTGAATTATCCCACAGTTTTTTAACAAGATCGTCGCTTTGCGCAAGCACCTTAACGGCTGCGAACACAGCCCCGACATCTGGTGGAGTTGGAGCACTTGAAAAAAGAAAGGGCCTTGCTTTCTGCTTAAGATAATCTATCAAAATCTTATTGCCTGCAACATATCCTCCGACAACGCCAAAAGCCTTTGACATCGTTCCTATGTCTATGTCTATTCTTCCTTCGAGTTTGAAATGAGCCACTATTCCTTTTCCGTGAGGGCCAAGAACTCCTTCTCCATGAGCATCATCTACCATCACCATAACACCATATTTTTCTCCAAGTTCGACTATGCCATCAAGAGGGGCAATGTCTCCATCCATGCTGAAAACACCGTCTGTAACTATAAGTCTTCTTCTTGCGCTGTTTGCCTTAATCTTATTTTCAAGATCATCAAGATCGAGATGATTCCATCTTATTATCTGCGCTCCTGACAATCTGCACCCATCTATTATGGAAGCGTGATTCAATTCATCGCTAAAGATGATGTCCTCTTTCGAAAAAAGAGGTGGGATAACTGCCTGATTAGCGTTAAATCCTGATTGAACAAGCATAGCTGCTTGAGCGCCTTTAAAATCTGCAAGTGTCCTTTCAGTCTCTTCATGAATCGACAAAGTTCCGGCTATCGTCCTGACCGCTCCAGGACCAACACCCCATTTTTCTATCGCTTCTATCGCAGCCTTTTTCAACCTTTGATCGTCTGCAAAACCAAGATAATTATTTGAACAAAGATTCAAAACTTTTTTGCCGGAAATTGTGAGCCATTCACCTTGAGGGCTCTCCAGTGTCCTTATGTTCGTGTAAAGCCCTGCTTTTTTAAGTTCTTCAAGTTCATCAGAAAGCACTTTCCAGTCAAACATGGTACCGCCTCCTCAAAGTTTTAAAACTACCTTTCCGCACTTTCCTTCTTCCATCAAATTGAAGCCTTTTTCATAATCGTCGAAATCGAGCACGTGGGTTATTATCTTAGAAAGGTCAAGCTTTTTATTTTTTAAAAGATCGGCTCCCCTGTACCATGTTTCGAACATCTTTCTTCCGGTTATCCCATAAATTCTTATAGCTTTGAAGATGACAAGATCGTTCAAATTCAACTGAACATCCTTATCGTAAACACCAAGCAATGATGCCCGCCCGGCATTTGTAAGTGCACTTAAACCATCTTTAAGAGCCTGTGCATTTCCGCTCATCTCTATGAGAACATCTGCACCGTCACCATTAGTTTCACGTTTGACAATTTTAACAACATCCTCTTTTATAGGGTTGATTACGACATCTGCGCCGATCTCTTTTGCAAGATTTCTTCTGTATTCGTTAACTTCGCTCACAATTATCTTCGCCGCACCTGCCGTTTTTAACACGCCTATTGCAAGCAACCCTATGGGTCCGGCTCCTGTAACGAGTACGTCTTTACCGGTTACATCTTCCGTAAAAACTGTATGAATTGCATTTCCGAGTGGCTCCTGCACAGATGCCCATACACTTGGTACCGATGGATCATTCTTCCATAATACAATTTCTGGCACCCTCACATATTCAGCAAAGGCTCCATTCATGTCCACTCCTAAAATTTTAAGATTTTGGCAGACATGCATGTTTCCAGTTCTACACTGCTTACAATGGCCACAGGGAATGTGTGTTTCAGAAGATACAAAGTCTCCATTTTTCACAAGTGTTACATCACTTCCGACCTCTACAACTTCTCCTGCAAGCTCATGACCCATTATCTGGGGCGTCTTTATATGTGACTGCGCCCATTCATTCCAGATCCAGATATGAAGATCGGTTCCACATATCGATACTGCATTAACCTTAACAAGCACATCATGTGGGCCTAATTCTTTTGGAACATCTACGGTCATCAACTTGGCTCCATAAACCGGTCCGCCCTTAACAATCGCCTTCATTTTGTCAGGCAATTTAGTCACCATCTGTCATCTCCTCTTTAAATCTCTTTATTTGTTCGTTTTCTCGTTTCAATCCATGCACCTGATGAGGCGCAACAATACATAAAAAATTTTACCACCAATTCAAAATAAAAATTAGTGATCTAAAATATACTATTTTTTTGTACAATTAAATTGAGGTGCGCACTTCAAACAAAAATTAAAATTTGGAGGGATGAAAATGGCAGTTGGTACAAGACCTGTAAGTGAAATATCGAAGACGCTTTCTCTTGCCATCTACCTGAACACGGGAACTATGGATGCAAAGGGAAATCCCGTGATCAACCGTGCAAATCTTAGCGCTGTAAATTCAAGCGCAGCTATTGAGGATCTTTACGATGCTTCCTATATGTATGCAGGGCTTACTTCAAAAAGCCTGGTCGGCATTTCAATCAATTCAAATTCAGACATAGGGCCAATAGACTGAAGGAGGGGTGAAAGATGAAGTACTTAAATCTCAGATGGTTAAACTCCCAGGACGGTTCTTCAAGATCTTTGAGAGTAGTGGCGCCTAAAGATAGCTTAACACAGCAGGAAGTGACAACTTTCATGGAGCACATTGCAACAAAGGGACTTTTAAAAACTTCAAAAGGTTCGATCGCAGATACCGTTGATTCAGCGACAATTGTGGATACAACATCTACAGAGCTTTTTAATCTTGTTCAATGATTTAGGGGGGCATAAGCCCCCCTATTCTGGAGGTGATCTGGTATGGAATGGATAAAGGCCTTTTTAAGTTTAAAAGATTTCATAGAGCTTGCTGTCATCTTAGTCGAGCATCCCGGTGGTGGAAGTGAAAAGAAAGAAAATGCAATTCAGATAGTTCACAGGATGATCGATGAGAATGGAATATCGATGCCGCTGCCTACAAATGTACTTGATGCTTTGATTGGAATTTCAATAGATCTTTTCGTTGCATGGATGAATACAAATTTCTGGAAAGAGGCAAAGTGAATAATGGATAGAATAGAACGGGTCGTAAGGAAGATAGTAAAAAATTACTCACATTCAGTCAGAAGATGTGAATTTGAAGATCTGTGCCAGACCATTTGGTATCTCGTTTTAATTGCAAAACAAAAGTACAATCCATCAATAGGAACTTTTGAAGGCTTTGCCTACTATTTCGTGAATATGAAATTGAAAGATCATTTTGGAAGAGGCGTAAATCTTCCTTACACGGACGGAAATTTTTCACTTTTACAGATCAGGGCAGATCTCATTGAAGATACCGATACACTCTTTGATGTACCGCAGGAAATGGAAGAAGAAATGCCGGAAGTGATTAAAATGAAAATTGAAGGATATACTCCTTTAGAGATATCAAAAATCATGAAAATATCATACAGAAAAGTTAGAAAAAAATTGAATGATTACATTAATACCAGGGCATCTGAATAGATGCCCTTTTTTGCCACTGACTACATGCCATATCTTAATTATTTTTACTACAACATCGGTAAGATGGATGAGTTTATTATATTGAATTATTCTTAAATCAGGTGTATACTTCTAAGTTAATACAGTATTTTAAGAAGTGAGGATAAATGCTAATCCAGTTTATTTTGATGATATTCACGGCCACCCTTTTGGGGTGGTCTCTTGGTTACAACAACATGGCCACAATCTTCGGCCCTGCGGTGATATCTGATATCGTTAAATATAGAACTGCTACAATAATAGGAGCAATTTTTATATTTGCAGGAGCTTTTTTAGGTGGTAGCTCGGGTCTCTCGACGATGAGTTCTATATCGCCCGTAACTTTCGATGTAGCCATAAGCTCGGCACTTGGAACTGCCACAGTCGTTATAATAATGACTCATTTTTCTCTTCCAACGTCAATAACTCAGGGCATAGTGGGTGCTCTTGTTGGAGTTGGTCTTATTGAAGGTGGACTTAACTGGTGGATCGTTGGAAAGATCGCACTTTCATGGCTTATCACTCCATTCGGTGCAATCGCAATCGCTTACGTTTCTCACATCGTGATCTCACTTTTTTATAACCGCATAAATTCTTTAAGAATAAGAGGCTCCTTTGTGAGACTCATGTCATTCTCTTTCAGCATATATGCTTCTTACTCTTTGGGAGCAAACAATCTTGCAAATGTCACAGGTCCATTCATTGGCAATGGACTTTTCGGAAAAGAAGAAGCTTTGCTCATAGGTGGCGCTGCCATGGCTTTAGGATTTTTGACGGCAAGCAAACGTGTTATATATACCGTTGGAAAAGGTATAACGACAATGGAACCATTCGATTCAGCAATATCAATATTTGGAGCCGGTACTTCACTGCTTTTCTTTTCATTCATAGGTATTCCAATCTCAAGTGCACAGGCGATAGTTGGATCTGCAACCGGTGTCGGGTTCGTCAAAGGTATAAAAACTTTAAGATTGAGAACGCTTTTCAAAATCGTAACCGGCTGGCTTGTTACTCCTTTTGTAACTGCCTCAATTGCTGTTATAATATATATGATTATGAAAGTTTGGGGGTAAAAATAGAAGATGTCTCTACTCTTTGGAAAGAAAGAAAATGAGGTTATCAAGGCATTTCATAACCACCTTGATATGGTTGGCAAAGTGATAGACGAGACGTTCAAGCTGATAAAGTTACCATGTGATGATAACTGCACGGATATAGTTAAAAATGTCAGGCAATTTGAAAGTGAAGCTGATTCTATAAGAAGAAATGCAGAAACTATGATGTACTCTGGAGCATTTTTGGCGCAGTCAAGAGGAGATATGTTAGGTCTCATAGAAGCCGTCGATAAGGTTGCAAATAAAGCTGAAACAGTTGCAGATGTTATATATCTTCAAAATCTAAAAATACCGGACTCTTCAATTGATAAATACATTAAAGAGTACGAGTGCTCGGTAGAAGCTTTCAAAGCGTTATATGCTGCAATAGAAAATCTCTTTGATGATTTTGAAAAATCAAAAAACTCCGTCCTTGAGGTCGAAAAATGGGAGAATACTGGTGACGCATTGGAAAGAAACCTTATACGTGACGTATTCAATATGAACATTGAGCTTGCAAGGAAGATGCAATTAAGAGAACTTGCACTTCAAATAGGTGATATAGCTGACAGAGCCGAAGATGCGTCGGATAGAATTGAAATAGTCATACTGAAGTTGAATGCGTGATATTATTTTGATATGATATCTGAACCTATTTTCTATAAATTAGTCAAAAAGGGGGGTAAGAAATAAAATATTTTCAATATTTAAGTAAGAAAAAATTCCGGTGAAAATCTAAAAAAGGAGAGTGAAAGATTTGAGAAAGTTAAGTCTTGTTTTTGTGATCCTTACTATTGTGTCTGCGGTTCTATTAGCGGCCAATGCAACGCCAACGACTGTTGCGACGCCAACACTTCCTGCCACATCATCCACGAATACGGTTGTGGCAATTGTGAACGGTGAACCAATATATTCTGGCATACTTGATATGGCTTCTGACGTTTCACCAACTTTGGCCCAGCTTCAGAAGATAAATCCTCAAATGTATTCTTATATGACGACAACGAAAGATGGTTTTAATTTTCTTTCAGCCTACAACAGGAGTGTTTTAAATAACCTTGTCGATTCTGTGCTTATGGAACAGATAGCCAAAAGTAATTACGGAATAGTTGTTACGGATCAGGATGCTCTTGCACAGGTTAAGGCTCAGGTTGCACAGATGCTTTCTTCTTATGGACTGACAGAGGATCAATTCTCTCAATACCTACAATCCCAGGGATATGGCGATGTTCATCAATTTGAACAGAATTCTCTTTTCACGATGAAATTTTCTATGACGCTTGATCAACTCAAAAAAGCTGTTACATCTTCTGCAACCGTAACAACAGATGAAGCCCAGCAATATTATAATGCAAATATCAACAGCTTTAATGTTCCTCCACAGATAGATGTTGAACACATATCATTGAGCTCTCAGGCAAGTGCTAATTATGTTCTGAGCCTCATCAACTCAGGGAAGCTCACTTTCGAATCAGCTGCGGCACAGTACTCGCTTGACACCCAAACGAAGAGCAACAACGGAGATATTGGATGGGTATCTGAATCTCCCAACATGCCGACTTTTGAAGCAAATCTATTTGCCTCTAAAGTTGGAGAAATTTCCGGCCCTGTTCAGGTTCAAAATAGCTGGGAACTCTTCAAAGTTGTTGGAATCAAAGGACAGTCAATTCAGAGCTTTGCCGATGCTCAGTCTAAAATAATTCAACAATTACTTTCTCAAAAGCAGTCCCAGATATGGTCTAACTGGCTGAAAAATGTTTTCCAGCCATTCAAAAATAGTAGCACTATAAAAATAATGATCTGAGCGAATGGGGTAAAAAGATGTCTGTAAAGAAAGAAGAGGTACTCGAGGCTCTCAAAGGTGTTATAGATCCAGAAATAGGACTTGATGTTGTATCGCTTGGTCTTGTTTACAATGTGGACCTTTCGGAAAGCGGAGATGTTCATATCAAGATGACCATGACCTTCATGGGATGTCCTCTGGCAGCGATGATCACCGAAGATGCAAAATATGCTGTTCAATCCGTTGATGGAGTCAAGTCGGTAGATGTTGAGATAGTCTGGGATCCACCGTGGACTCCGGATATGATAGAACCAGAGGTAAGAGCGAGACTTGGAATCTGATCTGAGATCTGTTCTCTCATGGGCGTACGGACGTTTAAGAAATTCATCCGGATCTCCGCATATTGATGCGGAGATTCTTTTATCTCACGTTATTTCAAAAAATAGAGCTTGGATATATTCCAATTTTGATTTTAAGCTTGATCTACAAACTGTAAAAACTTACATTGAAATGATCGATGCAAGAGTGGATGGGAAACCTGTGGCATACCTGACCGGAGAAAAAAATTTCATGGGGTTTGACTTTAAAATCAGCGATCAGGTGCTTGTACCAAGACCGGAGACGGAAGAGCTTGTCGAACTTGTGATAAAGGACTCGAAAAGATCGGGGTGGAAAAAATTTCTGGACTTCGGATGCGGAAGTGGAGTTATAGCTATATCAATAGCAAAATTACTTCCAGACTCGGAGATCTGGATCATGGATAAAGATGAAGAAACACTTAAATTGAGCCAAGAAAACTCATTAAAATTGGGAGTATCGAAAAGAATTCACATTGACGAAGAAGAAAAAAATTTCGATATTGTCATTTCCAATCCTCCTTATTTAACACCTGAAGAATGGGAGAAAGCAAAAGAGGTCCATAAAGAACCATACAATGCATTAGTTGGAGGAAAAGATGGAAATGAAATTTACGAAGAGATCTTGAAAAAATTTGATCCACAACGTTTTTATTTTGAAATAGCACATCCCTTTAGAAAATCATTAAGGAGACTCTTTGAAGAGAATGGGATGAAATATGATATTTTTAAAGATATTTCAGGAAAGGACAGAATCGCTGTCGTTTGGCGTTTGAGAGTCTGAAAGAAGAGGAAGGATAATCCTGAATTCAGATCCAACTCCAAGCTCACTTGAAATTTCTATTCTTCCCCTGTGAGCTTCGACGATCATCTTGACAATAGAGAGACCCAACCCTGTTCCACCGACTTTTCGGGATCTCGCTTTATCAACCCTGTAAAATCTTTCGAACAATCTTGAAAGAGAATCAGCCGGTATACCGATACCCGTATCTTTAACTTTTATAATACACTCTTTATCATTAAAAAAACCGCACGAAACTTCAACGATCTTTGGCCCATTTTCTTTTTGAGATGTATATTTTACAGCGTTGTCAGTCAAATTCAGGACTGCCTGAACAAGTCTATCAAAATCACCTTTTATTTTGACATTACCATTGCACAATGTTCTCAGCTCGACGCTAAGAGAATCCGTCATGGGTTTAACAATCTTTGAAACGTATTCAACAACCTTTGAAAGATCTATTTCTGTGATATCGAACTTTGCTTTCCCTTCTTCTAATTTTTGAAGATCAAGTAAATCATTTATAAGCCTACTCATTCTTGCAGACTCATTTTCTATTATCTCAAGGAAATGTTTTGCCGTCTCAATATCTGAAAATTCATCGTCCAATAACGTTTCGGCATATCCATGGATAGATGTCAATGGTGTTTTTAATTCATGAGAAACATTGGATATGAATTCACGTCTGAAGTTATCAAGTTCGCGTTCGTTGGTAATATCTTTTATCACAACTATAAGTGCGTGCTCATTTCCTTTCAAAATAACTGAGACGGCATCGCATTCCAAATACTTTTTATGAGGATAAACTATCGATATTTCAGTGGAATCATTGGTAAATGTCTCGAGATTCTTGTCGATGAAATTTAGCATGTCATAATTTTCCATGACTTCCACCAGTTTTTTTCCTTCCAAAGAATCTTCCTTTATGCCAAGCAACCTGGATGCTGCAGAATTGTTCATCATTATCCTGCTCTGAGCATCTATTATCAATATACCATCGCTGACATTTTGAAGGATTATTCTCATATTTTCACGACTCTTTATGGCCTCTGAGTATCGCACTTCTAAGTTCATCTTCATTTCCTTCAAAACATCAAGTATCTTTATTATCGGTATATTTTCTTTCGAATCCGATATTATAGTAGATATACCTTTAAAGACACGTTTTGTTATCCTATGCTCTCTAAAATAAATGAAAAATAAAACGAGAAAGGCAACAACCAGGATTGCGAGAAGAATCCATGAAATCGTGAACGATCAATCCTCGATTCCCGGATCCTTAAATTTGTACCCTTTTCCCCTTACTGTAATTATGTACTTGGGATTTGAAGCGTCTTCTTCGATCTTCGTTCTCAATCTCCTTATGTGAACATCTACGGTTCTCGTATCACCGTAATAATCGTAACCCCATAGGGTATCAAGTAAGACATCTCTACTGAAAACTTTACCAGTATTCTCCGCTAAAAATCTTAAAAGATCAAATTCAAGAGGTGTAAGACTTACAGATTTACCTCTGACTTTTACTTCATACTTCTCAAGATCTATATCAAGATCTTTTGCGGCTATCTTTTTTGGTTTTTCGTCAGTTCTAATCAGGCTCTGATCTGTTCTTCTGAATATCGCCTTTATCCTCGCAAGCAACTCCCTTACACTAAATGGCTTTGTGATGTAATCATCTGCTCCAAGTTCGAGACCGAGCACTCTATCGAATTCCTCGCCCTTTGCCGTGAGAAATATAACCGGCTTATCTCTGTTCTTATCTCCACCTCTTAAAATTCTTACGAGTTCAAAACCATCCATTCCGGGTAACATAACATCGATGATGAAGAGATCTATATCTTCTTCTTTTATAATATCCAGAGCTTTTTCCGCATCGTAAGCTTTCAATACGTCGTATCCTTCTTTTTTTAAATTGTAGCTTACCAGTTCAACTATTGAAGGCTCATCATCGACGATCAATATTCTTTTTTTCAACATCAATTATCCCTCCTTTAAAATTATCTCCAAAAACAGAATTTTTCCATGAATTACTTATATATTTCCACGTAATCTTACCTTCCCACTCTTTGTCAAGTCGCTTCAAAAACTCAATACGATCATCACTTAATGCAATGTCTTTTGACATTTCCTTATCTGCTGTTGATATAATCCATTGCATTCTTGATAAACGTATGCTCTCAAATTTACTCCTAATTCCCATCTTTCCAAGTTTCTTTTGCAAATATCTTTCAGATTTTTTTAGATCATCCTGAGAACGCATTCTGAAATTTTCAAACGACGTAAAAGGTTTCGGTATAAGCGGATTGAGGCTAATATAAGGAATTATTCCATATCTTTTGGCTCGATCGGTGACTTCAACTATCCCATCAAGGTCTTCAATATCTTCGTCTGGTAGACCATAAATAAAATACATCTTAATCCTCTTTAATCCTGCGGCTTTAACCTGTTCAAGGGCTATATCAATCTCTTCATCGCTTATATCTTTATTTAAAAGATCTCTCATGCGCTGCGTTCCAGCTTCAGGAGCCAGTGTTATCTCTCTGTCTCCAAGCAAGTTAAGCGTTTCTACAAGTTCAGTTGTTATAGTATCAAGTCTCAGCGAAGAAACGCTAAGGTGCTTAACCTTTCCCTTCAACCATTCCAAAAGTTCATAAAGTTGGGGGTAATCGGAAACGCTCGAACCAACAAGGCCTACTCTATCGGTGTATCTCAGCGCATATAATACCCTCCTTTCGATCTCGTCAAGAGGCATAAAACGTACAATAGCATATATTTTTGATGCTACACAAAATGCACAGCTATGTATACATCCCCTTTCTATTTCCAGAAGATATGCTTTTCCAAACGCACCTTCATTTGAAAGCATGAAGGATTCACCAAAAGACTTTGAAAGATCTTTTATCTTCGATAGCCTAACATTTTTTTCTCCAAGAAGCGGAATGGAAAGATCATCGAATTCATTCAAAAGAGATAAAAGATCACTCCATTTCACGTGTGCTTTCATAGCATCATGGATTAATTCGAGAACTCTTTGATCCCCTTCTACCTCTCCATGAAAAATTATATCAGCGATGTACCAGAAAGAATTCGGATTAAAAAAAGTCATTGCTCCGCCGAACAGAATCACAGGATTTCCTTTTCTCTCTTCGGAAAGAGCTTTTACACCTGTTTTCGATAAGATCTCAAAAACATTCAAAAGATCCATTTCAAAAGATAACGAAAATGCCCAGATCCTGAAATTAGAAATATTGCTACGACCGCTGATAGATTTCAACTGTCCGCCAGAATAAACAAAGCGTTCACACGAAAATCCGGCCTTTACTAAAGCAAAATAAGCTGAATTGAATCCAAGGTTGGCGACGGCCACCGAATATTCATTCGGAAAAATCAACGCTAACGGAACGTCGCCACCGGATCCATCGATCAAAAGTGTTTCAGTTATTTTCTCTTGCAACATCCTTCACTTTTGTTTCATTGCCGTTATGGTCTAAACTTAATTCGCCTTTCAAAAGTTTGTCGAGCTCATCGCCTTCGATTGTTTCCTTTTCAAGGAGAATTTTAGCTATGTCATCTATCTTATCTCTGTACTTTTTCAATATATCCAGCGCACGTGCATAACTTTCCTCTATTATTCTCTTAACCTCTCCGTCTATTTTGGAAGCCGTTTCTTCACTATAATTAGGCATTCTGGCTATCTGTTTTCCTAAAAAGACCTCTCCTCCTTCTTCTCCCCACGAAACGGGTCCTATTTCATCACTCATCCCGTACTTGCATACCATATCTTTGGCTATTCTTGTAGCATTCTCAAGATCATTTGCGGCGCCAGTTGTAACACGGTTGAATATAAGCGATTCAGCAGCCCTTCCTCCAAGCATTCCTGCAAGCCTGTCGAGAATCTCTTCCTTGGACATCAAATACTTGTCCCGGATAGGAAGTTGAAGTGTAAAACCAAGCACATGCATGCCTCTTGGAACGATCGAAATTTTGTGAACCGGATCTGCATTTGGCAAAACTGCTCCGACCACCGCATGACCTATCTCATGGTAAGCGACAATACGCCTTTCCTCCTCGCTCACAACTCTTGATTTTCTTTCAGGCCCCGCTATGACTCTATCTATACTTTCTTCAAGTTCATCCATCGTTATCTGCTTCTTCTTTCTCTGAGCTGCAAGCAAGGCCGATTCATTTATCAAATTTTCGAGATCTGCACCGACAAAGCCAGGCGTTCTTCTCGCTAACACTTCAACATTCACAGTTGGATCTATCGGTTTACCGCGCATATGAACCTTTAATATATCCTCACGGGCTTTTATATCAGGTGGATCAAGCAATACTTTTTTATCAAATCTACCGGGCCTTAAAAGTGCACTATCAAGTATATCCGGCCTGTTAGTTGCTGCCATAACTATGACTGCTGTTTGATTATCAAATCCATCCATTTCGACGAGCAGCTGGTTAAGAGTTTGTTCTCTTTCATCATGGCCTCCCCCAAGGCCTGCTCCTCTCTGGCGTCCAACCGCGTCTATTTCATCTATGAAAACTATGGATGGCGAGTTTTGCTTTGCCTGATTGAATAGTTCTCTTACCCTTGAAGCGCCAACACCAACAAAAAGTTCTACAAAATCAGATCCACTCATGTGAAAAAATGGTACATTTGCCTCTCCTGCAACGGCTCTTGCAAGCAAAGTTTTTCCAGTTCCAGGAGGACCGACAAGCAGTACCCCCCTTGGCATCCTCGCACCGAGCACATTGAAAGATTGTGGATCTTTGAGAAAATCAACTACGGAAACAAGCTCTTCTTTAGCCTCATCAACACCCGCAACGTCTTTAAAGGTCACTCTTTTTTCATTTGGTTTGTAAACCTTTGCCGGACTCTTTGTGAAGCTGAAAGCCTGGGAATTTGCACTTCCCATCCTTCTCATCATCCACCACCAGAAGAAGATCAAAATAACTAAAGGCAACACGAAGTACAGAATAGCATTTATCCACGCACTTGAATCAGTTGCGGGCTTAGCCGTCACATTTATACCTTTTGATGTCATATCTTGAATCAAAGAACTGCTCGTCACGAGCCATGGTGCATAAAGATCATATATAGTACCACTCTTCATCGTTATCGTTGTGTTTCCATTACTGTCAACAATGACAGAAGATATAGGAGTTGGCTCCTGATTTACCATAGAAATGAAATTGGTAAAACTTATTTGAGTCACAGGATTAGTAGGTGGCCACATAAGGCGTATCAGAAGCAAAAGCATCAAGAATATCAGGACATAAATTATTATAGATCTCCAATTCGGACCAACAGTTTTGGTATATTTCTGCTGGGGCATTAAATTTTGCCTCCTTCCTTTTCCAAAATCAAAAAATTCTTCGTGAAATCTGTCACCCTAAAATTCTCAGAAATGACTATTCCCACAACCCAGACAATTTCACCATTTGATTGAGAAATGACCGGAAAATTATTTCTAAAATTAATTGGAACATGATGATTTTTCAAAATATTCCTCACCTTAACTTCCTTTTTCATTCCAAATGGAACTATCCTCTCAAAATCTCTTAAATTTCTCACGCTGAGAGGAAATTTTACTTTTTCAGCGTCTAAGGTAACAAAGGCTTTGTTATCTCCAAAGTTCTGAATACGAGAAACATACCTTGATTTTATTCTCATGGATAATTCCTCTATTTTGACTTCTCCCGGCACTGAAAGTTCTAACTCTCCTGTCCATCCATAATTTTCATAGAAACCAAAATGCAAAAAATTTCTTTCTTTCTTAACTTTTAAACCTTTACCGAGGTTCAGCTCATGTTCTCCATCCTTTTGAGCTAATTCAACGATCGATTTTATCTTTTGATTTGAAATGGAAAGATTCATTTCTTTTAAAGATCTTTTGAAAAGCTCTGAAAGGATAAGTTCCTCACGCTGAATATCTTCAATACTAAATGTAATTTCATCGCATGATTTCAAAGATCTTTCGAAAATTTCCTCAACTTTAAAATTGACGTGATCTTGATATTGCCTGAGTATTTCACTTGTTTTTAAAACCATCTCTTCTATGTTAGGACAGAATTCCTCTTTTATCTGTGGTATCAGAACGTGTCGTATCCTATTCCTAAGATACCTTGTATCGGAATTTGTCCTATCCTCAAAAAACTGTAACCTATTAATTGTAACATATTTTCTTATACTTTGTTCATCGAAAATCAAAAAAGGTTTTATGTACTTGCCGTTTATAGGTCTCATGCCTACAAGTCCCCCTATTCCACTCCCTCTAAAAAGTCTGAGGAAAAAATTTTCCGCCAGATCAGACATATGATGAGCGGTAGCGATCTTGTTGGCACCGTATCTGTTTGAAACACTTTCGAAAAAATCATATCTTAACATTCTTGCAGCTTCTTCAATCGAAAGCGATCTGTTAATTTTTCTATATCCCGGAACGTCTCTCGATTCTACGACACAATCAATACCAAGCTCATCTGCCATCTTTTTTACAGCTATCCCCTCGATCGAAGCTTCAGATCTTATCATATGATTCAGATGGGCCACTATGAATTCAGCATTAAGTCTATCTTTAAGATGAAAAAGTGCGTACATCATTGCAATTGAATCAGCTCCGCCAGAAACAGCTAAAACAACACGATCTCCCTTAACGATGAGATTCTGGCTTACTATAAATTTTAACAGTGTATATTCAAAAGGATCTAACTTCAATTGTGGGCTACTGATTCGAGGAACTTCAATATGAACTCAGATGCAAAATTTTCTTTAATTGAAGAATACATGGTTTTTAAATCATTTATCTGAGAACTGGCCTGATCAATAGCCTCTTTTGAATACTGCTGGGCATCAGCTTTTGCTTTTGCTTTCATATCTGCTGCAGCTTTATTTGCATCGTCGATTCTCTTTTTAATAAGCTGTTTTCCATCTTCAATTGCAGCATTTATAAGATCTGTGGCTTTTATTTTCGCATTTTCTACAGATTTTCTCGCCTCTTTTTCAGAAGTAATTAGCTCTTTTACCGTTTCCTCGACTTCCATTTTTTTCTCCTTTCTTAGATACATTTTACTTTAATGATTATAACATAAATAGTTGGCGTGAATTATCCCAAAATTGCCGAACCAATAAACGAGCTTTAGGCTCGCTTATTTTCCTGGAAAATTGATTTAAGGTTTTAACAATGAACAATTCGCAATCACGAAAAACGGTATTTTATAATTACCCATTTTGCGTTGACGTTTTTCAATTTTTTATTACCAGCCTTCCAAAAATTGCATATTGACATACCACGTATCAACCAGAAATTGGATATCAGATCGATCTGATCATCTCGGAAAGCTTTACAATGTTTGAAAAATAACATTGGCACAGATTGTGCTAAAATTATTTGTAAAATACTTAGAAGGGAGATTCTTGTTTTTATGAAAAAAAGAGTTGTAGTAACCGGAATTGGAATCTTAACAGCTGCTGGAATTGGAAAAGACGCGTTCCTTAAAGGGATGTTGTCCGGAGAAAGTTTTATAAATAAAATATCAACTTTTGATACATCAGAGTACAAATCGCAAATAGCCGCCGAAGTGAATAATTTTGATCCGGTGAAATATATAGATGCAAAAGATTTAAGGCATCAGGACAGATACACTCAATTCGGTCTTGCAGCAACCAAAGAAGCTATCGAAGATGCAGATATTCAACCATCTATAATAGAAAAAGCTGGAGTCATAGTATCTTCCGGTATAGGCGGCATAAAATCTCTTGAAGTAGAGATGGAGACATTACTTTCCAAGGGACCGTCAAGAGTAAGCCCCTTTCTCGTTCCTATGATGATATCCGATACTTTGGCTGGAGCCATTGCAACGGAATATGGAGCAAAAGGACCAAATTTTGGAACCGTGAGTGCGTGTGCATCGAGTGCCCATGCAATAGCGATAGCATATGATTTTATAAAAAATGGTCTCGTTGAAACGATGATTGTTGGAGGAGCGGAAGCTGCGATATGCAGAATATCGATAGCAGGTTTTGGAAATATGAAAGCTCTATCCACAAGAAATGAAGATCCGCACAGGGCTTCGCGTCCATTTGATAGAGACAGGGATGGATTTGTTATGGGAGAAGGAGCTGGTGTACTTGTTATTGAATCATACGAATCGGCTATCAAACGCAGCGCCAAAATTTATGCTGAGATAAAAGGATACGGTATGAGTGATGATGCATATCACATGGTTCAACCAGATCCAAGTGGATCCGGGGCAGCAGCCGCAATTGAAACGGCTATAAAAAGTTCCGGGTTATCAATAGATGAGATTGATTATGTTAATGCGCACGCAACATCAACACCGGTTGGAGATCTTGCCGAATCAAAGGCAGTTACAAAGATCTTTGGTGATAGATCAAATAAAATAGCCGTGAGTTCAAATAAGTCAGCAATAGGGCACACGCTTGGTGCATCAGGCGCGATAGAATTCATAGCATCGATCTTGAGCATGAAAGAATCTGTGGCTTTTCCAACCGTTAATCTTGAAAATCAGGATCCTCAAATAAATCTAAATTGTGTACCTCAAAGACCACAGGAAATGAAGATAAGAAATTTCATATCAAATTCCTTCGGATTTGGAGGTCATAACGTATCCATAATAGCAGGAGGTTATGAATGAAGATACTTGTCGACGATTCTGTCGATAACAACGATTTCGAAAAGATACCGTTGTACATAGAATGGAAGGGGGGTAAATTAAGAGCTTCTTCAATAGAGAGAAAGTCTTATTTTGCCTTGAACAAAAAAAGCTTTCTTTCCCTTCCTTCTTACGACGAACTCAGGGACATGATCTCAAAGTATAATTCTGTTAAAATACTTTTACCTTCAAAACCATTGAACTTTCTTAAAGAGATGCTTTCTTTCCTTGCCACGATCGTTGACGGAGTGGATCTTGTCGAAGAACGGATGGATTCAGTTATGCTTTCATTGTTTTTAGACAGTAAAAGGCCTCTTGAAGAGATAGAAAGCTTTGCAAAATCAGCGAACACTTATCTGCTTTTTTCAGATCTCTCTTTTTTGAGAAAAAATGATGTGCTTTCAGGAAAAAGAGATTCTATGGTACTGACAAAAATGGTAAATGTTGTAAAACTGGGGTGGGGTAAAACCGAGATTAAAAGTGCCTGGAGCCTTAAAAGTGCACTGTCATTTGTTATAGAAGATATAGGAGATTCCAATCCTTCAATCATAGCTTTTAAGCAGAGCGGAAATTTAAGAACGATGAATTACATATTGAAAGAATTTTCTGACAAATTCAAATCAAAATTTTCTGTTGGATGGATGAATCCTGTGCCAGCAGCCCTTTATGGGCACGGCACGGTGACGATCACGGTTGTTTCGGAGGATAAAAATGGAAAAAATTAATGCGGTAACAGATATATTGCCTCACAGATATCCATTTCTTATGGTTGATGGAATTATTTCAAAGGATAATGATAGTATTGTTGCGTTTAAAAATGTGAGTTATAACGAGCCTCAATTTCAGGGCCATTTTCCGGATAATCCAATAATGCCTGGTGTTTTAATATTAGAGGGTATGGCTCAGGCTGCCGGTCTTATAACCTTAGTACCTGGCAAGACTCCACTTTTTGTGGGGGCAGATAAAGTGAGATTCAGACGTCCGGTGAGGCCGGGCGATAGAATAATCTACGAAATAAAAATAGTTGGACAGCATCTCGGAATGATAAGTGCCGAAGCTATTGCAAAAGTTGAAAATGAGGTCTGTGCGACGGCAACATTACTTTTGGGGATGGAAAGATGATCTATTCGAAGGTTGAAGGCATTGGTGGATACCTTCCTCCTAAAGCTGTGGAGAATTTCGAAATTGAAAAAGATCATGGCCTTGAAGGATGGATCTTTGAAAGAACGGGCATAAAAAGGCGGCATATATCCGAAGAAAGTGCCGCTCAAATGGGAATAAAAGCACTCGAAGATGCGATTGTGACATCTAAAATTTCAAAAAAAGATATTGATTACGTATTTGTCGTCACCAACTCACCCGATATGCTTATTCCGGGTATGGCCGGTCAGATTCAAAAAGGTTTGGGAAACAAAATGGGTGGTGTGGATATTCAGGCTGGATGTTCTGGCTTTATTCAGGCGATGGAGATAGCCGATTCGATGATAAGATCTGGAAGTTTTTCAAAAATTGCCGTTGTGGGAACCGAACGTCTTTCAACCATAGTGGATCCGAAAGATCTTCAAGTAGGAGCTCTCTTTGGGGACGGTGCTGGTGCTATCGTAATGGGTAGATCGCAAGAAAGAGGAATTATAGCGTCTTATTCGAGGATTCAAGGAGATGGATATGAATCGCTTATTCAGCATCATGGTCACAATCTTGAGATGGATGGAAGATCCGTTTTCAGATTTGCAGTTGAAGCCATGATCGAGGGTATAGATGAGATTTTGAAGCGTGCAAAGATGAATATTGAAGACGTTAATCTCGTAGTGCCGCACCAGTCGAATTTAAGAATAATATCCAAAGTTTCTGAAAAATTGAAGATACCGATAGATAAGTTTCAAATTTCAATAGAGGATCATGCCAACACGGCTGCAGCATCCATAGCATTGGCTTTAAAAGATGCTGTAAGATCAGGTAAAGTTGGAAAATCAGACATCGTTCTGACAGTTGGATACGGAGCAGGTCTCGGAATAGCGTCTAACATTTTTGAAATGTAAGGAGGTAATTGATTTGTTTTCAAGGGTTTGCGAAGTATTGAAGATAGAATATCCGATAATTCAGGGAGGAATGGCTCAGGTTGCAACGGCAAAGCTCGCCTCAGCAGTCTCTGAAGCTGGAGGTTTTGGCATAATAGCTTCAGGAGGCAGAGATCCAGAGTGGGTGAGATCGGAGATTCGCAAGACAAAAAAGATGACATCAAAGCCATTCGGAGTCAATGTCATAGTTTATGAAAAATTGGCTGACGATATAGTAAGAGTCATACTTGAAGAGAAGGTCTCGGCCGTAACATTTGGAGCCGGCAACCCAACGAAGTACATAGAATCTTTAAAAGACAAACACATAAAAGTTATCCCCGTGGTCGCTTCCGAAGCTTTTGCGAGAAGGCTTGAATCGTACGGCGTTGACATGGTTATAGCCGAAGGAATGGAATCCGGAGGACATATAGGAGAGGTTACAACGATGGTACTCGTCCCTGCTGTTGTTAATTCTGTTTCAATTCCTGTGATAGCGGCTGGTGGAATAGCTACCGGAAAGCAAATAGTAGCATCATTCGCTTTAGGAGCTGAAGGCGTTCAGATAGGCACAAGATTTGTCGCAACACAGGAATGCGAGGTACATGAGAATTACAAAGAAAAGATATTGAAAGCTTCAACAAGGGATACGCTTGTTACAGGTCGTGTAACTGGTCATCCGGTAAGAGCTCTAAGAAATCCTCTAACGAATGAACTTTTGAAGATAGACGACAGAGGTGGAAGTGTTCAAGAAGTTGAAGCACTTGGAAAAGGAGCATTGAAGGCTGCCGTTGTTGATGGAGATATCGATCGTGGTTCATTCATGTCAGGCCAGTGTGCCGGCCTTGTCGATGATATACCAACGGTAAGAGATCTTATACATAAACTGTGGAGTGAAACACTCGAGACGATAGAATATTTCAAGACAGGCGATGTGGAGGTGAAGAAATGAACGCATTTATCTTTCCAGGACAAGGGTCACAAAAATTGAACATGATGGGAGATTTTTACGATGAATATCCGGAGGCCCGAGAGGTGATGGATGAAGCTTGTGATGTACTTGAAATCGATCTCAGGTCGATAATTTTTGGTAATGATGAGCATGAATTGACCAAAACCTATAACGCACAACCGGCACTTTTAACAACTTCTATAATGGCTTTCGAAGTTGCAAAATCAAAAGGTATAGACTTTGATGTCGTAGCGGGTCATAGCCTTGGAGAGTACTCCGCACTCGTTGCGGCCGGAGTTATATCCTTTGAAGATGCGATCAGAGCAGTAAGACTGCGTGGAGAACTCATGGAAAGTGCAATACCAAGCGGAGCAGGATCGATGTTAGCGGTTCTTGGATTGCCACCCGATAAAGTTGAAGAAGTGGTGAACGAAATAGACGGTGTTTATGTGGCCAATTATAACTCTCCTTTACAAATTGTTGTGAGCGGTGAAATAACATCCTTACTGAGATCCGTTGATATGTTTAAAGCTGCCGGTGCAAAACGTACAGTTCAGTTGAACGTCTCGGGCCCATTCCATTCCCCGTTGATGGCTCCTGCAAAAGAAAAACTTTCTGACTTTTTAAATTCAATAGAATTCAAAAGGCCTGAAGTGCCGGTTGTCTTGAATGTAACAGGTAAGGTGGCGGGTTCTATTGATGAGATAAGATCTAAACTCATAGATCAACTTACATCCCCCGTCAGATGGATCGAATCGGTAAATACGATGAATGAGATGTGTATAAACAGGTACATAGAGGTTGGATCTGGAAACGTTCTTGGTGGATTGGTCAAAAAAATTGTGAATGCAGAGGTTTATTCAACTGATACGGTTGATGAAATAGAAAAAGTGGAAGGAGTGTTGAAAAATGCAAAAATTGCAGAATTCTGAAGTTATGGATGAGGTAAAGAAGGCGATATCTAATCATCTCGGTGCCAATATAGAATCGATAAAGGAAAACTCAAAGCTTGTCGAAGATTTAGGAGCTGACTCGCTTGATCTCGTTGAGCTTACAATGGATCTTGAAGAAAAGTTTAACATAAAAATACCTGATGAGGATATATCAAAGCTCACAGATGTTAAAAGTGTTGTAGATTACATAGTGTCCAAAAAATAACCCATTGTCGTTAACGATCTAATCATAAATCGTTTAACATGTTATCCCGCACTTGATGCGGGATCGTCTTTTTAACATTTCCCGCATCTTCATTACAACGATAAAGCAGGAACACAAATATTTGAAACGTACTTCGTAATATACAGAGATGTGGTCGAGGGGCATCATGATGTCCCAGAGGAAGCCTTCGCAGTGCAGTGAGGACAGATTTCGATCAAAAGACGAAATTGCGGGTCAAGCCCGCAAGAATAAAAAAGCATTTTATGTCAACACCTGTGAAAAATAGAATTCCGTTATAGATGCTTGACCTTATAAGGTTAATGACAAAAGCAAAGACGAAAAGGCGATTCCTGACTTCGCAGGAATGACATTATTCAGACTGGATAAATTGATGTTTCAGGAAATTCTTTAGAATTAAAATCAACCATCTGGAAATCAACTTTTATCTTTGAGACGTATTTTTTCTCTAAAAATGTCTTAGCTATCTGCGGAAAAAGCACATAGGTAAGAAGATCTTCATCGTTTTGTGCAAGAGAACCTATCTCTGTTCTTGCTTTATCAAGCAGTGGATCAAGCAAATCGGCAGGTCTTACATTTATTGGCTTTTCATTTCCAAGTATCTTTTTGATTATATCCTCTTCTATTGGTGCCGGAGATTTGCCGTACATGCCTCTGACATAACTTTTTGTTTCTTTTGTTACCATCTTGTACCTTTCACCGCTTAAAACGTTCATAACAGCCTGAACGCCAACAATCTGGCTCGTTGGTGTAACAAGTGGAGGATAACCGAGATCTTTTCTTACTCTCGGTATCTCTTTCATAACTTCATCATATCTATCAAGTGCGTTCTGGGCCTTTAATTGACTTAAAAGATTTGAGAGCATGCCTCCGGGTACCTGTGCAGAAAAGATCCTCGAATCAATCGTCGTCATTGCAACATCAACGTCATTATGAGCCGCCCTTACACGGATAAAATGCTCATTGACATGGTTTATTTTTTTCATATCAAGATTGACAGAAAATTCATTGCTGTCTCTCAATGCCATGACAAAAGGTTCTGCAGCCGGCTGACTTGTACCGTAGGCAAGGGCGCTCGTTGCGGTATCTATTATGTCAGCTCCAGCTTCTATTGCCGTCCAGTATGCCGCATCTGCAAGACCACTTGTAAAGTGCGAATGAACCTCGATCGGTAAAGGAAAGTTTTTTTTCAATTCTTTTATAAGGTTGTAGGCCATTGGTGCTGTTAGAAGGCCAGCCATATCCTTTATGCACAGTGAATCGACACCCATATCCACGATCTTTTTTGCGAACTCAACGTACTTCTCAATCGTATGAACCGGACTTACGGTATAACTTATAGCTCCCTGAACGTGTGCACCGTATTTTTTTGCTATTTCGATTGATTTTTCAAGGTTACGTGGATCGTTGAGTGCATCAAAGACTCTTATAACATCTATACCATCTTCGATCATCTTTTTTATAAAAAGCTCAAGTACATCGTCCGGATAATTCGAATAGCCAAGAATATTTTGACCTCTTAAAAGCATCTGGAGCTTTGTCTTTTTGACATTCTTCCTTATGATCTTCAGCCTTTCCCACGGATCCTCATTGAGATATCTTAAAGATGAATCGAAGGTAGCGCCTCCCCACATCTCGAAGGCAGTGTAGCCTATTTCATCCATTTCTTCAAGAACCGGTAACATCTCCGAAGTTTTCATCCTCGTAGCAAGCAAAGATTGATGCGCATCTCTGAGCGTTGTATCCATGAATTTTATCTCTCTCACAATAAAACCTCCTCGAAAAAATTATATCATGACAGTTAGTCATTCGTTATTTTAAAATGATATAATCTGAACAATGGAGGGAGTGTAAGTATGCGCATACTGAGTGGCATGAGACCTACGGGTGAGTTACATATAGGAAATCTTTTAGGTGCACTTGATAATTGGGTAAAATTGCAGGAGCAAAACAACGACTGTTTTTTCTTTGTAGCTGACTGGCACATGCTAACGACAGGCTATGAAGATATTTCAAAACTTTCTCAGATGACTAAAATACTTGTCAGAGAATATCTTTCTTCCGGCCTTGATCCGAAAAAGAGCACCATATTCGTTCAATCAGCTATAAAAGCGCACGCAGAACTTTTTCTTTTGCTTTCGATGATAACGCCTCTCGGAAGGCTTGAAAGGGTACCAACTTACAAAGAACAGCTTAGAGAGCTCAGCGATAGAGAGATAACAACCTTCGGGTTTTTAGGATATCCTGTACTTATGGCATCTGATATTCTCATATACAGTGCTGATGGTGTGCCTGTTGGTGAAGATCAGACCTATCATCTTGAGTTTACCCGTGAGATCGCCGAACATTTTAATTCAATCTACGGAAAAACCCTCAAAATACCCCAGGCGCTTTTCTCTTCCGTTCCAAAACTGACGGGCCTTGATGGAAGAAAGATGTCAAAGAGCTATGGAAACGTTATAAACATAGATTCAAATGCCGAAGAATTGAAAAACAAGATAATGCCGATGCCTACAGATCCGGCGAGAATACATAAATACGATCCGGGAACGCCAGAAAAATGCAACGTGTGGTATTACCATCTCGCCTTTGAAACGCCAAAGGAGAAACTTGAATATATTCATTATGGGTGTATGCATGCAACGATCGGGTGCATTGAATGCAAAAAAATTTTGATGGAAAGCATGCAAAAGAGATTGGAACCGATATGGGAAAAGATTTCATATTACAAGGCCCATGATCAAGAAATAGATGATATTATATCAGAGGGGAACAAAAAGGCAGAAAACGCGGCCGGTGAGACGATGAAAAAAGTAAGAAATGCTATGAACTTGTCTTTTTGAAGGTGAATATGGAAATTCAACTTCATTCCGGACAGTTCGAAGGGTCTCTTGATCTCCTTCTTTTTCTTGTCAGAAAGCATAAGATGAATCCACTCGATCTTAAAATATCTGAGATCACTGATGAATTCATAGAATATGTAAAAGAGATAGAAAAAATAGACATCGAAGTGACATCTGACTTCATTCTCATGGCTGCTACTTTGATGGAGATAAAATCAAGAATACTCCTGAGCCCTTCGAAAGAAACAATAGAAAAGCAGGAAGAGATAGCAAAGCAGCTTTATGAGTATGCGATCGTCAAAGAATCAGCAAAGAAAATAGAAGCTCTTTGCGATTGGCACTCTAAAGAGTTAGGTGTCTCTGTTTTTCCCTTTGAAACCCAGGAGAAAAATGGGATGATACCTGAATCTTTCACGAAAGTCCTAAGAGTTATAAGAAAAGAGATGGACCTTAGAAAGAAAATTTACAGGATTTCAAAAGATGTTTACTCTTTTTCCAAAAAGATGGAAACGATAAAAACCTTTATGTTGAAGCGAAAAAGAGCAAGCATAAATGAAATACTGTCTATGTCGAATGACAGACTTGAGCTCGTCGTTTCATTTGTGACAATATTAGAACTTTTAAGACTTAAGTTTCTTTTGATTGATTCAAATGACGAGGTGATCTTAAGTGAAGGCGGAAACAATTGCTGAAATTGAAGCTCTTCTCATGGCCTCTCATGGTTTATCGATTTCCGAGATCATGAGCATCTCGCAAAAAAAGAGAAATGAGATCTTAGAGATTCTCGATAAGATAGAAGAAACATATTCGAAAGAAGATCATGGTATTGAGCTCAAGAATGTGGCCGGAAAGTATTCTTTTTTCACGAAAGCTTCTTACATAGAAGCAGTTTCTAAGGTTAAAAAAAGATCGATAAGCGAGATGACACAATCGCAGATGGAAGTTTTAGCCATAATAGCCTTCAATCAGCCTATTACCCTAAAAGAGATGGAAAGATTCAGGGGAAGTAGCTCTTCAAATCAAGCTAGAGAATTGATCTCTCTCGGGCTCATTAGAAGGCGAAGGGATAAAGAAAAAAAGGGTAATCCTTATGTTTACGTGACAACTGAAAATTTTTTGAAAATTCTTGGGGTTTCTGACTTATCTTCTCTCAAGGAGGAAAAAGATTTTGAGAATTCAAAAGTATCTCAGAATGTGCGGAATAGCGTCAAGGAGGAAAGCTGAATTTTTTGTGACACATGGAATGGTGAGTGTTAATGACAAGCAAATTCATGATTATGTAGATATTGAAGAAGGGGATCTTGTAAAAGTAAATGGGTGTAAAGTTCAAATTCAGACTCAAGTTTATTATATGTTGAACAAACCATCGGGATATATAACAACACGGCACGATCCTCAGGGCAGAAAAACTGTCTTCGATCTTTTAGATGTTAAGGATGCGATCTTTCCCGTAGGCAGACTGGATAAAGATACTGAAGGGCTCTTACTTTTAACCAATGACGGAGAGATGGCTCAGAGATTGCTTCATCCAAGGTATGAAAGCCCACGAATTTATGAGGCTATAATAGAAGGAGAGATCGATGGCTATACGATAAAGCAGCTCGGTGATGGGATAAAATTACCATATGGTTATCCTGCGAAGATGAATGTTTCTATCATATCGAAAAAAAAAGATAGAACAGAGGTGAAAATAATAATAAAAGAAGGAAAAAAGCGTGAGATAAGAAGAACTTTCAAATTTCTTGATCATCCGGTTATTTATCTGAAAAGAGTTTCCTTTGGACCGATCAAGATCGATCCTGATCTAAAAGCTGGAGAGTACAGAAAATTAAACGAAAAAGAGATCAAAAGTCTTCTTGAATACGTTAAAATAGAAAATGAGACCCAAAAAGGGTCTCATCATAAAACTTGTTGAGGGGGGATAGGGGGGTATCCACTGTCGGAAAAATGATACCATATAAATTGTGTCTTTTTTGTTATATAACAAACAAGATGTTGTGAAAATATATTGTCACGTGAAGGGAGTGCTTTTGTATGAAAAAAATCTTTTTCATTGTCTTCATTTCTTTAACTTTTTCGATCTTTTCTTTGTTGATATTGGCTATGCCTGTCGACCAGAATGGAATCAATATGCTCATCGGTGCAAAAAATTCAATCCAGCTTTATAAGGAATATGGTGATGCTTCAGGTCTCAATCAGGCAATAGCCCAGATGCAGCTATTTCTTTCACAATATACTGAACCGACAAGCTACATAGGTGAAGCTTATGAAATTTTAGGTGATGCTTACTACCTTCTTAACAATTATCCACAGGCTGAAAATGCTTACAGCATGGCTATCAAATATTTGCCACAAAATACACAGAATTACGAATATTCAGCTTATTCACTTGGGTATACTTACATGAAAGCCGGTGATTACACCGATGCTTTAAAGTATCTCTCGATGCTCTATTCATCTTCAACTTACGGAGACGAAGCAAAAGCGATAGTTGGTGGTATATATTTCACACTCGGCCAGTATAATCAGGCAACATCAGTACTCGATACAATAATTTCTAACAGCTGGAAGGCATGGACATTTTACTATGAAGGAAGGATATCCTTTAACACCGGTGATTATGCAAAGGCTCAATTGCTTTTTCAGAAGGTACCAAACTATTCGAATGATCTAAGTGTTGTGGAGCCTTCAGCATATTACGAAGCTTATTCTTTCCTAAACATGGGAAATGTTCAGGAGGCCATAAACACGGCAAGTCAGGCAATAAAAAGCTATGCTCCAACGGAGTGGACTTTTGATCTTTACATGATTTTGGGTCAATCATACTACGAAAACGGTCAATACAAACTTGCAATAGATATTTTTCAAAATGCTTCAAGCATAGCCCCGACTTCTGATAAAAAATACGAAGCATTGAGCGCAAAAGCATGGGCGGAATATAAATTTAACGATTATAGTGATGCGATATCTGACTGGGAGAATGTTTCGAACGGTTCTACAAATTCCGATATAGCTTTATCGGCTGGAATAAATGCGGGTAGTACTTTGATGGAAAGTAAAAGTTTTAATCAGGCAATATCATTTTACAAACAGATGGAATCAAAATTTCCTTCCAATATAAATCAAATCAAACTTGAAGAAGGCAAGGCTTACCTTGAATCCGGAAATTACCAGCAGGCAATGTCAATTTTCACTTCTCTTTCAAAACTTTCGGAACCGCTAAAAGATTCTGCCATATACTGGCTTGCTTATACTTATAACCTTGAAAACAATTATCAGTCGGCAATTTCGACGCTCGGCAGTTTGATTCAAACAACTCAGAGCTCAGAAACAAGGGCAAAAGCTTACATGCTTGAAGGAGATATATACGCAAAAGTTTCCCAGTACTCAAGTGCTGTAAGTTCATACCAACAAGCTATAAAGGTAGAAAATTTAAGTTCTCAAAATACGGCGCGTTACAATCTCGGATTGATATATTACAACAATTCAGATTATAAAGATGCCATCTCCCAATTTTCGATCATTATCAACAATAGGACATTCGATCCGGATCTTGCCCTTAATGCAGCTTATTATCTGAGTCAGTGTTACGTTGCCTCGAAAGATTACAATTCAGCTATTGCAACTTATGATTGGATTGCCAAATATGACTTTGGAGATCTTTACAGATCATCGATATACGTACTCAAAGTTATAGCGATGGAAAAACTCGGTCTTTATGCACAGATACCCTCTTACATAGATGGCATACTTAAAACATATCCTGATATCTCTACAAAATACGATTTACTTTATTACAAAGCTGATGCTTACATGAATACCGGTAATATATCGAATGCATATTCAATAGTTTCTTCTATTTCAAGTAAGAACATGTCAAGTGATGCCAAAGGAGGAGTTTTTTACATAGAGGCAAAGTATTATCAATCTATAAACGATCTTACTAACGCTGAAAAATACTATAAAATAGTTTACATGCAGTATCCATCAAGCATTAAGGCACCTGATGCAGCTTACACTCTTGGGCAGCTTTATTATTCAATAAAAGATTATTCAAATGCTAAAGACGCTTTCTTCGCTTTTGTTTCAATGTTCAGTTCAAATAACCTTGTACCGGAGGCCTTCTATTACATAGGCCTTTCTTATGAAAACCTCGGACAGACGGCAAATGCGATACAGGTTTATAATTCTTTGATCTCTAAGTTTCCGACTTCAAGTTATGCGGCTCAGGCGCAGAACAGGATAGCTGCACTTGAAAAGCGGTGAAATTTGATGAAAAATATCTGGATTGTGATCCTGACCGTGATTTTTGGAGGAGTAGCTTTCGCAGGATCCATAAATCTTGAGATAAATGCGAACTACTTTTCCTATAAAATGAAACCGGCGGGATCTTTTGCATCTACAAATTTAAGTGTTAATTTTCCATACATACAGAAAAATCTTGAAGTTCAAATAACACCATTTCAGACTCCACAGGCGACCATTTCATCTATATCACTTATTTCATCAGAAATCTCAGGCGTATTGCTGAATTCCACCGCTGGATCCACGGCCGGTCAGAAGGTGTTAGGCCTTCGAGATTTTGAAATGTGGTGGAACGGGAATGATTGGATAGGATCCAATTTAGACATGCCATTTCTTCATGGATGGGCAGTTTATAATTACAAGCAAACAAAGCTCGAGGATCTTTCGATGGGGTTCAATGCCGGGCCTTTTTCTGTCCTTGGATATATTAATTCAAACATTTCCACGGCCTATATCACTACAACGAACGGGGTTTCTTTGGGTGCGGATCTTACGAACCAATCAACGGTATCTCTGAATGCCAATCTGCCGGTATCTTTTGGAAATATTTTGATCGATGCCGGTCTGGAGTACGTGGCATCTCCAACACAATTCAAACCAAATTTGAGGGTATTCTATATGGGGAATGGTTTTATGCCATACCTTGCTTATGATACTCAATCAACGCCGGTTATCAACGCCGGTTTATTCACAATGAATTTCTCTTTTTACGGAGGGATCACGGTCACGGGTACGCCTACCTATACAGTTGGAGGCCAATACAGAAGTCCATTTGGCAATCTCGGTGCAGGTTTCACCTACTATGTAGGAGCAAGTTGTATAAGTGCTAATTTCAATTCTGTTCCATTCGGCTTCAATTTTCTTCAATTCACATTCAATGGACAGGGTCAGTTCAGATCTAATGGAAATTATTCGGCCGTAACCTCACTTGAAGCTAACTTTAATTTGTTCCTGGCTACAATTCAGGGATGGTGGGGATTAAACATGAGCAATGGAGGCTTTTCAAACTTTTACGGATTGGATGTGAATTTTTGAGCGAAATTGAGTATGATCTGTACGTGAGAATATCACCCGAGCAAATACACATGGTCAATTACATGTTAGAAGCCGAAGACAATCTTTTGAACGTAAGAAATGTCGACAAAAGATCAAATCTTTTGAAAATAGTTGTGATAGATACAGATCTTAAAGATATGTTAAAATTGCTTGATTATCTGAAAGATGATCTTCATCTTGAAGTGGTGAAATATGAACCGAGTTGTGGAGTTCTTTAGAAAACCGATACCGAGGGAGCATTTCAGAGATCTTCATTTCATACCTTATGACAAGTTGAAATTGTGGGGATTTGAGCTTATAATATTTGACTATGACAATACTCTGGCACCATTCGGACATGAGATATCAGATGAAGTTATTGATACGCTTTCAAAGATCATGAAGATGGGATTCAAAGTGGCAATTGTCACGAATGCTTCCTACGGACGGACGAAGGTTTTGAGATCTAAACTGCCAGGGATGACGGTCTTTGCTAGGGCAAAAAAGCCTGGTCTCAGAGTTCTGAAACTGGCCGTCAGGTCTTTTGGAATAGAACCTTCAAAAGCTGTCTTCGTAGGCGATCTTTTCTTCACAGACATTATTGCTGGAAACAGACTTGGGATGTACACAATACTTGTTGAACCTTATCCAGGTGTTGGTTTCATTTTCAGTACGCTTACAGTCCTTGAGAAGCTATCCTATTATGCAGTCTTTTACACATTTGGATGGATCTTCAGGATAGGAGATCTCATATCACCGAATGAATGGGAAAAGGATATATTCAAGATAAATTATCACAGGATGGTATCCAGAGGGATAAAACTTTTCGTTTTTGACATGGATAATACCATAGCAAGATGGAAGAGTAGCAGTGTCGATACACGGGCGCTAAAGTTGCTTGAAAACCTGTCAAAGATGAGTTCCGTCGTTATACTGTCAAATGGAAGTTCACCATCTTTAAAATTTTTAGAGGATAAAGCGAAAATAGAGATCGTTAAAAACGCTCATAAACCCCTTACGACGAAGATGGTAAAAGTTATGAAAAAATATAGAGTTTCAAAAGGGCAGGTGGCCGTCATAGGAGATCAGCTTTTCACGGATATTTTGGTGGCCAATCTTACAGGACTTTATTCGATAAAAGTAGATCCGATATCAAAAGATGAAATGTGGTTCACAAAAATTCTCAGGTTGCTCGAAAAAATGGTAAGACCTTTTACAAAAGAGAAACCTTCGATAAGGGCTGATGAAAATGAGTGGCAAAATACCGGAAATTGATAATGAAACGATAGATCTTCCATCCTTTCTTTCAAATTTCACGACGAGGCTCAATGCTGCCGAGAAACCTGAGCACTGTGTCGAAGAGCTGAAAGAAGCGTCACAGAATTTTTTCATAATAGATTGGTATGCTTACATCATTGAAGGCAAAAATTATGGCAGAGAGATAGGGCCGCACATTCTTGAATTTGCAAAATGGTCTTCTCAAAAAAGAAAATTATCAGTTGTACCTGTTAATGGATCTAACATTCTCTTCGTTCCTCTTTTTAGTAGGAAAAGAGATATAGGTGTCTTCATTGCCGAGATAAAAAACGATCTGGATGACGTTAAAATGCGATCGATAGACATAGAAAGTTTCATAGCATTTGAAACTTCTATGGTTATGGAAAATATGGTACTCACAATAGAGCTTATCAGAAGGAATGAATATGTTTCAGAGGCAAAAAACTATCTCGAAAATGTCCTTAATACACTCAAATACGCTGTAGTTGTAGCAGATCTCTACAAAGGGCAGGAGTTTCATAATACACCTTACAAAAAACTCATCGAAGCAAACTCTCTGATTAAAGATTACATCGATGAAGCCTTTAAAGAATCATTTGTTTACCGAAAGGAGCTTTCACGCGAAGTCGAAGTTAACGGGAGTTTTTATTCAATTCACGCCGTACCGGTAACCCTCTCTTCTGGATTGAAGATCGTCGCTTCGATTCAAGATGTAACTAACACGAAAGAACTCGAAAGACTTCAGAAGATCGATAAGATGAAGGATAACTTCGTGGCAACAGTTTCACATGAGTTAAAAACACCGCTCGCAGCTATAATGGCTTACTCAGAAACTCTCGTGGAATCAGTAGATTCCATAGATAAAGCAACGCTTGAGGAATTCGCAAAAACCATAAAATTTCAGGCAGAACATCTATCCTCAATAATTGAAGAGATGATAAATTTTTCCAAAATGAGTTCAAACAGTCTTTCCATGTCTTTCGGGAGGGTGGATCTCATCAAAATTTTAAAAGAAACTTACGATGCGTTCAAATTGCAGGCTTCATCTGATGGTATAAAATTTTCGCTTGAGTTGAAAAATGATCTCCCGAATGCATACGTCACCGCCGATCCGAAAAGAATGCGTGAGTGCTTTGACAACCTTGTATCGAACGCCTTCAAATACAACGATTCACAATCGCCTGAGGTTATCATTTCAATAGAAGAGGTTCAGGACGGATATAAGATTTCTGTTTACGATAATGGAAACTCGATACAGGAAAATGAAAGGGAGAAAGTATTCGATAGATTTTATAGGGGAAGCAATTCCGTAGCCGTTTCAGGAACCGGTCTCGGCCTTTCGATATCCAGAGAAATAGTCGAACTTCACAGAGGAAAGATATGGGTAGAAGATGGCCCGAATTGCACGTTTTCCATATTTCTTCCAAAAAAAGACTGGCTCAACGCGTTAAAGGAGAAATGAATTCATGCCAAATTCTCTTGACGATATCCTTAAGGAAATAGATTCTATTCCAGTCCCAAATTTTGTCGTCAACAAAGTTCTCGACCTCGTAAACAGACCGGAAATATCGGCATCTGATCTCACTGAGATCATCGAAAAAGATCCAAATCTCACGATCAGGGTCATGAAACTTGCAAATTCGGCTTATTATGGCCTTCCACAGAAGATAACAAACCTCTCTCATGCAATAATGATCTTGGGCTTCAAAACTTTAAGAAATCTCGTGATGAGCATATACATGCATGATGCGTTTTTCAGCTCAAAATTAGAGACGAAAACTACAACATCTGAAGAATTGTGGTGGCACCTTGTCGCAACTGCTGTGGCAACAGAATACGTTTCAAATTCAGTCGGTTACATAAACAAAGAAGAGGCTTTCCTTGCCGGCATGCTTCATGATCTCGGCAAAGTAGTGCTTGCAAAACTCTTTCCAAATTATGTTGATGCCCTCATGACACTCGCATCAAAAAAGTCGATAACGTATATAGAGGCAGAAAAGGAGATGGAATTTCCGGATCATGTTTTTGTTGTGAAATATCTGCTTGATAAATGGAAATTTCCTCAAATAATTCAGATTCCAGTTGCTTTTCACCACGATCCCGGATCTGTTCAGGAAGAAAGTTTCAAAGATATAACTTACATAGTCCACACGTCAGATATAATAGCAAGCATTTTGAACCAGAAAGCAGCCGGCAACTACGCATTGCCGGTCGTTCAAAAAGAAGTCTGGATTTATCTCAAATTCAATGGAATGTCCTTTCTGGACATGATAAAATCTACGAGAGAATCGATGAAAAAATCTGAAAATTTTTTCAAAATATAAAACCCATCCTCTAAGGATGGGTTTTTTGGTCGGGGCGACTGGACTTGAACCAGCGGCCTCCTGCACCCCATGCAGATGCGCTAGCCATCTGCGCTACGCCCCGGACACATATAGAATACCACAAAATTTCAATTTTTTCAATCACTTAGTGGTTGAATCGACCGTAGATTTCTTCTTGAAATCTGTCGTGTAATAGCCGTTGCCTTTGAAGACGATCACGCCGAGATTGCTCATCTGCCTTACCATCTTGCTACCGCAAACCTCACATTTCACACCATCGGCTTCAGACATTTTCTTCAGCAAAACCTCTTCATGACCGCAATTAGGACATACATATCTGTAAAGTGGCAATCAGATCGCCTCCATTTATTTTTTCTTCTCTCAAGCAATTTTAACATTGATTTTTTAATTTATCTTTTCATAATGTTAAACAAATTGAAAGATTTTAGATCATTTTGCCCTTTCGTACTGGAATGGCCATTCAAGATCATACCCTATTTCCTTTGCAACATGTAATGGCCAGTAAGGATCTCTTAATAATTGCCTTCCCGCAAAAACTAAGTCACATTTTGAATTAAGAGCATACTCGGTAAGCTCCACAGAGTTCACAAGTCCTCCTCCTATCACAGGAAGCTTTGTTCCATCTTTTACATTTTTAGCATTATCAAGCATATACCCCGGGTAAACCTTTAATTTCTGATCATGCACGACACCGCCGCCGCTCACATTCACGGCATCTATACCTTTGATCATTTTCAAAATTTCAACTGTATCATCGACACGATTACCGCCATCGGCATACTCATCAGCGGAAACTCTCACCCATAAAGGTTTTGACCATTCTTCTCTTATCGATAAGATGATTTCCTTTAAAAACTTTGATCTATTTTCAATTTTTCCACCATATTCATCTTTTCTTTTGTTAACAAGTGGAGATAAAAATTCATTTATGAGATAACCATGTGCGGCATGGATCTCTATTCCATCGAAGCCGATAACTTTTGCACGTTTAGCTCCGTCTTTGAACTCGTCGATGATTTTTTTTATTTCATGGATGGTCAATTCTCTTGGCTGACCATAATCATCACTGTATCTTACCGGTGATGGTGCGATGGGAGTTTTCGTTGCCTTTGATTTTCTTCCGGCATGAGCTAATTGAATTGCTATCTTTGCACCGTTTTCATGAACAGTATCAACGATGGTCTTAAGTCCTTCGATATGCTCATCACTCCATATGCCGAGATCATTGGGCGAAATTCTTCCATCCGGATCTACTGATGTCGCCTCAACAATTATAAGACCGACACCACCTATTGCCCTGACCGCATAGTGAGAAACATGCCACGGCTTAACAAATCCATAATTATCCGAAGAATACTGGCACATCGCAGGCATCACAAATCTATTTTTAAGATCCAAATTTCCAATTTTGAAACTCTCAAAGATCATAAAATCATCTCCTCAAAGTATTTTCGAAGCTAGTGATGAAAGCTCAGATCTTACACCATGTGAAAGCGTCAGATGACCTGCTATTTCCTGATTAGAAAATCTCACCGTTGCATAAGAAAGACCGTTTGACATAGAATCAAGATAAGGGCTATCGATCTGTGATATATCCCCGGTAAGGATAACCTTCGTTTCAACGCCGGCACGTGTTATTATCGTTTTCACCTCATGCGGTGTTAAATTTTGTGACTCGTCAACTATTATTATCTGATGTGGAATTGTTCTACCCCTCGTGTAACTTAAAGCTTCGACCTGTAAAAAGCTCATACTGTCAATCCTAGATATCGATTTTCCTGCGTTATCAAAAAGAAATTCTAAGTTATCACGTATAGGCTCGAGCCACGGTTTCATCTTTTCTTCAGCGCTGCCCGGGAGAAATCCTATATCTTTTCCCATCGGAACTACGGGCCTTGTCACTGTCATTTTTTTGAATTTTTTTAAATCTGTCACAAGGTGAAGTGCGGCAGCAAGAGAAAGCAATGTTTTTCCGGTACCAGCTATACCAAGTAAAGTCACAAACGATACATTTTCGTCAAGAAGTAAATCAAGGGCCATAACCTGTTCTATATTTAAAGGCTTTATTCCCCATATTTCAGAATTTAAATTCACCTGAGATGGGACAAGTTTACCCTGTTTGAATCTAAATATCTTTTCACCTTTGAAGATCAAAAATTCATTTGGTCTTAGGTCGTTGATTCCGATGCCTTTTGGATTTCCGTCTGCCGGTGGATCCAGATCAACTTTTCTGTATCCTTCAAAGAGTTTTATCTCCTCGGTTTTATCTTTTAAATAATCCTGGGCCTCAAGACCTATCGCATCGGCCTTTATCCTCATATTTATATCTTTGCTCACAAGAATTGTTCTAACGGAAGGATCTTTTTTCTCTATTTGTAAGGTATAAAAAAGTATCCAATCATCCATTACCTTATCTGAAAGGAATCGAGGCATATCTCTCATTTCACTTATGACCTCGATCTTCAAGATCCCACCACCGTCGATCCTGACACCTTTGTAAAGTTTTCCCTGCTTTCTAAAATTATCGAGCTCACGTGCGACCTGCCTTGCACTCATTCCAATCTCTCCAGGTCTTGTTTTTAACTTGTCGATTTCCTCTATGACCGGCAGTGGAATTATCAAATTGTTATCTTCGAAGGCATGTACCGCATTTGGATCGTGGATCAAAACATTCGTATCAAGCACGTAATTTTTTATCATTATTTTATTCACCTCCATTGTTTCTTTCCTGTATTTTAACACTTTTTACCTAATTGGGTGTAATGCACCTAATTATATGTGGTATAATTATTTTGCTATCGAATACTATTTTCATAAGGAGGTAATGATATGAAACAGATGACAAGTGATTTTCTTAAAGCTGCTTTTGCGGGTGAATCCCAGGCTCATATGAGGTATGCAATTTTTGCAGAGGAAGCTGAGAAGAAGGGGTTGAAAAAGCTTGCTAACATGTTCAAGGCAATTTCTTACGCCGAATATGTTCATGCAAAAAATCATTATAACGCGCTCAAACTTGTAGGAGATCCGTCATTCAACATCCAGCAGTGTATCGATGGTGAGAATTACGAAGTTGAAGAGATGTATCCAGTCTACAACAATACGGCAAAATTTCAGGGCGAGAAAGAGGCTGAAAAAACGACCCATTTTGCATTAGAAGCTGAAAAGATCCATAGAGAAATGTATAAGAATGCTCAAAAACTTGCCAAAGAAGGTAAGGATTACACGGCAGACAAGATATACATATGTCAGGTCTGTGGCCATACTGTTGAGGGTATGCCTCCAGAAAAATGCCCGATCTGCGGCGCTCCAAGAAGTGCGTTCATTGAGTTCAAAGCATAAAAGTCTGTGCGCCCTCCGGCGCACTTTTCAACCATGAAAGAGATATTCGATAAAATAATAGGCGAAATAGAAAATGGTGCCCTGTGGAAGATGATGGGGCGTATAGATAAAATAGTAGGCCTCACGATAGAATCGATAGGTCCTAATGCTCCTCTTGGTGAACTTTGTGAGATGAATTCAAGAGATCAGAAGTTTCTGGCCGAAATAGTTGGATTCAAAGAGAATAAAGTCATACTTATGCCTTTAAGCGATACCGAAGGCCTTTCATCAGGTGCCGCCATTTTTGCGACTGGAGAAAAGCTATCTGTTCCTGCAGGCGATGCGATGCTCGGACGGATAATAGATGGTCTTGGAAATCCATTAGATGAAAAACCTCTTTTCACGAAAATTTCTTATCCGCTTAATGCCCAGCCTCCAAATCCGATAACAAGGAATATGATAAAAGATCCACTGCCAGTTGGTGTTAGGGCAATAGATGCTTTTCTAACAATTGGTAAAGGACAGAGGATAGGAATATTTGCAGGAAGTGGGGTCGGAAAATCTACACTTATGGGTATGATAGCCCATAACTCTTTATCGGATGTTAACGTTATATGCCTTGTCGGGGAACGTGGAAGAGAGGTAAGAGAATTCATAGAGAGAGACCTCGGAAATGCGATAGGAAGATCCGTCGTTGTTGTTGCAACAAGCGATAAACCGGCTCTTGTGAGAGTGAAAGCTATCTTCACCGCAACTGCCATAGCGGAGTACTTCCGAGATCAGGAGAAAGACGTCCTTTTAATGGTTGATTCGCTCACACGCTTCGCACTTGCTCAAAGAGAAGTCGGACTTGCTATTGGCGAGCCTCCTGCAACGCGTGGATATACACCAAGCGTCTTCGCAATGTTTCCGAAGATCCTTGAAAGGGCAGGCAATTCGGATAAAGGATCTATTACCGGCATATACACCGTTCTTGTCGAGGGCGATGATTTGAATGAACCTGTAAGTGACACCGCAAGGAGCATACTCGATGGACATATAGTTCTTACGAGAGAGCTCGCAAACTCAAACCATTATCCAGCGATAGACGTCCTAAAAAGTGTTAGCAGAGTCATGCCGTATATAGTAGATAAGGACGTGGTAGAGAATGCTAACATCGCAAGGGATCTTATGTCAACTTATGCTTCGATCAAAGATATGCTCAGCGTTGGCGCTTACAAATTGGGAAATGATCAAAAAATAGACAGATCGATCAAATTCGCAAGCGAAATAGAAATGTTCCTGAAACAATCGGTGGAAGAAAAACCTGAGTTCAAAGATACAATTGAAACTTTTAAAAACATCGTTAAATCGATATAATATAGGATTCCCTTTTGATCTTGAAAATGTAATGAAGCATCCATACCGAAAAGGCAAGAGAGACGATGAAGATTGCCCTGTAAGCATCAAGTGCCCACCATGCGATCCTGAAATGGACACTTGCAAAGAGTATGAACAGAAATCCAGAAATGATGTTCCCAGCAAAAGATGCAAGATTTGTTACACTCGCGTAAACGGCGAAAGCTTCTGTCTTTCCAAAAGCAGGAACGATCTCCATTAGAAAATTAAATGATGTAAGCCCAGTGCCTGCCATTGCTATTATGCCTATGAAAATCTGGAAAGGTATCATGTAATACATACCTGGAACGGCGAAAATCCATCCGGCGGTAAGAAACGTCTGGATAAAAAGATTTAATTTGAGCATCTTGAAATTGCCATATCTATCTCCAAGTCTTCCCCACACAGGTTGAAAAATAGCCGCTGCAACTGTCGATACCATAGTTAAAATGCCAAGTATTACATAATTGTATTTGAAGACATCGATCATCATGACAGTCGCATAAGGTCCAATGAGATTCATCGTAAGAATCCAAAACGAAAGCACAATGAGGTATTTCCTGTAAAGACCGGGGATCTTTAAAATCTCAAAGAGAGCAGGCATATTTATCATGGACGATTTAGAGCTTTCATCTTCGTCCTGAAGTTTAATGGAATAACAATCGAGTACTCCAAAAAAAGAACCTATTGCAAAGATGATCAAAAAGGCCATGAAACCTTTTCCAAGTAAATCAAGCAAATATCCGGCAGCAAGCAGAGACGGAATCGCAACAAAGCCGGTTATAAAATTTCTGATTCCAAAATATCGTCCACGTATGTTTGGATCTACCAATTCCGTCATCCATGTCTGCCATGGAGAACCAACAACCGATGTCATTACCTCTATGAAAAAGAAGATCGCAAGTGCGATCCAGATCTTCAAACCTGAAGGTAGGAGATACGTGAGCGCTAATATAAAAAAGATGGGCCTTGAAATGGCCATAAAGGTTAGTATGAATCGCTTCTTACTCGTGAACGTCCTTGCCATCATCAAAGATAAAGGCTGAATAACACTGGATAGCGGGATGAGAGCAGAATATATTGATATCACAAATGGTGAAGCACCAAGCCACAGGAAAAAACCAACAAGGTACGAATTTCCTCCAAATCCACCAGTGAAGGATCCCCACACAGTTGCCATCGATCCTTCTACAATTGATATAAATCTTGCATGAGCTTTCTGAGATGAATTTAACATTTGTTCAGATCTGTATCTCTTTCATCTTTTTCTGGATTGTTAGAACGGTATCTATAACGTTTTTGACGGTTACTATGATTTTCAAGAGCTCTTCAACGCGTTTTTTTGTCTCCTCAAGTTCATCCATTCCTTTATCCATGGCATCTGTTATTTCACCGGTTCTATTTCTGACATCTCTTATAAATTTCTCATTTTCGGCAAGAACACTCATTATTTCATCAAGCGAATCCTTCAGTGCCCTGAAAATATTCATCTTCTGTATGCTCTTCATCGAAAGTTCAACCTTTCGTGAAAGATCGCCGACAAGTTTTGATATTTCCTTTGATGTTCTATCAGTTTCGGCTGATAAATTCTGAATCTCAACGGCAACAACTGCAAATCCTTTCCCGGCTTCTCCAGCTCTTGCAGCTTCTATGCTTGCATTCAAAGAAAGTATAGACGTCTGATGCGCTATATCAAGGATCGCATCTGCCATCTGGGAGACTTTTGAAAATTCAGAAAGCGATTGCATCGTTGAATTTATGGTCTCAGATATATCTTTGTCAAGCTCTTCAAGACTTGTACCGGCTTTTTTTAGTTCAACTCCAACATTTGTATTGCTCTCGACGATCTTATCGAGATTATCTTTTGCCATTTTGTCCATTTTTCTGACCATGTCGAATATCCTATCGATCATCTTCAAAACATCTTCCATAGAACCTGTCGATTCCTCGACAGACTTTTCGACCGATTTGATCCTTCTCCCTATCACCTCATCAAGATTTGAAGTGAAAGAAGAGATGACATTTTCATGGTAGATACCGGATGCAGTCTTTTGGATCGAACTTTTCAGATTTTCAACAGAAGTATCACTATCTTTGTTCTTCTCTTCCTTAACTTCAACCTGAACTTTTTTTCTTAACATGATATCTCCTCATCTTCCATAAATTTCGTCGATGACATCTTTACCACATTTCAGGTTGTAAAACCAGTCCATGAATTTCTTCACATTTTCTCCCATGAAAATGGCTCCATGTTGCGGTGCTATGATATTTATATCGTACTTTTTTATTGTATCTATCCATTTTTTGCAAAATTCATTAGATGCCATATATCTTCTGTGAAAAGCCTCCATGTATTTCCTGTGTTCCTCAAAGTTTTCAACGAAAGGATACCTTTTCCCTTCAGGAAAAACTGCAGCCCCTATATCTCCGCTGAAAAGAATCTTAGAAACCGGATCGTACAGCGAAAACTGTCCTGGTGAATGGAGAAAGTGCGATGGGATTATGATCAAAGTTTTCCCTGACTGAAGCCTTATCTCTCCACCTCTATCTGGAATTGCATTTATCCTTGAAAAATCGTAAATTCCAAAATGTGGAAGAAATCTTGTCCATAGCCCCGATATATAAATTTTTGCTGAAGTGGCTGAAAGCCATAGAGCCACTCCTGAAGAAACGTCAGGATCCTGATGCGAGAAAAATATATACTTTATTTTATCTATACCAATCAACTCTGAAACATTAGCTAAAACTCTCGGGAAAACGTGAACACCTCCCGGATCAAGAAGCACACCCTCATTATCATCAAGGATCAGGTACTGATTTGTCTGAATGAAACCGCTTTCTTCCTTTTCCTCCCATCCAAGAAAGAAAAATTTGTGAGAAGCATCCTCGTAAATGGTCGCTGTCTTAACCATCTCATTCATAATAATCCTCCGTTCGTGAAAAAGATCTAATCTTAATTATTATAGCAAAAAAAGGCAACCTTTTGGTTGCCTCTCTTCTTTGAATTTTAAGTTTTTTATGGATAAATGCCGCGCATACTTGTTGCAGTCGCAACTTTACTTATCGCAAGTATATAAGCACCTGTTCTCATATCTGTTTTATACTGTTCCATCGTTCTGATTATATCTCCAAAGGCCGTTTTCATGATCTTTGTGAGAGCCTTTCTTACATCTTCAAGATCCCAGAAATAAGAATTGAGTCCCTGAACCCATTCGAAGTAAGAAACAACGACGCCACCTGAATTCGTCAGAAAATCTGGAACTACCTTTATCTTCTTCGATCTGAGAATTTCATCTGCTTCAGGGGTAGTTGGATTATTTGCGGCCTCTATCACTATCTTAGCTTTTATCTTATCAGCATTTTTCTCAGTAATGGATCTTTCAAGAGCGGCTGGTACGAGAATGTCGACGTTCAGTTCGAGCAGTTCTTCGTTGGATATCTTCTTGGCTCCATTGAATCCACTAAGATCTTTGTTTTTGGCAGCATAATCAAAAGCCTCCTGAACATTTATGCCTTCAGGATTGTAATAAGCACCTGTTATATCGCTTATAGCCACAACTTTTGCACCGTATTCGGTACCCATTATCAAAGCGGTGTAAGTACCGACATTTCCGAAACCTTGAATGGCGACCGTTCTTCCCTTGAGTCCACCACCGGTGAGAAAATACTTGCATGCTTCATCTGTAACTATTGCAACGCCACGGCCTGTTGCTTCAGTTCTGCCAAGAGATCCACCAAGTTCAAGTGGCTTGCCGGTAACAATTCCAAGTTCTGAATGTCCAAGATTCATAGAATAAGTATCCATAAACCACGCCATGATCTTTGGATTTGTGTTAACATCTGGAGCCGGAATATCTACTTCTGTGCCGATGAACGGGGCTATCTCCGAGAAATACCTTCTCGACATTCTCTCAAGTTCTCCATCTGAAAGCTCATTTGGATTCACCTTGACCCCGCCCTTTGCTCCACCATAAGGTATTCCTGCAATCGCACATTTCCATGTCATCAGAAAAGAAAGCGTTTTAATTTCATCAGCATTGACATTCGGGTGGTACCTTATACCTCCCTTTGCAGGACCGCGCGCTATATTATGTTGAAAACGATAACCTGTAAAAACACGGATCGAACCGTTGTCCATCTTGACCGGGAAATTAACAGTTATTTCTCTCCTGTGAGACTTTAAAACCTGCCGCATACCCTCATCGAGCTTCATCAAATCAGCAGCTCTATCGAATTGCTTAAGAGCGTCGGTGAAAAGCCCTCCACCATTTCCGTTTTCCATCTGAATGACCTCCTCGTATTAGATGCTTTTAGCATCAATATCAATTTTAATCCTTTTAATATAAAAAATTGAAACTGTTTATTGAACACAAAATTGTAAAGTTCATTACCGTTCAATTAAATTGACACATTCAATCCATCATTTGTTACTTTTATGATAAATGAAAAAGTATTATCATAGATACAATGACATTTTATAGAGGGGGAGCAGAAGTTGGAAATACTGCTATATATTCTGACATACGTTGTAGGAGTTGTGACAGGATTCATGAATGTCATCGGGGGAGGCGGATCCATTCTAACTTTGCCTTTACTTACCTTCTTAGGGCTGAGTGTGAATATGGCAAATGGTACAAACAGGATCTCTATTCTGCTTCAAAATATCGTCTCAACCTATCAATTTAGAAAGGGTAAAGTTCATATCTTCAAAGTTGCTTTACCTTTAGCGTTAGCGGCATCAATCGGTGCGATAATTGGAACTTTTGTCGTTGTGAATATCGATCAATCGATTCTTAAAAAATTGATCGGTATCGTACTCCTTATCATGGCTTTTTTCATTTTTTTTGAGCCTAACGTGTGGGAAGAAGGTGCGAAGATCCCGAAGAAATTCAACTGGATCTCTTACATTATCTTTTTTGGAATAGGTTTTTATGGAGGATTCATCCAGGCAGGTGTCGGCTTTTTTTTCATAGCAGCACTCACACTTGTCAACGGTCTTGACATAGTTAAAACGAATGCAGTAAAAGTTTTAATAATAGCATGTTACACCATTTTTTCGCTCGCAATATTCATATCTAAAGGGATGGTAAACTGGCCGATAGGACTTGTGCTCTCAGCCGGAAGCATGACGGGAGCTTATTTCGGAGCAAAATTCACGCTTTTGAAAAAAGCTAAATGGATAAGGTATGCACTGCTTGTTGCTGTATTAGTCAGCGTAGCGAATTTCTTATTGTGAACTATGCTCCGCTTACTTATCTCAAAGATTAAAGTTTATAGCAAAAGCATTTTACTATTCTCTAATTTCTAATTTCTGAGGTATAAGATCTCTTTCTTCCAAAAATTTCAAGATCTTTTCTGTGCTTTCTTCTAAAGATTCATTAGATGTATCGACAATTATCTCTGGATTTGCCGGCTCTTCGTATGGATCATCTATACCGGTGAAATTTTTTATCTCTCCAGTAAGGGCCCTTTTGTAAAGTCCTTTCGGATCCCTCATGATGAGAATTTCGAGAGGGCACCTTACGTAAATTTCTATGAAATTTTTGCATTCTTTCCTTACTTCTTCTCGCACCGCATGATAAGGAGAAATAAAGGCACAGATCGTTGCTACCCCGTTGTTGCTCAGAAGTTTTGCAACAAAACCGACGCGTCTTATATTTTCATCTCTATCCTCTCTGGAAAATCCAAGGCCTTTGTTCAAACTCTGCCTTATCACGTCACCATCGAGCCTCTGGACAAATTTCATGCCGCGTTTTTTGAGTTCTTTTTCTATTTTAAAAGAAAGCGTTGTCTTTCCAGATCCAGAAAGACCCGTAAGCCATATGACGAACCCTTCCCTATCTTTTATTTCAGCCAATTTGACAGATCCTTTCTCAAGAATTTTTGAGTTTTTGTTATATCTTCTCGGTAAAATTCTAACAGATAATCATGAGTTTCTTTCTTCATCTGGGGTCTGTTAAGCCCCTTCGCTCTCCATTTTTCAAAAGTTCCTATGATCTTCGTACCTTTTTTAGGAAAAAGGTAATTTACCCCTTTTTCAAGAAAGCTCCCAACTGTATTCATATTCTTCGATATTTTGCTGTAAATTTTTCTCTTCGGAATACCGGAGACATTGTATTTTACGCTTACATCAGGAACAAAATCTGGATCAACTTCAAGAAATTCAAAAACATCCCTGACAACTTTCATAGGCTCTCTTTCGAGATCTTCGGTAAAATAAACCCTTACTTTACTGAAATTATCAAAATAAGCTCTCACCTGCTGGTAGTAAAGGCCAACATCTTTGTAAAACCACATGAATTCCCAGTTTTCTTTCATTCTGTAAGATTCTCTATCAAGACCATCTTCAAATGAAAGAGTTTCACGTCCGTCCCTTACAAGATGGGTATATGCTGAAAAAGCCCGTGACATAGGATTTCTGAGAATTATTATGATTTTAGGATCACCGAGATATTTTTTTATCTGTTTTATGGCCATTTCGCGATAGTAAAGGTTATCGACGCTCGCCTCTCCTATTGCCTTTCTTTCTGGAGTTACCCATCTGAAAAGCTTCACGTAATCATCAAAGCTTTTTATTATATGTTTTTCAACCTCTTTGTCTCCAACACCGTTAAGGGGAAATTTCAGGAACTGGGCAGAAAAAAATTTTGGTTCTTTCACAGGAGAGATGTATATCTCCCTGTGCTGTTTTAAATAATAACTTAAGGATGTTGTTCCGCCCTTTGCAGCGCCGGCTATGAGAAAATTTGGAAGCCTAACATTATCCATCTTAATCACGCACTTTTGAATAATATTCCACAAGTATCTTCGATATCTCAGGTCTCATGAATTCTTTCGGAAGTATTTCTCCTTTAGATAAACGCTCGCGCATTTCAGTACCGCTCACGGATATATGAAATTTTGCTGAATGAGGGCACGATCTGGATGTTACCATAGATTCACATTTCGTACAGTAGAAAGCGTTTTCGAACTTCAGTGGTATGATGCCGATCTCTGTTTGATCGAATAAATCAAAGATCTTTTGGGCATCATATGTTCCGTAATACTTTCCAACACCGGCATGATCCCGTCCAACGATGAAATGCGTGCATCCATAATTTTTTCTGCATATCGCATGGAATACGGCTTCCCTGGGACCCGCATAGAACATGTTAGCGGTGAAAATTCCAAGCAAAACTCTTTCCTTTGGATAGTAATTATCAAGGAGAATTTCGTATGTTTTCATCCTCACATTCGCCGGCAAATCGTCCGGTTTTGTCTCACCCACAAGCGGATTAAGAAAAAGACCATCGTAGCTTTCCAGAGCTATCTTTTGGAGATATTCGTGAGCCCTGTGAACCGGATTTCTCGTCTGAAAGGCGACAACTGTTTTCCATCTCATTTTTACAAAATATTTCCTTGTATCGACAGGATCGAATCTGTATTTCTCGAATTCTCCGTGATCAATTCTTCGAAAGAGTTTTATCTCTCCACCTATCGTGAATTCACTTTCATCATATATTTTTTTGACACCAGGATGTGCCGGATCCGTCGTTCCGAAAACCTTCATCGCCTCATTTTTTCTGTCACGAACAAATTTATCTTCCACATTCACCTGACCAAAAACCACCCCATCAACATTCGTGATTAAGATAGTCTCATCCAATCTCAAAGTATCAAAAATATCTTTTTGAATTGGAAGTAAAATAGGAACCGTCCACACGGTACCATTTGTGAGGCGCATGTTATCGATAACACTCAAATAATCTTTTTCTACCATGAACCCTCTTAGAGGACTGAAGAGCCCGGTCGCTATATTTTCGAGATCTCTTAATCTGTAATCAGAAATCGCTATCTTTTTGAGATTATCATCAAAAGGGTTTTCACATATCAGGTTCACAAGCATCCCACCGTGCGGTTCTATCATCTTTAACCTCCAATTTTTGAAAATACCACTCTTTCGGTTAGAATAGATCGAATCATATCTATTTTACCATCGGTGGGAAAAATATGAAGCGTATTGTCATATATTTAGTTTTTCTTTCAGTCGTGTCTGCAATAACTGTTTATTTTCTGAATAGCTTCGGCAGTGGGATAGAATGGGGTAAATTGCTGGTTTTTTTCTTTTCGAATGTGTGGGGTTTATCAGGACTTGCAAGCCTCATAATTTCATGGTTTGCCGATGCGATGATTACATATTTGCTCGTTGAGAAACTCACCGGCGTTTCTTTTTCTTTTAAAAAATCCTTTAATGCTTCAATAATAGGAATATTTTTCAACAAATTATCTCCTGCCTCCACAGGAGGCAGTGTTCTTCAGATAGCCTATTTTTCAAGAAATGGAATAAATGTAGGTAGCTCTATCTCGATAGCCGAACTGAGATTCATAATAAAACAGAGCTCTATGGTTTTGGTGGCAATACTTGGATTCACAACGGCTTTTACAGTTATGAAAAGAGATCAACTCACACTTTTCCTTACATTTGCAGGTTTCATTTTATCTGTCAGTGGCATACTGCTTTTAATACTCATAAATGTAAGCCCACGGATAAGAAATTCACTTTTGAGGGCAGCGAAATGGGTCATAGGCCTTTTGAGATTCAGCAAAAGGATGAGGCCAAAAATAGGAGGTCTGAATGAAAAAGTCGAAAAAGAATTCGACAATTACGTGCACGTGACAGGGATAATTTTAAAGCACTGGCCAACGGTAATCTTCGCATTTGTATTTGCTTTGATCTCGGCATTTGGTCATCTTTACCTCGCCTTTGCAGCAATTCAATCATTCAGTATATTTGAAAACCTTTCCAGAGGGCTCTTAGATGTAATTGCAGTCCAGGCGATAGCAACTATGATCATCTTTTTTTCTCCAACCCCAGGATCGGCAGGCATCGCAGAGGGCGGGTTTTATCTTTTCTTTTCGACACTTGTACCGGTTAAATTTTTGAGCACGGTCACGCTTGAGTGGAGGGTTTTAAGCTATTTTGTACCTTTAATTCTGAGTGGAGCAATTTTTTTTCTTACATCACTCAACAGAATGATATCGGGAAATGGAAAGATCAAAGAAGAAAAAGAGAAGATAGATAGTGAAATATGATCATTACGATCCTGTCTCCTGAAAGTATTTAAGAATGGCTATATCAAGAATATTTGCCTCTCTCCAGAGATTCTTCGAACTTTTAAGCCACATTTCCCTTTTTGGATTTGACATGAAACATGGTTCAACAAGAATGGCTGGCATTTGGGCATATCTTAACACCGTGAGTTCTTCTTTTATGAGATTTCCCTTTGTTTGGAAAAATTTTTCGAATTCATTTAAGAAGATCTGGGCGGCAAGTTTTGAAGAGTCAGATGTACTCAAGTAAAAGACTTGCGGTCTGTCAACATCCGGTGCTCCCTGAATTGAATTATGGGCTATTGAAATGAAGAGCGTGGCACTTGCCTGATTTGCTATTTCTATTCTCTGTCTGAGCGGTACATAAACATCGGTAGCCCTCGTGAGAATGACATTAGCACCCTGAATTTGCAAAATTTGAGCGAGATCGAGTGCGACTTTCAAATTCAAATCTTTTTCAAGTAAACCAGTAGGCCCTATCGCACCAGGATCGAAGCCACCATTTCCGGGATCCAGAACAATGGTCTTACCTGCTAAAACCTTATCCACATTCAACTGAGTTTGTGCGAAAAGAAAAGGTGCAAAAATTGTGAAAAAGATAAAAAGAAAGAAAAGTTTCTTCACAACACTCGCCTCCTTTTCTATTATATACTAAACTAAGTTTAGATTATAAGTCAACGCTCTGACTCCGGCAATCACCGATTTAGCAGGCAGCGTGCCGCTCGCAGGATGCAGTGTTTATTTGCCTTCCTCCAGAGACAGATATTCAGATTTTAAAACAGGTTTAGTATACACAAAATTTTCATTTTGAAGCAAACAAAAAAGGGTCACAAAAAGTGGCCCTTTTATCATGACTTCACTCAAATTTCAATCGAAGTACTTTACCATATCAATGACAGCTATCGCACCATCAGCGGCCGCTGTGACAATCTGCCTTAAAGGTGTTTTTCTAACATCACCAACGACGTAAACTCCTTTGATGTTCGTTTCCATATGTTCATTCGCCAGGACGAAACCATTTTCATCCATATCAACCATATTTTTAAAAATTTCCGTATTCGGAGAAAGGCCGACGTAGATAAACACACCATCTGTCAGCAATTTTTTTGTATCACCAGTCTTAAGATCTTTGAGCATGATATATTCGACCTTCTTGTTCCCACCGATTTCTGTAATGACGGTGTTCCATATGAACTTCATTTTTGATTTGAAGGCTCGATCCTGCGCAATTTTTTGAGCTCTGAGTTTGTCTCTTCTGTGGATCAATGTCACCTCTTTCGCTATCTTCGTAAGATAAAGGCCTTCCTCAAGTGCGCTGTCTCCACCACCTACAACAACAACATCTTTGTCCTTGAAAAACGTTCCATCACAAACCGCACAGTAAGATATACCTCTGTTCATGAATTCATCTTCTCCGGAAACACCAAGTTTTTTAGGATTACTCCCGGTAGAGATCACAACAACTTTTGCGGTGTATTCATTTCCAAGATCTGTTTTCAAATGTTTCAGATCGGACTTTAAATCTACCTCAACGATCTCTTCATTCGTAAAAGAAGCTCCAAATGTTTTAGCATGCTCAAGAAATTTATCTGCCAGATCCTTGCCACTTATAGAAGCAAAACCAGGATAATCTTCCACGGTATCCGTGAGGAGAATCTGACCACCCTCTGTGGCTCTTTCAAAAACAATCGTTTTTAGTCTGGCACGCCCAGCATATATGGCCGTTGAAAGACCTCCAGGGCCTGCACCTATAATGGCAACATCGTAATTTGTCTCTTCCGGTCTTGGAACATTTTGAAAATTGAAAAGAGGCATTTAGATGTCATGCTCCCTTCACAACACTCATGACCTGATCGATGAAAGCTTCTTCAGGAAGAGCGCCAACAAATTCTCCTTCTCCATCGTTTATTATTATATGTGGAACCGAAGAGACGTTATACTGCATTGAGAGATCCGGAAATTCATTTGCTTCTACCATTTCACCCATTATATATGGAGACTGCATGGCCAGTTTATGAGCCATAAGAACAGCTTTCGGGCAGTAAGGGCACGTTGGAGTGACGAAGACCTGCAATTTTATGGGAGATTTTACATCCTCGAGTTTTTTTAGCGTTAAATCTGAAAGCTCAACCTCTCCATTTTTAGATGTCGCTATGACATCTTCGATTAGAGAAGAAAATTCGTAACCGGACGGAATACCATAATACCTGATTCTCATATCTTTTCCATTCGAATCGATCATAACTATGGCCGGAGCCATTCCAATGTTGTATTTCTTAAGAAGCGCTTCTTCGGTATCAAAATCATATGTTTCTATCTTTATTTTTTCAGTTGTTTCGGCAAGTTCTTGCAATATCTGTTCTGTGAGCTCACAATACTCACATTCTTCTTTATTTTTGCTACCAAAAAACAATATCTTAACCTCTCCTTTTATCTCTTTCTGGAAAAGTTCCACAAGATATTTTCTATCTTCTTCTGAAAGTAAAGCCGCCATTAAAACCACCTCCATAATATACCCCATTAGGGTACTAAATATATAATACCATATCTATCGAGTATTTAAATTTAATTATTTTTTAAATTTATGTTCTACTATTGTATCAAGCAATCTATTCGCAAGAGAATCTTTGCTCATCCGATCGATATGAATTGGTTCTTCATCCTTTAAGAAGATCGTGGCTTCATTAAAATCCGATTCGAAACCTATATCCTTTCTCGAAACATCATTTGCAACTATCATATCAACTTTTTTTGACTTTAACTTGCGTTCCGCATTCTCAAAAATATTTTCTGTCTCCGCGGCGAATCCCGCTAAGAATTGATCTTCTCTTTTAAATTTCGAAAGTTCTGAAAGTATATCAACTGTTTTAACGAGATGAAGATCGAGCACATTTGCACTTTTTTTTATCTTTTGATCTTCTATCTTATCTGGTCTGTAATCCGCAACAGCTGCCGCCATTATTATGATGTCTGCATTCTTTGACAGATCTAAAGTCAATCCGGCCATCTCCTGTGCACTTTTTACATCATATTTTTTGACTCTGAACGGGGCTGCTATGTTCACGGGCCCTGAGACAAGATCAACAGCCGCACCTCTGAGTGTAGCAGCTTTGGCTATCGCATAGCCCATCTTTCCCGACGATCTGTTTGTTACATACCTTACGGGGTCAATGATCTCCTGCGTTGGTCCTGCTGTTACAAGTATTTTCAAGCCACCAAGATCTTTTTTTGACGTAAGCCTATCAATTTCGAAGATGATCTTTTCGGTACCGGGATACCTGCCCTTTCCATATTCACCATCGGCAAGATGGCCGGTATCAGGCTCGACGACTTCCCATCCAAGTTTAGAAAGTTTTGAAATGTTTTCGAACGTTACTGCATTTTCATACATTCTAACATTCATAGAAGGCATGATGATCTTCGATCTGGTGAAAGCCAAGGCTGTCATCGTTACAATGTTGTCTGCAAAGCCATTAGCAAGTTTGGCTATCGTATTTGCAGTTGCAGGGGCTATTACTAAAATATCGGCCCATGCCGATAGTGTTGTATGAGGTATAGACTCTTTAAAATCAAAACTATCGGTGTAGACTTTAGCGTTACCAACTGAAGAAAAAGTTAGAGGAGAGACAAACTTCATAGCATTTTCTGTCATCATGATTTTTATTTCATCTTCGCGTTTTCTTAATACACTAACAATATCAACAGCCTTGTAAGCTGCGATAGCTCCGGTTATTCCAAGAAGTACCTTCATCTTTTCTTTGGTAATTTGACGCCCGCTACAAGCACTTTAAGCATTTCTGCGTTCTTAATCTCAACGTATCCTTCTGACATCTCTTGAAGTGCTACCGATACAAGATTCGCTTCTGATGTTTGTATCAGGGGTCTCGAAAGTTCGTTTAAAGCTTCGGCTCTTTTTGCCGCCGCCATAGTTATGGCGTATTTGTTACCATATCTATCCATGAGAGTTTCATACAACCTTTGTTTCACGATTTTTCACCCGCTTCTGATTTATAAAATTTATACTTACCAATAAATTCCATCAATCTTGGAACTCTCATCTGTTCTGAGATGATTATGGATTCGAGCTGTTTGACTGAAAGATCCACATTGCGGTTTACCAAGAGATATTCAAATTTTGTAATCTGAGATAGTTCATCTTTTGCGTCTTCAATTCTTTTTTCAAGGTTTTGTTTATCTTCTGTATGACGTTTTATGAGTCTTTCTTTCAATTCACTGAAAGAAGGTGGAGCAACAAAGATCATCACTGCCTTTTCTTTCATAATATTCTTCACGTTCAGTGCACCTTTAACGTCTATGTCAAGAAGCACGTTTGCACCTTTATTCAGTCTTGAATCGACGTAGCTTCTGGATGTTCCGTAAAGATGACCATGAACCTCTGCCCATTCGAGAAATTCATTCTTTTTTATAAGCGTTCTGAATTTTCCTTCATCGATAAAAAAGTAGTCGACTCCATCGATTTCATCTTCTCTTCTTGGTCTTGTCGTATAAGAAATTGAAAATTCAAGATCATCGAGTTCATTCAGAACATTTTTAACTATTGTAGTTTTACCAACCCCTGAAGGGCCACTCATGACAAAAGCTAACCCGTTCATGATTTTTGTGATTTGGCTCTTATCTTATTTTCAGCCATACGGGTATTCTCTTCCATTTCCTCAAAGGAGGTCTGGAATCTTTCAGCTATCGTTTCTGGCTGTATCGCACTCAATATCACATGGTTACTATCCGTGATTAAGATCGATCTTGTCCGTCTTCCATAAGTTGCATCTACGAGCTTTCCTTCGTCCCTTGCCCCTTCTTTAAGACGCTTCAAAGGGGCCGACTCCGGGTTAACTATGACTATGACCCTGTCTCCGATCACAACATTACCAAAACCGATGTTTATGAGTCCGTACATAGTTCCTCCCTCCGAATTTTGAAATTTTCATTCAACGTTTTGAACCTGTTCTCTCAACTTTTTGATCGCAGTTTTCCCCTCAACAATGAGATCCAGCACTTCAAAAATTTTAGATTTGGCCGAGAGTGTGTTCATCTCCCGTCCCATCTCCTGAAATAAAAAATCAAGTTCACTTCCAACATCTTTATCTGCTTTCATAAGATCATGCGTTCTCGATATATGTGAAAGCAATCTTGATATCTCTTCGCCTATATCAGATCTCTGAATGGTTAAGATGATCTCCTGTTCAAGCCTTTCAGAGTTCAATTCAAAGTCAGAAAAATTATTTTTCAGGTTATCAAGAAGCATTTCTCTATATTTTTGGCGATTATCGGTCTCGTAATTCTGCATCCGGTAAGTTATTTCTTCGATATTTTTCAGCTGAGCTTCAAGGTAATGCTTTAATTTTTCTCCCTCTATTTTCCTGTTTTCGTTGTAAAGATCAAGTGCCTTGATAAGAACCATTTCAAAACCTTTCCAGATCTTTTCTTCCATTTCGAGATCAAGGTCCATCCTAAAAATTTCCTTTATCTGCAGGAGATCTCCGAGATTAGCTTTTAATTCTATGCCACTTTTCTTTCCGATCTCAGCAAAGGCTCCGAGATACGATCTTGCAAGATCAAGATCTACATGAATGAGATCGGATTCAAAATCACCTCTTATTTCTGCCCTTATAGATACGCTGCCTCTTTTGACTCTGGATTGCACTATCTCAGATGATCTTGACTCAAATGAAGAAAAGAGCGTTGGAATAGAAAAAACAACGTTGAGATATTTGTGGTTAACACCTTTTATTTCGATAAGATAATTTATCCCATCGATGTTTTGAGCTACTTTTGAATATCCGGTCATGCTATTCAATTGGAACCACCTTTATACTTTTTATTATTATGACACAAAACGAAGAAAAAATGAAATACCCCGAGCAAAGATCAAATAAAAACCTTTAATTGGTTATAAAAGGCTTTTTTTGGCCGAATTTTGCCTTTTTTAGGGATCACCATAGATCCTGCCTTTGAAGTATATATGGCCTGAAATTTTCCATCAAAAATTGAGTGATACCACCGGGATCATTTTCGAAGATCAATCTGCTTTCAATCTTTCTTACAGGTATTATCTCAGCACTTGTACGTGAGAGTATAATCTCTGAACAATTGAAGAGTTCGTCAACATTGACAAGTCTCTCCTGTACATCTATCTCGAGAGATTTTGCAAGATCTATGATAACCTCTCTTGTGATCCCATCAAGAATGCCAGTTTCTAAAGAAGGAGTGATAAGCGTCATGTTTTCGACTAAAAACACGTTGCTCATCAATCCTTCAGCAACGAAGCCATCTTCGTTAAGTACAAGCACTTCGTAAAAGTTTTCTTTACCCTGACGGGCGATTGCATAATTGGCATGCGAGGTTGTCTTAAGAATTGAAGGAAGAGAGAAGTTTGAAATTCTTCTAAGCTTTGATATTCCAACATCAACCCCATAAGTATAAAGATCTGGGTCCGGAGCCTGAAGTTCCATCATATAAATGATCAGATTAGGATTTTTACCATCCCCACCGGTCAGAACAACTCTTATTGTGCAATCTGCAGATATACCTTTTATACCGTCATTCAAAAGAGATTTGAACTCTTCAAAATCAATCATAAAAGGTATACTGAGAATTTTTGCAGATCTTTTGAAACGCTCAAAATGTTTCATTGGAGCAAAGATCGCACCGTTATAAGTTCGCAAGCTCTCATAAATGCCCTCTCCGTACATGAACCCTCTATCAAGAACACTGATTTTAACGTCCGAATCGTGCCATTCACCATTAAAGTATATCTTCATCTTGAAATCCCCTCAAACTTCGCATTTGATGAATTGTCCTATTTCACTATGATATTTCAAAATATATCTGATATGATGATCGTCTAACCCTTCAGAAAATTCATTTTCAACTTTCTCAACGAGGATCTTCTGTGTCGTCCCACTGAGCTTTTTTCTGAAATTTCGTTCAAGATCTTTAGAAAGCATTTTCAACTGTTGAACCCTTTCTTTTTTTTCCATCTCATCTACTGCAGCCATTGTTGCGGCTCTTGTTCCGGGTCTTGGAGAAAACGGGAAAACATGGATCTTTGAGACTTCTATTCTCTTCAAAAGGTCAAAAGTTTCAACGAAATCGGCAGTACTTTCTCCAGGGAAACCAGCTATGATATCGGCAGAAAAGGCGAATAATCCGTCAATTTTTCTGAATATTTCTACCATTTTAATAATATCTGCACTTCTGTAATGTCTGTTCATTCTCTCAAGCACATTATCAGATCCACTCTGAAGTGAGATGTGAATATGATGACAGAGTTTTGATCCAACAAAAAAATTATCAGCAAGATCAATTGCACTTAAAGGATCTATCGAGCTTAACCTTATTCTGAAATCTCCTTCAATTTTTGAAAATTGTTTCAAAAGATCTCTGAGTTTCAACCCGTTATCATCATAAAGTGCTATATTTATACCGCTCACGACGATCTCTTTTATACCAGCCTTAACCATATTTCCTGCCTCACGAATGGCCAGCTCGATAGGCTTTGATCGAATTTTCGTACCTCTAAATTGTGGAACTGCACAATAAGAGCATCCCCAGTTACAACCATTTTCAACGCTAAGAAAGGTGCGAGTATGATCGGGTATCTTAGATACATCGTAATCCATTGAATCTTTGAGAAAATAAGAAGTATCTTTTATCGTACCATGTGATTCTATGTGATCAAGAATTCTCATCTTCTCCCCATTTCCAAGGACGAGATCAAATTCTGTAATCTCTTTATCATGAACAGCGCATCCGGTAAAAATAATTCTTGCATTTCTATTTATTTTTTTGAAATGTCTGGCAGCTTGAAGTGATTGCCTTTCAGCTTCAGATGTGACTGCACAGCTGTTAATAATTACGATATCAGCATCTTCAGGGGATGCTTGAGTATAACCTACTGCTTTCAGTATCTCACCTATACGGGCACTTTCGTACTGATTGAATTTACACCCAAGTGTTTGAATATGATACTTCACAATATCCTCTTTATTTTAAGTTATTATTTTGATAATTATAAACCCTGAAAGGTAAAAACCATTTCTTTTTTCGTTCCTTCGAACTCGATCTTTCCTTCTTTCATGACAAAAATTCTGTCAGATATAGGTAAAAAATTCGGCATTTTCCTCGTGGCTAAGATGAGAGTGTATTTTTGTCTTAATGATAGCACAATATTTTGAACTTTCAAAGCTGCTTCATCATCCAGATGATCGACTATACAATCAAGGGCTATAATTTCAGGTTCTCTAAGTATGGCCATGAAGAGCAGAAAAAGTACTCTTACATTGCCATGAAGAGCTCCTATCCTTGTATGAAGGCCCTCTTTCAAAAGATCAAGAACGTCAAGCTGCTTTAACAAGCCTATCATCTCATCAGAATAAAAATCGACATTTTTTCCCTGTACAAGCGTTATAACCTGATTAACCGTAAGCGAGGAGAGACTTTCTATGAAAGATGTATCAACGTAAGCTATCTTTCTTCTCAAAAATTTTCGATCCATATCCAGAATGTTCTGACCGTGAAAAAAAATATCCCCTTCACTTTTTATAGAGTCGAAGATCTCTTCATTCAAATGAACGGGACTTCTCAAAAGAGCTGATTTACCTGACCCTCTTGGCCCGTAAACAAGTACGACACTCTTTTCTTCCACTTTGAAGGAAAGATTCTCCAAAAGTTGCTTTCCATCTATCCACAAAGAAAAATCTCTGAACTCAATCAGAGGCTGATTCATCTTTGGACTCGTATTTTTTTGCGGCACAACCTTCAAGCGACCGCTTCAGCAATTCCTCTTTCGCATCATCTTTCTTAAGTCTGAACATTTTCAAAAGATCGAATTGCGAAACAATCCTTGGATTGTCTATGAAACTTTTGAACTTTACCATCAAAACACCTGCCCTGTGCACAGATTTTTGATCGATCATTAAGAGTATACAAAAGTGACTTGTCTTTAACTTATACTAAGCTTGAAAAGATGATTAAGAATATGGATCAACAAAAACAAAGAAGAAAAGAAACCGCCATAAGCGGTTTCTTAAATAAGTTATTTTGAAATAGAAATTTTCACAGGAGTGGGATTTTTCAAATTATCACTTACAGGACATCTATCCTCAACAGCCTTGACCCATTTGTCGAGTGTTGCTTTGTCGGCATTTGTCACAGGTTTGAGGTTCACCCTTATTTCTTTGTATCCTGCTCTTACGTTCATGCTCTTTCCCATGAATTTTGCAGGATCAAGATCTCCTTCTATTTCTACCTGAAGCCCGTTCAATTGCATTCCCATCTCTTTTGCAACAAGATGTCCTACAACATTAAGACAACCACCAAGAGCCGCAAGAACATATTCGACAGGGCTTGCACCCGCATCCGTACCACCAAGATTAGCCGGTTCATCGATAGTTATGACGAACTTTCCAGATTTAACTATTAACTTGGTTGGATTTTCACATTTGCCGCTTACAGAAAACTTTATATCTGGCATGATTTCCACCTCCGATCTAATTTTACAATCGAATGGTTAAGAAAATTTGTTATATTCGTGAATAATTTCACTGATTTTTTTTAAGATCTTCCTCCATGGGTCCGGATGAAACATATTCTATCTTAATTTCAAGAATTTTTGAGATGATTGAGATAAAATCTGCAAATTCAGAACTTTCAAGATCTTTCCATCCGCGCATGTATTCAATTTTTGTGTTAATTTTTCCAAGATCATAAGGCAAAAAATCATGATCGTAAGATGTGCATACACCAATTTTTTTCATGCCATTCAAAACGTCAGCTTTCGTAATGACAAGATGGTTTACGCTGGAAACCCGGCATGCATACTTTAAAAGAGGTAGATCCAGCCATCCGCACCTTCTTGGTCTTCCGGTCGTTGATCCAAACTCATCTCCTCTTTTTCTGAGATCATTTCCATCTTCATCTAAAAGTTCCGTTGGAAATGGCCCTGCTCCGACACGCGTTGTGTAGGCTTTGAAAATTCCCCAGACTTCAAAACCACCGGAGGTAATTCCAGAACCATAAAAAGCGGCCGATGGCAGTGTTGGAGTGGATGTTACATAAGGATATGTTCCGTACATCGGATCGAGCATGATACCCTGGGTACCTTCGAAAAGCACACTGCCCATTACATATGGATCTTTCACGTTATCTTTTATTTTGTCGAACTCTTTGAAAATATTATCCGTTTCTTTCATAAGATCTATTTTGCCTATCATCATACCTGCCAATGAAGCAAGTGTTTCTATCTTTTCAGATGCTGTGTTAGGATTAAAAAGATCGAAGATCCTTACTCCTATCCTGTTCGCATCATTGGAAACAGTCGGCCCTATACCCCTTCTGGTCGTTCCAACCGACTTACTTCCCTTTATTTTTTCTAAAAAGAGATCAAGCTGTTTGTCAATGGATGTTATCACCCTGCACCATGGAGAGATGTAGATCCTTTCTTTTATTTCAGGATAAATCTTTGACATTTCATCAATTTCATCATTTAAAACTTTAAGATCAACGAGCGTGCCCCTTGATATGAAAAGAAAATTTCTATCTGTACCCGAAGGAAGAAGATGGTGAATCTTCTTTACTCCATTGTGGTAAACGGTATGACCCGCATTGGGACCTCCTGAAAATCTCACAATCCAGTCGTGATTTCTTGAGAGTTTCTGAACGATCTTGCCTTTTCCTTCATCTCCCCATTGAAGTCCCACTATGATCGAATCCATTTTTATCTCTCCTTTCAAATCTTTCAAAGATAAGATCCACATGCTTTAAATAATGTTGTAAGTCGAAAATATCGCTTAAATCAATATCAACATCAAGAGATTTGATGGCACTTTCAATGTTTTGACTCTCACCATTCCACACTTTCATCGAGGCTTTTTGAACCAGCAGATATGCTTCCTCTCTACTCATACCATTCTTAATCAATTTAAGCAGGATCTTTTCTGAAAAAACGAGACCACCAGTTATGTAAATATTCTTTTCCATTCTTTCAGGATAAACGGATAAACCGTCTATCACTTTCTTTAACAAATCGGCAGAATAGTAGAAAAGCGATGTAGCGTCTGGGAAGATCACTCTTTCAACGGATGAATGAGATATATCTCTTTCATGCCAGAGCGATATATCTTCCATCGCAGAAAGTGCATATCCTCTTAAAAGCCTTGATATCCCTGTTATCCTTTCACATATTATCGGGTTTTTCTTGTGGGGCATTGCACTCGATCCGCGCTGTGTTTGTGCAAATGGCTCCTGAATCTCTCTTATCTCTGTTCTCTGAAGATTTCTTATCTCCGTTGCTATCCTTTCAAAACCTCCTGCAACTATGGCGAGCGTCGTTATATATGTGGCATGGAGATCTCTCGGAAGTACCTGTGTCGAGATTTTAGCGGGATGCAATCCCAGTTTTTCGCATGCCACTTTTTCTATCTCTGGCGGCACATTCGCGTAATTTCCAACCGCTCCTGAGATCTTTCCGGTGGAGATGAGATCTTTTTCGAATAATATCCTTTCTCTACCTCTTGATAGTTCATCGTACCAGTTAAGCACTTTCAAACCGAAAGTAGTGGGTTCAGCATGAACACCGTGAGTTCTACCTATTATTGGAGTGTATTTATATTTGATGGCAATTTTCATGGATGATTCCATTAACTCTGTAAGCTTAAAAAGTATATGATCTGTCGCCTCACGTATCGAAAGTGAGAGTGCCGTATCAACGATATCCGAAGATGTAAGACCATAGTGGAAGTATCTTGCCTCATCTCCCATTTTAGATGTTGCTACTTTTATGAATGCGATGAGATCGTGACCTGTTTCTTCTTCTACCTTTGAAATCTCGCCGGTATCTATAAATGAATTTTGACGCGCAAGTGATGTGGAACCGGCAGGGACAATACCAGCCTCTTCATAGGCTTCCATAACGGCAAGCTCGACTTTTAGCCATTTTTCATATTTTGCACCGTCAGACCATACCTGTTTCATACATTCCGGTGTGTACCTGTCTATCGTACATATCCCCTCGATTCGTAATTTGGAGCCTCTTTCGTTATGAAAACATTATGGGGATGTGATTCGTTCATGCCCGCCTGTGTTATTTCCACAAATTCGGCTTTACTCTGGAGCTCTTCTATATTCTTAGCACCACAATAACCCATACCTGATCTCAATCCACCAATGAGCTGGTATATAACCTCAGCTGCCCCACCTTTATAAGCTACCATACCTTCTATACCTTCGGGCACAAACTTATTGGAAGATAAATTTTCTTGAGAGTATCTATCACCGCTTCCATCCTTCATCGCACTGATGCTTCCCATTCCACGGTAAGATTTGAACTTTCTCCCTTCGTAAATTATAACTTCGCCAGGAGCTTCGTCTGTTCCTGAAAAGAGGCTTCCTATCATAACGCTTGATGCTCCTGCCGCGATAGCTTTTACCAAATCTCCAGAATACCTTATCCCTCCATCCGCAATGATAGGAATTCCATACTTTAAGGCCTCTTCTGCACAATCCATGATGGCTGTTACCTGGGGAATCCCAACACCTGCTATTATTCGTGTCGTACATATCGATCCAGGGCCTATACCTATCTTGATGCCGTCCGCTCCAGCTTTTACAAGATCTCTAACCCCGTCTGCTGTTGCAACGTTACCTACCACAACTTGAATTGAAGGAAAGATCTGTTTTATTTTCGATACTGTATCGATAACTTTTTTTGAATGACCATGGGCCGTGTCAACAACCACCACATCTACATCTGCATCGACAAGCGCTTTTACTCTATCGATCGTGTCAACTACACCGACAGCCGCTCCTACTATAAGCCTTCCGCGATCGTCTCTGGCTGCATATGGATGATTGTAGACGGACTTTATGTCTTTTATAGTTATGAGACCGACAAGTATGCCCTTATCATCCACAATTGGAAGTTTTTCTATCTTGTGATCGTGAAGTATCTTTTTTGCTTCTTCAAGCGTAACGGGCGATCTTGCAGTGATAAGTTTTTCAAGTGGTGTCATGACATCTCCTACTTTTGTATGCCGGTTCTCCTGAAACCTTATGTCTCTGTTCGTGAGAAGACCTATTAACTTCCCATCTTCAACAACAGGTAGACCTCCTATCCTGTAAAAGTGCATGAGATTTTCAGCATCTTCAACGTCCTCATTTTGGGAGATCGTAACTGGATTTCTTATGATCCCATTCTCTGTCAGCTTGACTCTTTTTACCTCCTTTGCCTGTCTTTCTATGGTCATATTTTTGTGTATTATCCCTATTCCACCTTCTCTTGCCATAGTTATAGCCATATCGGATTCGGTAACCGTGTCCATTGCGGCAGAGAGCAATGGAACATTCAGATATATTTGCTTTGTAAGTTGCGTTTTCACATTTGCATCCGATGGAAGTACATCGCTGTATTTCGGTACGAGTAAAAGATCATCAAAAGTATATGTCTTTCTCATTTCATCACTCCCATTCTATCGTTGCCGGTGGTTTATCCGAAATATCATAAACAACCCTTCCAATTTCCGGCACTTCATCTGTAATTTTAGATGATATTTCTCTCATCAAAGTATATGGAAGCTCGTGCCACGAGGCCGTCATCCCTTCAATGCTATCAACGGCTCTTATGGCCACAACGTATCCATAAGATCTTGCATCGCCTTTGACACCGACACTCTTAACGGGAAGCAAAACGGCAAAGGCTTGCCATATTTTTTCGTACTCTCTGTGTTTTCTGAGTGTATCTGTAAGTATCTTGTCAGTTCTTCTTAAAATGTCGGCTTTTTTGCGCGTTACTTCTCCGATTATTCTAATGGCAAGGCCAGGACCCGGAAATGGATGGCGGTTGATAATTTCGGGTGGAAGACCCAACATCTTTCCAACCTCTCTCACTTCATCTTTGAACAACTCTCGCAATGGTTCTATGAGCTTTAAATTCATCTTTTCTGGCAATCCGCCAACATTATGGTGACTTTTTATTTTGGATGAAGAAGAAGAAGCAGCCGCAGATTCTATTACATCTGAATATATTGTTCCCTGGAGAAGCCATCTGGAGCCGTACGTTCTTGCTTCTCTTTCAAAAACTTCTATGAATGTTCTTCCTATTATTTTTCTTTTTTCTTCAGGATCGGAACAATTTTTGAGATTTTCAAGGAAAAGCCCTGAAGCATCAACTTTTTTGACTGTAACACCTGCCTTCTCAAGTATACAAGGCACAGCAAGATCTTCAAATCTGAGAAAACCGTGATCTACGAAGATCGAAATAAGATTATTTCCTATCGCTTTCGATACAAGAAGTGCCGCAACAGCTGAATCGACCCCGCCGGATACAGCTCCTATCACCTTTGAATCTCCTATTTTCTTTTTAGTCAAAGAAATCTCTGTCCCGATGAAATCCTTCATTTTCCATTCAGGCTTTGCCCCGCATATCTCAAAGACAAACTTTTTTATCATCTCATCGCCATATTCCGTCTGATGGACTTCAGGATGGAATTGCAAAGCGTATATTCTGCGAGTTACTGATTCAAAAGCCGCTATCATGCCAGACTCGCTTTCTGCGACCTTTTCAAAGCCATCCGGAAGCCTTTCAACCGCATCACCATGATTCATCCATGTTTTTATGTGCGATGGAAAGGTTGAAAATAAAGGCGATTCATGAAGTCTGACAAAGGTAAGACCATATTCAAAAGATTTTCCCTTCGAAATTCTACCACCAAAGTTTTTGGCAAGTAACTGCATGCCATAACATATTCCTAGGATGGGAAGACCACTCTTTAAAATTATATCAGTAAGAGGTAAGGCTCCTTCTTCGTAAACACTCATAGGTCCTCCGGAAAGAATTATGCCGGCCGTATCATTTGATATTCTGGCATTACTAGGATCTTCAACACGTGAATACACCTCAAATTCTCTGATCTTTCTTGCAAGAAGCCTTGTGTACTGGGATCCATAATCGATTATAAGAACTTCATTCATTTTTTGCCTCCAAAAACAAAAAAATCACCCCACGGGTGATAAATATTCCCGTAGTCGGGCGCTTTACGGTCGTCCGGTAGATACTTCCATCCCATATTGATGGAATTATACAGGTATCAATCTTATTTTATCACATGATAGATTGCTTAGTGCCTTTTATAAGGAAAAGACTAATGACAAAAGACGAGATCAGAACATTCATTGACGAAGCTCGATCTTCTCAAAAGCACCGATAGAAAAGAGTCTCTCATAGAGAAACTCTTTGTTGTGATCCAATACTTCATCTCCTTGATCCTTATTTTAGTCATTTCCAATTCCTCCAGGACTTATGGTTTCAATGTACTTTATTTTAATTCAAATTTGAAGCCTTCATCGAAGGCAGTTATGCATGCTTTTACAACATCCCTGTCATACAAACGCCCGGCGTTTTTCTTTATCTCGTCAAGTGCTATTTCAATTCCGAATGCCGGTCTGTAAGGTCTGTGTGAGGCCATAGCCTCGATGACGTCAGCAACGGCTAAGATCCGTCCTCCAATTGTTATTTCATCTCCCAAAAGACCTGAAGGGTACCCTGATCCATCCATTCTTTCGTGATGTTCGAGAACCATAATGGCAATGCCGTCAAAAGATGGTATTTGATTGAGTATTTCGTATCCGTCCTTGGAATGTTCTTTTATGAGATCAAATTCTGTTTTTCTCAATTTCGTAGGTTTTGTAAGTATATCTGATGGTACCCGCACCTTTCCTATGTCGTGAAGCAAACCTGCAATTCTTACCATCTCCACGAATTGTTCATCAAGGCTCATTATCTGTGCTATGCGGACGGCCAACATGCTTACCCGTCTTTGATGACCTGCAGTGTATGGGTCTTTCATCTCGGCTATGTCTGATACGGATTTAACAAGTGATTTAACAAGTGATTCAATTTGCGCCTCCTGCGTTTTCATTTCAGTTATGTCCATTGCAATTGCGGTTATCCACGATCTGTCTTTTTCTGTGTAATAAGAAAGTGAAACATCGACGGGATACAATGTGCCATCTTTTGTCTTCCTGATAGCTTCGAATTTTATCTTATCTGTCCTGCCATCTAGCAGAGGCTCTAAAAGCTTTGAAACTCGTTTGTTGTCGTACATTGGGCTTATATCCAAAACGGTCAGCCTTTTCATCTCATCAAGCGTATATCCGAGTTTTTCACGCATTCCTTTGCTGGAAAAATCAATTCTAAAGGTGTGAAAATCGTATGTGTAGACCTCTTCAGCAATATTATCCACTATTTTCAAAAGCCTCATAGCCTGAGCGTGATGCTTTATTCTGTCAATTCCAACTCCAAGATCTCCTGCCAACTCTTTTAAAAGTGCAAGTTCTTCTGAATTTTCAGCAATTTCTGGAGCAACACAAACAAACAATACGGCGTATTTACCCTCGCTGCCTTTCACACCAATACACAAAATCTTAGCTTCCGGATGAATTTTACATCTGTAATCTATGTACTTTATCTGTTCGTCACAATTCTTATCTAAGAGTCCGAGTTTAAAGTTATCTCTAAAGCGTTCACAGCATTCTCCTGTGCAGTGTATTTTTCCATTTTCAACAACTGCTACCATGTGATAAAATTCTGCACTTAAGACATCTTTACAAAAACCATCTATGAGTGATTCAAGATCTTCTTCTCTTGCAATTCTCTGATTTGCCGTTCTTACTCTCTTTAGCATATCAAAAAGCAGTGCTTCTCTTTTTCTTGTATGCAATGACGCTATCCCGTAAGCAAGATCCCCTGCAAGCTCTTCGAAAAGCCGCTTTTCATCTTTACCAAAGATTCCGGCGGTCTTTGAGTAAACACCGAGTGTTCCTATTATCTGGGAGTTAATTTTAAGAGGTACAGCAAGATTCGCCTTAAGACCCGTTTCGTTTATTATTTCTTTGTATGCATCGTAGTCCTTTTCGTAAGTTACGTCGTTGTAGATGTGCGTTTGACCATCTTTTAAAGCCCTTCCAGATGCACCGGATGAAAACCTTTCATCATCGGTGCGTATCGCGATTTTATCCGCATATGGCTTCAGTACTCCACTTGTTACGCTCAAATCCAGTGTACCGTTTTTGAGAAGACCCATGAAGGCTGAATCAAATTCACCAATTTGCACTATTGCATCGCATATGCCTTGAGCGAGTTCTTTTTCACTTTGACCTTTTAGTAAGATTTGATTACACTCAGAAAGCATCTGAAAGTATCTCACTATATCGCTCATTCTCCGCATCCTTTCTTTTTTGAATGTGCATAGTCAGTATCGGCTGCCGTTATTTGAGCAAAACAATACTAACGTGTTAATGGCATGGATATTATGCCATTTTATTGGCGAAATTGTAAAGCCCATTAGTTTTCAAAGATTCTCTACCCTATACAGTATCATTTGATTTCAAAAATTCGGACAGTCTCATCCAAGCCTGTCCCTCACGTTGTGTAATTTTTTCACCAGAATATCTATAATCATTTTTACGTATGAACTCTTCAAAGTCTTTTTTCAATTGATCGATTTTTTCTCTTTGAATCTTTAAAAAAGCAGATGAATCAAAATTTTTTCTCGATTTAAGCACTAAAGAATGTTCATTACAGACAATAGAAATTGACTTCTCATACTCTTCAAGTCTTTTACCATCAGATATGTAATTTGCAAAGAGATCGATATACCTCTTTTCAGCATCTTCTTCCATCTTACATAATGGACAACCATCTCCAATTTTTAATTCTTCATCGAATACATCTTCGAGATAATTGAACAGATCATGGTAGAGCACTGTCACTCCTAAAATTCCTAGTTCTGGGTGTAATTTAATATGATCTTCAACCATCTGTAAGTGCCTTGGACAGTATCCATGACCCTTTTCAAAAGCTGCTCGTTCAACAGGATCATTTACATTTTCGTAAAAGAGAGAGTCTATGTAATCATACGTCGCTTCTTTTGTGAGATTGCAAATTGGACATCCTTTTTTATCAAGAGTTTCAGTTATAAGACCGAATAAATAATCGCTCGAAAATTCTGATTTTTTCACAATTTCTGCCTCCATTCATCTTACAATGAAAAAGGTGGTGGCAAATGCAATTAGTATGTATATTATATAGGCACTCAAATTCCCGTTCATGAGGGTACGAGAAAACGCCTTTTCAATTTTTAATATCCATGATTTAACTCCATCATAAAATGAATTCACGACATCCACTACTTCTATGTGGGCATCACTTTCTGAAATTCTCTCTTTTGTTGCATATACCTTTTTAAGGACGATTTCGAGTATTGCCGAGTAGGCTGGTGCGCTGAAATATTCTCCTTCCTCAATAGGCAATCCTCCATTCCATGAATCTACACGTCTAACTTCTC
>JAVRKU010000001.1:0-79469 GCA_031962125.1 Mesoaciditogaceae bacterium | reverse complement strand
CATTTTATAACTCCAAAAATGAAAAGCATTTCTGCAAAACCGTAAAAATTTTCAAAACTGGATCCCCTTGCTGCATAAAATACGAGATCAAAGATCAATGCCACAACAATCACCAAAAGAGATGGTACAAGTAAAAAGGGCTTTTCTCTTATCTTATCGACAATATAGGTGAAACCTCTTAAAAAATCCATTTTTTACCCCCTTTTCATTTGACTTAAAATCATTTTACCATGGTGTGCAGTGCAAAACATACAAAAAAGGATCCCGGCTTAATAGCCGGAATCTCTCTGATTGTTTTCTGCCTCATGCTTTTTGTCAGCATTTAACATCTATATTTTTTATGCGCTACGGGCAATATGCTATATACTTTTTACTTATTCTGCTCTTGGACTGTCTTCCAGAAGTGACACGCAACAAAATGGCCAGGTGCAATTTCTTCCAATTTGGGCTCTTCCTGAGAACATATCGGCTGCGCAAGCCAGCATCTTGTATGAAATCTGCATCCAGAAGGCGGATTTGCAGGACTCGGGACATCTCCCTGAAGAATTATCCTGTCCTTTCTAATCACCGATGGATCCGGTATCGGGTTTGCAGATAGCAAAGCCTTCGTGTAAGGATGAACAGCATCGACGAAAAGTTCATGCTTGTCAGCAATTTCAACAACCTTTCCAAGATACATGACAACTATTCTATCGCTCACATGCCTTACAACACTGAGGTTATGTGCTATGAAAAGATACGTGAGATGAAACTCTTGCTGGAGATCGTCAAGCAGATTCAAAATCTGGGCCTGTATCGAGGCGTCCAGTGCTGAAACGGCCTCGTCCGAAACTATAAGCTCTGGATTCAAAATAAGGGCACGCGCTATGCCTATTCTCTGCCTCTGACCACCGCTAAATTCGTGAGGAAATCTGTTCATGTATGTTGGAGATACACCAACGCGCTGCATGTAATCTTTTACCTTTTCATACCGTTCTTTCAAATTTCCTATGTGAGCGGATTTCAATCCTTCTGCTATTATGTCTTTAACCCTCATCCTCGGATCAAGCGAACTGTATGGATCCTGAAAGATCATTTGAAGCCTCGATCTGTACTTTTTCATCTGTAATTTCGAAAGTTTGAAAAGATCGACTCCGTTGTAAAACACATGGCCTCCCGTTGGTTGTATGAGTCTGAGTATCGTCTGTCCTGTCGTCGTTTTACCACATCCGGATTCACCAACGAGACCAAGCGTTTCTCCTTTTCTTATGAAAAAAGAAACATCATCGACAGCTTTAACATAGCCAACAGTCGTTCTCAAAACTCCAGCCTTTATTGGAAAATATTTTTTCATATTCTTTACATCGAGTAATATATCTGCTTTTCCCTTATCAGATAAAGCTTTTTTGTTTTCAGCTTTAATTTCTGCCAACACCGACACCGTCCTTCTTATCTTGTGTAAGTTCTTTTATCTCTTTATACCTCCAGCATCTTGTGAAATGACCAGGTTCAATCTCAAAAAGTGGTGGCATTTCAAGACACTGTTCGGTCGCAAACGGGCACCTGTTGTTAAATCTGCATCCTTTTGGCATATGAAATAGATCCGGGACAGATCCTTCTATCGAGATAAGCCTTTCTACCTCAATATCAGGTCTCGGAATTGCCTTTATCAGGCCTATCGTGTAAGGATGGGATGGATTTTTGAAAAGTTTCACAACATCAGCATATTCAACAACCTGTCCCGCATACATGACTGCTACCCTTTGGGCAATTTCAGCTATGACACCGAGATCATGGGTTATCATAATCATCGATGAATTATATTCTTTCAAAAGATTGCGCATCAGATCGAGTACCTGGGCCTGTATCGTGACATCGAGCGCCGTCGTGGGTTCATCTGCTATGAGCAAACTCGGATTGCAGGACAGTGCCATCGCTATCATCACCCTCTGTCTAAGTCCGCCACTTAATTCGTGAGGGTAATTGTAAAGTCTCTTCTCTGGCATTGGAATTCCGACTTTTTTGAACATTTCGGCAGCATATTTGTAAGCCTCATCTTTTTTCATTCCGAGATGAAGCTCGACCATCTCTGCTACCTGATCTCCAGCCGTGTAAACAGGATTAAGCGCGGTCATCGGTTCCTGAAAGATCATCGCTATTTCTTTCCCTCGAACGTGCCTCATCTCATGTTCCGGAAGCTTCAATATGTCCTTGCCTTTGAATATTATCTGTCCTTGAGTTACCTCTCCGGTCTGTTTTGGAAGAAGTCTCATGACCGAAAGAGATGTGACACTCTTTCCACATCCTGACTCTCCAACTATCCCGAGTGTCTCACCTTCATAAACTTCGAAGTTTACACCACTCAAAGCCTCGACCATACCATCTTCTGTATGAAAAACCGTATGAAGATCCTTAACTTCTAAAAGTAATTTTTCAGCCATTTTCATCACAGCCTCATATTAGCATTCTTGGATCGAGTATGTCTCTTAGTGTATCACCGAGCAGGTTCCACCCTAAAGCGTAAAGCACTATTGTTGCCGCTGGAAAAGCTACTGTGTACCAGTAAGCAAAAGGGTTTCCTCCGGAAGGCGTTATTATCCAGTTCTCTGCAAAGGAGGCAAGCTGTCCCCAGTCTGCGTATCCCATCGGGGCTCCCAGGCCAAGGAAGGAGAGTGCTGCTTCAGTCAGAGGAATCGTTGCCATATCCATAGAAGCCTGAATTATGACGGGAAATATAGAATTGGGGATGAGATGACGGGTTATTATCCTCGATCCGGGTGTCCCGAGTGCAACTGCGGCCATCACATACTGATTTTCTTTAACTTCTAACATACTACCTCTTATGAGCCTCGCATAAGTCATCCAGTAAAAGATGACAAGCGCCCACATAACATTAGTTATACCCGGACCAAGTATCGTAACAACAACAATAACACCGACGAAGAAAGGAAAGGAAAGAAAAATATCTGTCAGCCTCATCAGAAGTTCGTCCATCCATCCTCCAAAATATGCAGCCATTGTTCCGATAAATATACCTATTATCAAAGCAAGACCTATGACAACTATTCCGACTTTAAATGCAGTTCTTGTACCCCATATGATACCATAATAGATATCATACTGACCCTGCGTTGTTCCAAATATATGCTCAGCTGAAGGTGGCCTCGGCACAGCAGAAAGTCCACTTTGAGGTATCAAATAAGGATTGTTTGGATACTCCGGAGGGGCAAAAAATGGTGCAAACACAGCTATAACTACGAAGAAAAGAACAAGTATAACTCCTGTTAAGGATATAGGATTTCTGAAAATTTTTCTTATAATTCTTATGAATCCTTCCACTCAAATCACCCCAGCCTGACTCTTGGATCAATTATAGCGTAAGAGATGTCAACTATTAAATTTCCAATGACAGTTATTAAACCTATTAACAAAGTCAATCCCAAAACAGTCGCATAATCAAGCTGCTCTGAAGCCGTTGCCATAAGACTTCCTATTCCTGGATAATTGAAAATTGTCTCTGTGATTACAACTCCTCCCAGTATTCCTATGAAAAGGAGACCGGCAACAGTCGTAGCAGGTATGAGAGCATTCCTTCTCGCATGTTTGTTGATAACCACACTTTCGCTAAGCCCTTTTGCTCTTGCCGTTCTAATGTAGTCCTGACCTAAAGCTTCAAGCATAGATGAACGCGTGATCCTCAGCAAAACAGCCCATGAGAGAAACGAAAGCGTTATGATCGGATCGATGAGGTGCTTTAAAGCATCAAGAAACATCCATATCCGTCCATTCAAAAGGGAATCTATCGTCGAAAGGCCTGTGTAATGGTGAAAAAGTGGAGAGTTGTATATCATCTCAAAATGCATCCCAAGTCTGCCCGGTGGAAGCCATCCAAGGACACCGTAGAAGATAAAGAGAAGCAAAAGGCCGAGAATGAAGGCCGGTACCGAGTACCCTATCAAAGCTATAACTCTCAGAATCTGATCTATGAAATCGTTATGATGAACTGCTGCAGTAACACCAAGCCATATTCCTATTACTATGATGGGAATTATCGAATATATTGCCAGTTCAATCGTTGCCGGGAATCTTTGGACTATGGCTTGATCAACGGTTTCGTTCAAAGTAGTCGACCATCCAAGATTCCCGTGAATTATCTGATCGAGGTAATTCACGTACTTAATGTAAAAAGGCTTGTCAAGACCATATTGCTTTATGAGTGTTTGAGCTGCACCTCCCTGAAGCTGCCTTGGATTACTTATATAGGTACTCAGCAGCTGGTATGGAGATAACGCGGACATGAATATAAAAATCAAAAGGGTAAGACCGAGTAACGTCACCGGTAATAAAAGTAGTCTCCTTATTATGAAGCTTAACAATCAAAACACCGCCTTTTTTAAAAATCGTTCTTCTGTAGATTATAAACTTTTAACTCACCGTGCTTCAAGTTAAATTTAAGTCAAGAAAAAACGAATAAAATATAATTTTAATGCACCGTCCTCACAAGATCAAAATATGGGAGCCCGATAAACAGGCCCCCACTTTATCTCTATTCAGTACAAATGTTCTTTCTCATTTTGACAGAGAGTAAAAATCAATACCGGGCCTCATGGCGTTGTAGTACCAGCCTTTAAGCCATGTTCGTTCGACGTGATAAGCTTCTGGCTGATCTGTCCACATGAAAAGAGCATTTTCATGATCTATTGTAGCAAGCTGTTCGGCAATTTTTGCACGCTGTGTAACACTTGGTTGAGTTATCAGATCGTTGACAAGCGGATCGAGATTCTTCTGGGCAAAGGTTATGAAACTCTGTCCGAGAGCCGCCCCGTAAGCACCGGTGGAATCGTAGTAAGCATCGGCAAAATCGTAAGGATCCGGGTAGTCTGCTAGCCATCCCATCATGTAAAGGGGAAGCTTTCCAGCAACATAATCGTTGAGGAAGCTGGGCCATAGTTCTCCAACAACACTTATCTGGAACTTTGGATTGATGCGCATTGCGTAAGTTCTCAAAGCATCAAGTGCGATCTGCCTTACAGTGTTTCCACTGTTGTAGACTGCTGTGAATTTGAAACCTGTGTTCCATAGTTTCCCATCATAGGCTTTCTTGAAGTATTCTGTTGCTTTAGCAAGATTCTGTTCGTACATTGGAATGTTCGGATCGTAACCAAGCAATCCTTCTATTATTGCGCTGTTTGGCTGCATTGCCTGCCCATTCCATGCCTGCTGTATGTATTCTTTGTACGGAAAGAGGTATTCAAAAGCTTTTCTAACATCAAGATTGGAGAAGAAATCCGCAGGGATACCGTTACCGTCAAGTTTACCTGAACCTATGTACGTGTTGCCATTTGCCGCTATATTCCATGTGAAGTAAATGTTATCAACTTCAAGCGTCGGGAGTCCGCTTATAACCCTTATGCCCGGAACATTTTGAACCTGAGACAGATTCTGAATAGGAACATATATCGTATCCGCCTGACCCGCTTCAAGATCGAGCAATCTTGTCGTAAACTCGTTGACATATTTTATAATGGCATATTTAACAGGTGCCGGTCCGCCCCAGTACTGATCAAATCTTTGGAAAACTATTTCCCTTCCTGGCGTCCAATATTCCATCATGTAAGGGCCTGTGCCATTCTCTATGCTGTGGAGTGGATCTGCACTTTCTACCGGGTTGTGATAATACCACCAATTATCGGCGCTTCCATCCCATGCGTTATGATCGCCGGACCATTTCTGATCGAGAATTGCCGACCAGTTGGCACCGTGTGAAAGAATGTAAAGAAATGGTGCGTAAGGCTGCGGCAGATGAATTATCAGATCGTTACCTTTTATCTCAAAATCCTTTGCAAGGATGTTGAAGGTATCGATGAGAGCCTGTTTGTATTTATCACTCAGAGGATTCTTCGTTCCTGTGGCAAAGATTCCAAGTGAACTTAAACTCGTGTAATTGAGAGGATTGCTTAAACCAAGCTCTTGTGCAACAGTCTGAACTATCGTACTCACATACTGTCCATCGATCTCAGGAAGAAGCGGGCCAGCTAACATCCATGATGGACCTCCAGCTCTATCAAAGATGATCGTTCTTTCAAGAGAATACACGACGTCCTGGGGTGTCAGAAGATCTCCATTATGGAAGTAAACACCTTGGCGAATATGAAATACATAAGTCGTGCCATTGTCAAGAATCGTTCCATCTTTAACTGAAGGAACGTTTGTGGAAAGCATTGGAAGGAGATTCACAGTGGATGTACCGTCATACTGAACAAGGTTGTCGTATAGCTGCCATATAACTTCACCTGATGCAGTATCATAAGCCCATGCAGGATCCATCGAGTCGAGAGGGCCTATTGTCTCCTCAACAAGAGTATTTGGATTGACAACTGCCTGGGCCATTCCGATTACTGCTCCAACAACAAGTACGGCCATCAAAATTACAAGGGTCTTTTTCATTCTCTTACCTCCCTTTACATATTTTGGATCTCATAAAAGTAACGAAAAGATTTTCAAAAAGAGATCCATTGACATATTTGTAATTATATCCCAAGATCCCGTACATGTCAAGAATTATTTGTTAAAATCATTTACTGCAGAGCAGCACATGATACGGGATGCGGCAGAAATGTGTTATAATCCATAATATAGATTTCTGCTGGAGGAATAAATTTGACAACTTCCTTTTTAATTCTTTCTTTTGTTGCTCTTTTTATCATTGCTGTAACATTTATCTTTGCTATTAGATGGAAAATTTTGGCGAAGATGGGAATGAGAAATGCAATAAGACGTAAGGTTACAATGTTTCTTATAATAGCCGGATCTTTGACAGGTACAGCTTTTATAGTCGGATCTTTCGTCATAAATGATTCTTTCCAGTATTTTCTCTATTCTGGCATAAGAAAAAATTTGGGAGTTATAGACGAAGTTGTAACTCCAAATAAAAATACTTATTTCTCAACGCAGGAAATGACAAAGATGTTAGATGGACTTTCGTCTTCACCGTACGTTAATTCAGTCTTACCAATAATAACAAAAAGTACAGTTGCTGCTCCGGTTGGTGATCTCAAATCTTTAGATCCAAATAAGATTGCACAGGTAAATTTTATAGGTGTTGATTTGAATGATCTTCGAAAATTTGGAGAAGGTTCTCTTTTTCCAAACATAACACTTTCTGGAAATGAAGTTGTCATCAGCGATGTGATTGCAAAAGCCTTGAAACTCAGTGTGGGCGATTATTTCGAGGCGCTCATAAACCCATTTCAAATAATCTTTGGTGCACCACAAAAATTTAAGATTGCCGGTATAGTTAATGAAGCCGGCGTACTTGGTTACAAGGGAACACAGGGTTTTGTATCTCCTATTTTCATGAGTTTAAGCCAGATGAAAAATATATTCAATCTCGGCAGTTACAACGAGATACTGGTAGCGAATAAAGGAGATTATTTAAGCGGTGCCCAGTATACTAAGAATGTTGATGATGAACTGTTAAAGATCGCCGGCAACTCTGTGAAGATAAATAACGTTAAAGAAGATCAGATTGCGTCTTTAAATCAAGGTCAAATTGCATGGCTTTTTCTAATTTTGAGCGGTTTTTCGATAGGTGCAGGTGTGCTTTTGCTCATAAATGTTTACACGATGCTTTCAGATGAAAGAATGAGTGATCTCGGGACGCTACGTGCAATAGGTTTTTCAAAAAGACGCGTTGGATTTATCCTTTATTTCGAAGGTTTTGTTTATTCTTTGATAGCATCATTTGCCGGTGTTTTTGTGGGCCTGGGAATTGCATGGTTCATGATAGAAGAATTTTCAAATTTTGCTGGAAATCTCAGAAATCAGGTAACAGCTCTCGTTAGCACCGGAAGTTTCGATTTTTCGTTGCATTTCAGCACAATCTCTTTGATATACGGGTTTCTCGTCGGTCTTATAATTCCATCGATTGTCCTCCTTTATATGGGTTTCAGAGTTGGAAGGTTGAACATAGTCAGGGCCATAAGACAGATACCCGGGGATGTCAACGCTAAAAGCAAGAACAGGTTTGTCTCTGTACTCGTTATCTTTTCTATCTTCGTTCTTGTCTCAATAGTTGGCATATCATCATCGAATGCGATCGTGACATATGCTGGAATAATGAGTACCGCTCTTATCTTCCCATTTTTCATAGAAGACAAAAGGCTAAAACGCATCGTCGGTAATATTTTTTCTTTTGGCATTGTTGTCTTCGCTTTTGCTTCTAACCTTATACCTTACATAGAGGCTGAGAGCAATAAATCTCTCTGGCTTTTAGGATTGAGAAGTTTTTCAATTCTGCTTGTAGCACTCTTTTTACTTTACTACAACTTCGAATTTTTTGATCGCATCTTTGGATTTTTTTCAAGAAGCTCTTCAAGAGCCTCTGTTAAACTTGCAATAGCCGAGACTTCCCAGCACAAAAGAAGGGCCGGTTTAACGATAGCAATGTATTCCATCGTGATCTTCGTCATCTCCTTGATGACCGTTATACCTTATTCTCAAACATTACAAATAGATTCGGCAGAAAAAAGCATCTTTGGAGGATATGACACGGTCGGAATACCTATAATTGGGAAAATAAATGTCACATCCGCACAGCTTTCGAATCTCGATTTTTTAACTTATTATGCGACGATGTCTATAGTATCCGTAAAATACGCATCAAATGGAAAAATTTCAAATAATTATCAGATGGTTATCCTGAACAAAAAACTTGTCGATGGTCTTGATCTCAAGGTCAAAGATGGTATAAATGGATTGACGAATTTGAAATCACTCTGGCAGTACATCGAAAATCACCCGGGTACCGTCATAGCTTTCGGACTTAACAACACTAAGATCGGTCAGCAAGTTGAACTTGCGAATGGTGGAGAATCCTCTTTCAATTTCTCACAGTCATCTCAGAATGTTACGACTGCATCAACACTTCTTAAAAATCCACATAACTTTATTGTTGCTGGAATTTTAGAGAACACGAGCAATTACGATGCAATACCATATGGGTTTTATACATCTCAAGAAACGGCCTCCCAATTAAGTACGGCTCTCCAGCCGACAGAATTTCTGCTCACAAAACTTGCTGGCACTAATAACGATCAGAAATACAGCAATTTTCAAAAACTTACGGCTTTTCTGAAGATACGTTTTATATTTGCGCTCTTTGCCAAACAGACTGTTGAAATTTTCACGAACATATTGAATGGTTTTGTCAACATAATAAACACCTTCCTTTATTTTGGACTTTCGGTCGGGATAATAGGTCTTGCCATACTTATAGTTAAATCTCTTCATGAGAGAAAAAGAACTGTGGGAATACTTAAGGCACTTGGTTTCTCTCAGAGTATGATATTTAGAAGCTTCTTCTTAGAGATAAATTTTGTTGTTATAGTTGGAATACTTATAGGTTTCATCTCGGGTATCGTAACGTCTTACCTCATATATACAACTCTCAACCTCGGTGCTGTTTTCATACCATGGACTCAATTCATCGAACTTGGCATCGTATTCTATGGCATATCTATCCTTACAACATTCTTCCCAACAAGAAATGCTACAAGGATACCACCGGTTGAAGCTTTGAGGTATAGAGAATAACTCTTTATGATCAAGAAAGTTAAAGATCTTCCAGACAGTCCCGGAGTCTACATATTCAAATCCAATGACCGAATTGTGTATGTGGGAAAGGCAAAGAATTTGAAAAAAAGAGTGGCAAGTTATTTTTCCTCCCACACGACCGATAAAGCTAAAGAAATAGTCTTAACTGCTGATAAATTCGATTATATTGTGCTTTCAAATGAAAGAGAAGCTCTGCTTCTTGAGGCAAACCTCATATACGCTAACAAACCCAAATTCAACGTCCTTCTAAAGGATGCAAGAGTTTATCCTTACGTAAGATTCATTGGAGATGAATTTCCCCACATGGAGATAATCCATGAAAAAGTTCGTAATTCAATAGGACCATTTACGAGTGTGAGTTTTTTAAAGATTCTTATAGATATAATCCAACCGATTCTTCAGATAAGAAATTGCAATTACGATCTTTCAAAGGTTAAGCGTCCGTGTATAGAGTACGGTATGAAAAGGTGTTCGGCTCCATGTGCAAATCTTATCTCTAAAGAAGAATATGGCCGAAGGATCGAAATAGCTAAAGCCTTTCTTTCCGGCGATCATGTTATGCTGAAGGAATGGATAAGGGAAAAAATAGAGATGTACTCTGGAAAAGAAATGTTTGAATCAGCCACAAGACTTAAGAAAATGTATGAGAGACTTGAAGGATTTCTTGAAGAACAAGGAGTTGAATTTTCAGATTCGGTAGATGCCGATGCGATCGTTGTGAAAAGCAATATCGCCGTGCTTGTAAAGGTAAGAAATGGCATGATGCTTGCAAAGCTTGATTTTGAAATAGATGGTGGATACGGGGACTTTTTTGAATGGTATTATATTGGCAGAGGTGAAAAGCCAGCAGGAAGGATCATCATTGAAAAAGCTTTAAAGGGTACAAAAAAATGGTCTCAAGTGCTATCTTCAAAGATAGGAGTGGCAGAAGATGATGTGGAGAAAAAGATACTCTCAATTGCACTTAAAAATTTAGAAGATCACATGAGAAGTGCTATGTTCATAGAAAATGCACTTAAGAGGCTTAAAGTGCTCCTTTCACTCAATGCCCCTCCAAAATTCATAGAAGGTATAGACGTCTCACACACACACGGAACACTAACCGTTGCATCCGTTGTAACCTTTGAAGATGGGAAACCAAATAAAAAGCTTTACAGAAGATACAGCCTTTCGAATTTTTCAAAGATAGACGATTTTGAGTCTATGAGGCAGGTTGTAAAAAGAAGATATTCAAAGTATCCCCTTCCGGATCTGCTTTTGATAGATGGTGGCAAAGGACAGGTCGATGTAGTTAAGAAAACACTGTTGAGCATGGAAAAAGATGCAAATATAATTGGCCTTGCAAAATCAGATGAACGGATCGTTTTTCCTGATGAAAGAAAGGATCTTCACCTTTCATTAGACGATAGAGCACTTAGAATTTTAATAGCTGTAAGAGATGAGGCACACAGATTTGCCACTTCTTACCATTACTCTTTAAGAGAAAAAAGGATGGTCTTATCGGTACTCGATTCGATACCGGGGATAGGTCCAAAAAGAAAAAAAGCTCTGCTAAGTGCCTTCAAAAACATCAATGGAATCAAAAAAGCTTCCTTTGAAGAGTTGAAAAACATAGTCGGTGAAAAAGGAGCACGAGAAATCATCAATCTTACTCACCCAGAAAATTCCTTATAACTTCAGGATCTTTTAGAACATTTTCTGGTGTGTTATGGGCAAGAATTTTGCCTTTGTGTATAACGTATATCTCATCAACTGTTTCAACTATCCTGTCAACAGAATGATCCGTTACTATAACACCCATACCGTTGTTTTTCAAATTAAGGATGATCTTCTGGATCTCCTTGACGGTTATTGGATCTACGCCTCCAAAAGGCTCATCTAATAGCAAAAAATCCGGAGAAAGTGTCATCATGCGGGCTATCTCAAGTCTTCTTTTTTCTCCGCCCGAAAGCAGATCGGCCCTTTGCTTTGAGAAGGAAAGAAGGCCAAATTTTCCAAGCAGTTCACGTATTTGTTCATTTATTTTACTCTTCGAATGATCTATGCCTTCGAGTACAAGTCTGAGATTATCCTCAACAGAGATGCCGGCGAAGATAGATGTTTCCTGTGCAAGATAAGTAATGCCACTTCTTGCTCTGAGGTAAACAGGCATGCTCGTTATTTCCTTTGCATCTTTAAATATATGACCGGAATCCGGTATTACAAGACCTAAGATCATGTTGAAGATTGTTGTTTTCCCGGCACCGTTTGGTCCTAAAATCCCTATAACACTTCCGCTCTCAACAGAGATGGAAACATCGTCAACAGCCAATCTTTTTCCAAAGTTTTTTCTCAATTTGTAACATATCAATTTACTCATCATGATATTCTTCTCCTCTAAAACGAAGCTCCAAGAACAAGATTGATATCTTTGACCTGGGCTATGGGTGTATTAGGTGCTGGAGATTGCTGGACTACAACACCGTTACCCGTAAAGGTAATTTTAGTTGCTGGAATCGAAATAGCCCTCAAAAAATATAGACTTTCATTCAATGTCAATCCCACCAGATTAGGCATTGCAAAAGAGGAAAAGAGGTGATTCTGATCTTTTTGAAGGTATCCCATATCAAGTATGTACTCTCCCACTTTATGAAAGACAGGAGCTGCTACATCCTCGCCGTAATACAGTCCCTTTGAAGGTTGATCTACCATCACAAGGATAGAATAAGTCGGATCATCTGCCGGGAAAAAACCGTAAAAGATTGAGAAATACGGCCCTTTCGTAGAAACCTTTCCTTTGTGAGATTTTTCGGCCGTTCCTGTTTTACCACCGACAAGTATTCCAGGCAGCTGTGCCGGTATCCCGGTTCCCTTTTCGACAACGCCTATCATGAAACTTCTTACTATCTGTGTAACCTCTGAGTTGAAGATCTGGGTTGACTCAGGCGTATAAGTCTTAACTATTGTGCCTTCGGGAGAAATTATTTCATTTAGAATGTGCGGTTTTATGATATATCCGCCATTGGCAACAGCATTTAGGGCCGTGATAAGCTGGATACCCGTCACGGCTATACTTTGTCCTATTGCCATTTCCTGTCCACCTATGCCATACCACTGATCAGGTGGTGTCAAAAATCCATTTACTTCACCAGGAAGATCTATTCCGGTATTCTTACCAAATCCAAATTTAAGGAAGAGATCATAATATCTCTTATCTCCAAGATTGTCTATAAGCATCTTCGCTATTTTCATTTCAGCTATATCGGATGAATATACAAGAGCATCTTTGAGATCTATCGGCCATGGATGAACTTCCGCATCTTTTATCACAAGAGGAATATTTGGATCCGGTATGTAATAAGGACCGGTAAAGGTTGTATTTGTGTTGACGACTCCCGCTTGTAGTGCAGCTGAGAAGATCATTGGTTTTATCGAGGAACCTGGTTCGAAAACATTCATGATCGGCGCATCCCACGGCCACGTTGTAGCCATAGCTATTATATCTCCATTTTTTGGATTCGATATGATAATCTCTCCTCCGCTTGCAGCATTTGTAAGAACGGCTTCTTCAATTGCCTGCTTGGCAAAAGCCTGAATTGACGGATTTATCGTCGTAACGATCGTATCTCCCCCAACGGGTTGTACAAGTTTTTTTATTCCTGATGTGAGTGCGTAAGGACCGTAAGCATCATATATCATCTCACCATTTTTCTGCGGTTTCATGTAATTTTCGTATTCACCCTGTATTGCCCTCGCTATAACACTCAAAGACGTTGCAACTTTAGATTGAACGTAAACCCTCTGAATGTTTAAGAAACTCTTCAAATCGCTCGGTAGGCTGTATATCTTATTTTCATTGACGAGTCCAACTTCAATACCACCTTTACCGTTCTTTAATATGTTTGATACAGTTGTTGAGGTGGTATCTATACCAAAATAATTGAGTACATCTATAACCCTTCCCGGATAATTCCATCCTTCTACTTGAGAGAGAGTCTTCGCATACCCAACATCTATATAAACATCGTAAGAAAGCGTATTTTGAAGTATAGGCTGATCTTTAGCACCAATTATATTACCATAAGGTGCGGGAAGCGTGATCGTGGAAGGAGAAATTTTTAACCTTTGAAAATTTGCAACAATAATAACACTCCTCACTATATAAAAGAGGAGACCTGCTAAAAAGATGAAAAGTAATATTCGAATCTTTCCGTCGTTCATTTATTATCATTGCCCGGTGAGCTTTGCTGCAATCGCACTATTTCCTTTTATGTCAGGATTTGCACTTCTAACAAAAAAAAGTTTCCCATTCTCGTTAAAGGTTACAGAACTTGGAAAGTTCGTCTGAAGGAAGATATTCATCATGCTTTTCTGATCGGTTATCTGAGAATTCATTTTGTTGATCTCGTAAGTCATGTTAGTGGTTTCAGAGTTATACTTTGCCGTTTGAATGTTGAGCAAAAGAGGCACAGAAAGCACGGTGAAAACTGCAACTCCTATAACAGCCGATCTTATAATTCCTATTCCTTCTACACTTGCTGTTCTTTCTTGAGTCCTTTCCAGAGTTTGAACCCTTACATTTTCCACAAATTTCACACCCTTTCAGCGATCCTTAATTTCGCACTTCTCGATCTTGGATTCATATTTATCTCATCGTCATCTGGAATAATAGGTTTTTTCGTTAAAGGGACAAATTCTTTTTCCAAAAAGGCACGTTTTACAAGCCTATCTTCCAGTGAATGAAAAGAAATTACAGATATCCTTCCACCGCTTCTCAGTCTCGTAACAGATATGCCCAGAAGCTTTTTCAAATTCTCGATCTCATCGTTGACTTCTATTCTTATTCCCTGAAAAACGCGGGTAACAATCTTTTTCCAGTCTTTTTTAGCATAACCTGGAAGAGAAGAGAAGATCACCTTTGAAAATGCTTCCGTTGTATGTATAGGTCTGTTGTCAATTATTCCACTTGCTATCCGATGAGAGAAACGCTCTTCGGAATAATCTCTTATAACACACTCAAGTTCTTCGATATCATAAGTGTTGACAACATCATAAGCGCTTTTTTCGTTAAGACCCATTCTCATGTCGAGTGGGCCGTTTTTTTTGAAAGAAAATCCCCGTTCATCTTCGTCTATCTGAAAGGAAGAGAGACCGAGATCTGCAATTATCGCATCAACTTTGGAAATCTTCAGTTCATCTAACATAGATTCAAGATCTACAAAGTTAGATCTAAAAAGCACGATACGATTTTCAAAATCACTCAACCGGCCTTTAGCCACCTCAAGGGCACTTTCATCTCTATCGATACCTATCAAAGAAATATTCGGGTACTTCAAAAGCAACCCTTCAGCATGTCCGCCACCACCAACCGTGCAATCGATGACCCTTCCTCCTGTTTTCAGATGATCTAAACCATCTACCACTTCGTTCAGTAATACACTCAAATGCTTTTTTTGCAAATTATATCACTTTTTTACATTAAAACATCTGGCCGACACCAAAAGTTGGCCCGGCATACTGGAAGGTTCCATTTACAACTTTGAACGGGAAATCAAGCCTTAAGACTCCAAGATACGGTATATTCATTGCAACTCCGACACCCACAGAATTCATGAAATCATTTTCGATGTTTCCATAGGTGAAAAGCTGGTTACCGGCTCCACCGAAGTCGTAGAAAGCACTTAAGGTTATAGGAAGGTTTGCAGATGGAAGCTCATATCTTAAATCAAAATTTGAAACAAATTCCTGGGTTCCAGCGATCAGATTCCAGCCTCTGACAGTCGTAGGTCCACCAACATCAAAATTAGTCCCATATCCAGTACCCATGACAACATGTGCTCCAACGGAAAAATTAGGTAGAAGTGGGAGATACCCGGCAGCCATGAGCGTACCCTGGGCATAATTCTCCTGACCTCCGAAACCAGCGTAAGACCCTCCTACTGAAAGCCTGATTCCGCTCATGCTCATGAGCACATTATCAACGTTTGTGTAATTAAATGAGAAATTTACTTGTCTGCTTGTTCCGGTAGAAGGAGCAAGGTAACTCGATGCTACCGGTGTGGCACCCTGAGTTTTGTTGAAAAATTCATAATGACCTCCGAGATTCAGAGATGTGTAAACATTTGGTTGATATCCTATGCTTGCAGAAATACCATATTTACTTTCGTTATACTGGACATTCTGGCCATTTATCGTGATCAATGGATTCTGAGTTGTATAATATATGCTCGTGTTGAAATTGATCGGGAGATCGAAGGGAAATATTATCCCGTAAGTTATATTCGCGTTAGGATTCAAACCGAGGTTTAACTGTCCACTTAAAGTGTCTCCGTACCCATCCCAATTAACAAGGCTTAAATTTCCACTAGCAAATATTCCGGCGTACCATGGCTGGCCTGCCTGAGGTTGACTTATAGACAGTGATCCGCCGATCTGTCTCGGCTTATCATTCTCTTCGATCTTTATTATCATGTTGACAATCGTCGAATCCGTTGATGGGAAGGTAGGTGTAATGGACACGCCTTTGAAAAATTGCGTGTTGTTCAGATTGTTGTAAGTCTGCGTTATACTCTGTACCGTTACAGGATCTCCGGTTTTGAAAGCAAGCTCTCTTTGTATGAGATATGATTTTGTCTTCGTATTTCCCGTTATTTCAATCTTTCCTATGTGTCTTTCTATCACTTTGTAATCTAAAAATCCACCATTAACCGTATTATACTTGTGATAATCTACAAGGGCAGATGTTAGGAGATACCCCTTATTTTCGTAATAAGACCTTATCTTTGCAAGTTGCACAAGCTGTTCAAAATTACTTGTTGTAGATGGAATACTTATACCTGCATATTTTGCAAGATCAAAAGGATTTACCTCGCTCACACCTGAGAAATAATAATTATCAACCGGCATGCCCGATTTAACGACGTCAAGTAATTTTGCGTTTATAACGAGATCAAAAGCCGGAGATTTGAATGCCGGCGAAGCATCAAGTGCAGGCGCAAAATTTAAAGTTGTATCTGGAGAGAAATATCCCATCTGGAATAATTTGGCCTGAAAATCCTGAATTTGGGAAAATTTAGGGTACGCATTGTTCGAATCAGATAAAAGTTTCATAATCGGATTCATGGATTCAAAATTTTTCATTGTGAAGAGTCCGGTGTTAGCGATTATCTGATTGGCCGTTAAATTTCCATAATCTCCAGTGAGCTTGAGATTCCATATCGCATATTCGTTGATCGTTACAATTAGATCTCCGTTGGGAATTGATATTTGATTGCCTTTCTGTACTATGTTTGTCTGTATTGATACCATATTCGGTATGTATCCAGCATTCGTGTAAAGGGTCATCACATTTTGGAATGAGTTCTTAAGATCGACTAAATTCAAAATTTCCCCACTTTTGACAGTGATGGCATTTTTTATGTTATCAAGGTTCATGAGATCCGGACCATTGACCTTAACGCTCAGAGATTTGACAATGGGATTTTCCGTTAGCAAAATAACGAGACCAGGCCCTATAGGTGAATATTCTATCTTCGGTTCTATGTTGGAAAAATAACCCGTCTCGTAAAGCGATTGTAAGGCTGCGTAAAGAGTATTCGTGTTTACCGGCTGACCTATCTGGACTGCATTGGATAATTTTGACATTATCAGAGAAGTCGAAACATTGGTGTTCCCTTCGATCTTCAAAAAGGCTATCGATTGAGAGAAGACAGCCATTGAAAGTACCATAATCAAAATTATAAATACAATATACTTTTTCATATTTCCTCCTTACATTTCTTTAGGTGCGCTCACTCCAATGAGTGAAAGCACTGACTCAAGAACATTGTTAACAGCCATGCACAGTGTCATCCTGTCTTTCGAAAGTTCTTGATTGTCAGGATCTATTATCCTGTGATCATTGTAATATGAATGAAATTTTCCTGCAAGAGAATACGCATAGTTACATAATTTCTGAGGCTTTTTCTCTTCAACTGCCGATAGTACAACATTCTGAAATTCTTCAAGCTCGCGAATAAGTTCTCCCTCGTCCTTTGATATATTTGAAAGTTTTGCATCCTCAAATGAAAGTCCTTTTTCATATGCATTATTTATGAGACTGTTTATTCTGGCATGAGCATACTGAATGTAGTAAACGGGGTTATCCATCTTTTTTGATTTCGCAAGTTCGACATCGAAGATAAGATGTGTGTCAGGATCCATCATCGCAAAGAAGTACCGTGTTGCATCGACACCAACGGCATCAATGAGATCTTCAAGTGTCACAAAATCACCATGCCTTTTAGACATCTTCACAATCTCATCCCCGCTTTTGAGTGTGACGAATTGGTGGAGGATGACATTGAAAAATCCATCCGGTATTCCAAGAGCCATGGATGCGGCATTCATACGGGGAATATAACCATGATGATCGGCACCCCATATGTAATAAACCTTTTCAAATCCCCTCCTGTATTTATTCAGCATATAGGCTATATCAGAGAAAAAATAAGTTGGCTCTCCATTTTTTCTTATTACGACACGATCTTCTTCCTGAGGGATCAACTTTGAAACTGAAAACCACACGGAATCATCTTTTTCGTAAATATACCCACCCTTTTTCAGGATCTCGAGAGCTTCTTTCGTAAGACCGCTTTCGTAAAGTGATCTTTCGCTGAAATAAAGATCGAATTTGATATCTAATTTTGAAAGTATAGATCTTATCAACTCGAAAATTTTTGCAGTTGCATAAGCTGAAAAAAAAGATTGAACTTCATCATTCCATATATCAACGTATTTATTACCATATTCATCAGCAATTTTTTTTGCTATATCGATAAGATATTCTCCAACATAATCATCTTCACCGAATTCGAACCTTTTTCCGAAGTATTCGTTGTACCTTATCCAGGTAGAATGGCCCAGCATTCTAACCTGTCTTCCGGCGTCGTTGAAATAATATTCTCTTGTAACCTTGTTACCAATGGCTTCGTTGAGTCTTGATAGTATATCACCTATAATTGCCTGTCTACCATGGCCAACCGTGAGGGGTCCTGTGGGATTTGCACTCACAAATTCAAACTGAATTTTCTGTGCTTTAACCTTTGGAAATTCGACTTTTTTAGTGTATTTTAAAAGCACGTCATGATAAATGACAGTTGAAAGTGTGAAATTTATAAAACCAGGACCTGCCATTTCTATTTGTTTGAAAAGTTTATCATCTTTCATTGTATCGATGAGCTTTCCGGCTATTTCCTTAGGCGATTTTTTCAGATTTTTTGCGCTTACCATTGCAACATTCGTCGAATAATCTCCGAAGCCCTGTGGAGGAATCTCAACGACAAAATCCGCCGGCTGGGACCCGAAAAGATCGAAGTAATTTTTCAGTATTTTTTCTTTTATAAGCGATCTAAGGCTCATTCAACACCCCGCTGTTTCTATCTTATTTTTCAATATTTCTTCTAGATAAAATCCTGTGTATGATCCAGATCTTGCTATCTCTTCTGGAATTCCTTCGCTTACAATATATCCGCCTTTCTCTCCCCCTTCAGGACCGAGATCTATTATGTAATCGGCATTTTTTATAACGTCGAGGTTGTGTTCAACTACTATTATCGTATTCCCTTTGTCTACAAGCTTCTGGAGCACATCTATCAATTTCTTTACATCATGAAAATGGAGGCCGTTCGTAGGCTCGTCAAGTATGTAAAGCGTTTTTCCGGTTGAAGGTTTTCGCAGTTCTGAAGAAAGTTTGACTCTTTGAGCCTCACCACCGGAAAGCGTTGTCGCTTGCTGACCAAGTTTTATGTAGCCAAGACCAACATCCTGAAGTGCTTTCAGCGGAGCGCTAATCTTTGGAACGTTTGAGAAAAATTCTAAAGCCTCATCAACGGACATGTCAAGTGTCTCACTTATGTTCTTACCCTTGTACTGCACCTCCAACGTTTCTTTGTTGTACCTTTTTCCGTTGCAAACATCACACTCAACGTAAACATCAGGCATGAAATTCATCTCTACCCTTACAATACCTTGTCCCCCACACGCTTCGCATCGTCCACCTTTCATGTTGAAGCTAAATCTACCCGGCATATATCCTCTTATTCTTGCTTCCTCGGTCATAGCGAATAGATCTCTTATACCATCAAAAGCTTTTGTGTAAGTTGCCGGATTAGATCGTGGGGTCCTTCCTATCGGACTTTGATCGACAAGTATAACCTTGTCTACCTTCTCTATTCCCTCTAAAGTTTCGTACTCTCCGGAAGGAATATGAGTTTTGTAAATTTTATTCATCAGGGCGGGGTACAACGTTTCCATGACAAGCGATGATTTGCCAGATCCGGAAACACCCGTTACGCATGTGAAGGTTCCTAATGGAAATGAAACGTTTATCGATTTAAGATTGTTGTGCCTTACGCCTTTTATTTTAAGAATACCATTGCTCCCTCTTCTTACTGATGGCATCTCTATGCGCATCTTCCCACTCATGTATTTTCCAGTTAATGTCTGTGAATTCATGAGACCATCGACATTGCCTGCATAAAGTATCTCTCCACCTTTTTCACCAGCTCCTGGACCCATATCAATAATATAATCAGCAGATCTTATAACCTGCTCATCGTGTTCAACAACTATAATGGTATTTCCAAGATCTCTTAGATCCTCGAGCATCTTTATAAGCTTGTCCGTATCTCTCTGATGTAGGCCTATCGTAGGTTCATCTAATATGTAAAGGACTCCTACAAGCTTCGATCCGAGCTGGGTTGCAAGTTTTATTCTCTGTGATTCACCGCCAGAGAGTGTCGATGCTGTCCTCGAAAGTGTCAGATAATCGAGGCCGACATCTATCAAAAATTTCAGTCTTCTCTTTATCTCTGTCAGTATTTCTTTTGCTATTGCCTCTTCTTTCGGGCTTAATTCTAACCCGATGAAGAAGTCATAGGATTCTTTGACAGTCATTTCAGAAACTTCAGAAATATTTTTGCCTTTGAAGGTAACGGCTAAAGCTTCCGGTCTGAGCCTTTTACCGTTACAAGATGAACATACCTTCTGAGCAATGAAATTCTTTTCTATCCATTCGCGAACCTCTTCTGAATCCGAATGATTGTACCTGTCCATCAAATGATCGGCAAGGCCTTTGAAGCCCGGGCCGCCTTTGACTATTGCAGATCTTATCTTAGAAGGAAGATCACCAACCGGTTTTTCAGGATCTTCTCCCATTTTCTTTATCATGCTTTCTATGATATCAACAACGAAAGCCTTGCCACCTCTGTATGGGATTATTCCCCCATCTCTTATAGGCTTTGAAGGATCGATGATAAGATCTTCTTCAATCTCCATCGTATATCCTATACCCAAACATGATGGGCATGCACCATATGGAGAGTTGAAAGAAAAAAGTTTCGGACTCACCTCAGGGAAGCTTATTCCGCAAACTGGGCATGCAAGTTTTTCGCTGAAATATTCTATGGAATTATCCTCATAATTCAGAATTTCAACCTTTCCATCAGCCTCTTTCAAAGCTATCTCAATAGATTCAACAAGTCTCTGATGGTTTTCACTTTTCACCTTCAGCCTGTCGACTATGAGTTTGATCGTATGTCTTACCTGCTTTTCAATCTTTATATCTTCTTCTAACGAGTACTCTTTTCCATCTATGTTGACTCTTAGAAAACCTCTTCTTTTCAAATAATCGAAAAGCGATCTGTACTCACCCTTCTTTTCGTTCGTTATTGGAGCTAAAATGGCTATTCTTGTTTCAGCCAAATAATTTTTCTCTATTCTCTCAATTATTTCATCAACGCTCTGCTTTTCAAGAGGTCTACCACATTTAACGCAATGTGGAATACCTAATCTTGCATAAAGTAACCTCAGGTAATCATTGATCTCCGTAACCGTGCCAACGGTCGATCTCGGGTTGTGAGAAACACTCTTTTGATCTATCGCTATGACCGGAGATAATCCATCTATTTCCTCAACATCTGGATGTTTGAATTCCCCCAGAAACTGACGTGCATATGACGAGAGAGACTCTAAATATCTCCTCTGTCCTTCCGCATGGATCGTGTCAAATGCCAGTGAAGATTTTCCAGAACCAGATGGACCCGTGAAAACAGTGAACGTGTTTCGGGGTATTTCAACGCTCACATTCTTCAAATTATGAACTTTTGCACCTTTAACTCTTATGAATCTTTCCAGAAACTTTCACCTCTTCAACAATTGATTGGGCTTTATGTACAACTTCTCTAACTTTTTGCAGATCTTTTCCTTCTACCATTATGCGAATCAACGGTTCTGTTCCAGAAGATCTTAAAACTATTCTTACCCCGCCATCTTGTTCGATATCCTTGATAAAATTCGTAAGTTTATAGTTTTTCATGACGTTTTCTTTATCTTCAACTTCTACGTTGACAAGAATCTGCGGATAACGTTCTATATCCATAGAAAATTTTTCTAAGTTTTTACTCATAAGTAGTCCAGATCTCAAAGTCTCAAGAGCCGTGAGCAATCCATCTCCAGTCGTTTCCAGATCGAGAAAAATTATGTGACCGGATTGCTCACCTCCGATCGTTGATCCTGTTTCGATCATTCGCTCAAGAACGTACCTATCTCCAACCTTCGTCCTGAGAAAACCTATTCCATTTTCTTTCAAATACTCTTCAATGGCTAAATTTGTCATGATTGTACCGACAACAATTTCATTTTTAAGGCGCTCTTCTTTTTTCATACTCAATGCGTTTATGACGATCATATCATCCCCGTCTATTACATGACCGGTTGGTCCAACCATTATACATCTGTCAGCATCTCCATCGTGAATTACTCCATATTCCGAACCCACTGACAGGATCTTTTTAGCCATGAATTCGGGATGAAGTGCACCGCAATTTTCATTTATATTCATACCGTCCGGCTCATTATTGAAAAACTGTGCATCTATTCCTATCTCTTCCATGACAGCCGGTACGGTTGATACGGCAGCACCATTCGCCAGATCAAAAGCAAGCTTTAACCCCTTAAGATCAGAATACCTTTTAGCCAACCATCCTATGTACGCTGGCAGCATATCAACTTTGACGATCCGTCCCACAGAGTGATTTTTGAATTCATCCTCTAAGTGCTTTTCTATGTCTTCTTCCAGATCATCAGGTAATTTGTAACCGTTCGAAAAAATTTTTATTCCGTTGTGCATCCATGGATTATGACTTGCGCTTACCATGAAACCTACAGTCTTTTCTTTTTTTGTAAGCCATGCAAGTGCCGGTGTTGGCATAACACCGCACAAAATAACATTCAATCCCATAGATAACAATGATGATGTCAATGAACTTTCAAACATCTCTCCGGATATTCTCGTATCTCTCGCTATGAGAATTTCTTTGAACGAATGGTTATGCGATTTCAAAACGTGAGCAGAAGCTCTTCCTATCTTAAAGGCAAATTCAGCGGTCAGCTCTTCATTTGCTATCCCGCGAACCCCATCAGTTCCGAAATACCGTTTCATTCCTCTTCCTCTAATTCCATCCCGCTTTCATCAAAGCTCTCCGGTCTTACAAGCGGGAATGCTATTACATCTTTTATCGTTGCTGCGTCGATTGCAAACATGATAAGTCTGTCTATCCCTATACCGAGCCCTCCTGTTGGAGGCATACCAAACTCTATAGCCCTGAGAAAATCAAAATCCATCATTTGAGCCTCTTTATCTCCTGACTTTCTCAAAGCGGCTTGAGCTTCAAATCTTTCTCTCTGATCTATTGGATCATTCAACTCACTGAATGCATTTGCAAGTTCATTTCCAAGAACTATGACTTCAAATCTCTCAGTAACTCTTGGATCTTCTCTGTGTTTTTTTGCAAGAGGAGAAATTTCAACCGGATGTTCAAGAAGGAAAGTGGGATTTACAACGGTATCTTCAACAAGATCCCATAATTTTTCTATATAATGCCCTCTTTCCATCATCTCCGGCAACGCATCGTGTGCTTTTAGCACTTTTATCATTTTCTCATCGGAATCTTCGAGTATATCAACATTGAGATGTGCCTTTATATAATCTTTCATTTTCACGCGTTTCCATGGTCTTGTGAAATCAACTTCTTTTCCCTGATATGTGATCTTCGTTGTTCCGTTGATCTTCTCTATCACGTACGACACAAGCCTTTCCGTAAGATCCATCATGTAGTTGTAATCTACGTAAGCTCGATAGCATTCGATCATGGTGAATTCCGGGTTGTGTTTAAAGTCGATGCCTTCATTTCTAAAGCATTTTCCTATTTCGTAAACAGCATCAAGGCCTCCAACTATATATCTTTTCAGGTAAAGTTCATGTGCTATCTTGAGATACATCTCTATATTGAGTGCATTCAGATGGGTTATGAAGGGTCTCGCCGTGGCCCCACCCGTGACAAATTGAAGTATCGGTGTCTCAACTTCTATGAATCCTTCTGCATTCATGAATTCTCTTATCATCTTTATTATTTCAAAACGTGCTTTGAATCTGTTGAAAGATTCTCTGTTCATTATCATATCAACATATCTCTGCCTATAAATCTTCTCTTTATCCGTAAGACCGTGCCATTTTTCTGGCAGAGTTCTTACAGCTTTTGAAAGAAGCTCGTACTGAGCAGTAAAGACAGTTAATTCACCAGTGTGAGATCTGAATGGAAAGCCTTTTATCCCTATGAAATCCCCTACTTTGATATGATCTTTAAAAAAAGTGAATTTACTTTCACCAACGGAAATATTCAAATAACACTGTACCTGATCAGTCGAATCCTGTATCACGAAGAAGATCGACTTTCCGTGGTATCTTAAGGCCATAACACGGCCTGCTACCGAAAGTCCTGCGCTTTCATCCTTATCCCCGTTTGCTAAGTGTTTGAATTTTTCATTTATCGATGAGATCTTATCCTTAACATCAAAAGAATATGGGTAAGGGTTTATCCCGAAATTTCTTATTTCTTCTACTTCTCTTATCTTTTGAGCCCTGATCTCGTCCATTCAGATCTCCCTCCAACATTCTTCATTTCTGTTCTATTTCAAGGATCAGGTATTTCTTTGTTCCGTTTGGAGCTTTCACACGTATCGTGTCCCCAACTTTTCTCTTATTTATGGCCTCGCCCAGTGGAGAATCAACAGATATCTTGTTCTTAAAAATGTCAGCTTCCTGGGCATTTACAAGCATTATAGACATCTCAGAATTACTGTTGATTTCTTTAAGTCTGATCGTATTCCCAAGATTTGCTTCACGGGAATTTCTGCTTTCTTCGATGACTGACGCATTGGCTAGAATCTCCTCTATCTCGCTTATTCTGCTGTTTATTTTTCCTTGCTCATTCTTGGCCTCATCGTATTCACTGTTTTCGCTGAGATCTCCAAATTCCCTCGCTTCTTTTATCTTCTTTGCAACATCATTCATGAGTCTTTCCTTCAATTCCGCCAATTCGTCTTTGAGAGATTGATAACCCTCTTTTGTCAAAGATATTTTATTCATTCAAAAACCTCCTTATATCACTCAACGGAAATCAGATAATAGTAATAAGGTTGACCTCCATAGTAAAGTTCTATGTCAGCAGATGGATAACGGATCTGAATTTCCTTGAACATAACATTTGCGTCCTCTTCGATGATATCTCTTCCATAGAAGATCGTTATGACTTCTGATTCTCCAGCATTGGCCTTTTCTAAGGCAGAAAAGATGACATCATCGATCAATTCAGAAGAAGAGACGAGCGATCCATCAACAAGACCTATATAATTATCTTTTTTAACGTTGACATCCTTAACCTGACTATCCCTAATTGCCTGAGTTATTTCTATAGATCTGACTTTAGAGATGGCTGTTTTTATATTTCTCTCGTTTTCGAGAAGATTAAGCTGGGAATTGAAAGCAAATAATGCTGCTAGTCCTTGTTGAATCGTTGAAGTGTTTATAACTAGTATTTTCTTACCGTTAACCATCTCTCTAACAGAATTTGCTGCCATGAATATATTTGAGTTGTTAGGGAAGACAAGAACATTTTTAGCATTAACACTTTCGACAGCTTCTTTTATCTGTGCTGTACTCGGGTTTGAAGACTGCCCTCCGTTAACGATCACATCAACACCGAGACTTTTGAAGATTGATTCTATACCGGGCCCATCTGATACCACTATAATGCCATAAGTTTTCTTCTCTTTCGAAACATTAGATTCTTCTTGAGAGTTTATTATTTGATGATGCTGCGATTTCATGTTATCTATCTTAGATTTGTAAAGTTCCCCGTATTCGAGAGCTTTGTCTATAGCAAGACCCGGTGTATTGGTATGAACATGAAGTTTTAGAAGACCATTCGAGTTGACCAGTATGAGTGAATCACCTATCGAACTGTAATAACTTCTGAGCTCATCGATATCCACTTCTTTTACGGTCTTTACCATGACCTCCGTGCAGTAAAGATATTTCAGATCTTCCTGAGATATCCTGACTATCTCGCTCGGACCGGCATTTTCAAAATTCAGGTTTGCAATTTCTTCTCCGTTCAGGCTTCTGTAAAACCCTTCGATTATGTAAGAAAAACCTTTTGCTCCAGAATCTACAACACCAGCATCTCTGAGTTTTTTTAAGTATTTTGGAGTGTCATTGACGATCTTTACCGATCTTTTCCATACTTTTTCCATGAATTCAATGATATCTTCTGAAATATAATTTTGAGAATCTTTTGCAAGGATCCTCACAACCGTAAGCATTGTCCCCTCAACAGGTTTCATAACTGCCCCGTAAGAAACGTCTTTTGCCGACTTAAGAGCTTCTACGAAATCTTCTGCTTTCAGAGCTTTTTTTCCCTTTGTACCCTGTTTGAATCCTCTAAAAATTTGTGAAAGTATAACACCTGAGTTACCTCTTGCGCCGAGTAGAGTACCTTCCTCTATCGCTTCAAGGACATTTTGAAGATCCCTTTTGTTATTTTCAAGCGCATCAAGATTTTTACACGCCTCGAGCATAGCAGAAGCCATGTTCGAGCCCGTATCTCCATCTGGAACCGGAAAAACGTTTAGGGCATTCAATTCATCGATGTGGCTGAGGACAACTTCTGTACCTTTTTTGAAACAGGATATCAAAGTTCTACCGTCTATGATTTTCATGGCTACTTCGTTCATGGCCTTCCATCACACATTTATGTCAACTACATGTATGTTGACTTCCTGCGGATCTATTCCTGCATAATTTTTAAGGTTGTATATAACAGCGTCCTGCATATTCAAAGCAACCTGCGGGATATTTATACCGTATTCGGCAATAACGTAAATATCCACCTTTAGGTTTATGCCATCATCGATGATCTTTATTCCTTTATCAGTTTCACTGAAAATGGAAGCAACAGTTGAAAACAAAGACGCATTTGATAGCTCAACTATGCCGTAACTATTTATTATAGCCTCTCTTATGAGACCTTTTAAGGCTTGAGAAGAAACTTCCACTTCTCCGTACTTTGTGGAAAATCTCAATTTTATCCCTCCCGAACTTTTATTTGTAATTGAGAAAACATTCTTTCAAAGATCTTTTTCGGCGAAAGGCCGGCCAGATTCAGAAGTTCCAATCTCGTACCGTGTTCAACAAAATTGTCTTCTATGCCTATAACCTCAATTTTCGATCTAAGATGGGAAGCCTTCAATAGAATAGAGGCTCCAAACCCTCCCATCACTGTTCCTTCTTCGATCGTCCATATTATGGGTGATGAAGAGAGACGATTCAAAAGATCAAGATCGAGAGGTTTCACACTTCTGCAATTATAAAGGCCTATATTCAGACCGTCCTTTGCAAATAAACCGGTGACCTCTTTTGCAATATTAACCATAGATCCCACTGCAAGTATTGTACCATCTTTTCCATCAATTACTTGCTCCCACCGGAATGGATCCTCAATAGATTTTACGGAAAGTAACTCTTCAATGGATGCAAATTCTCCTGCTCTTGGATATCTTATCGCCGTTGGCCCATGAATTCTTCCAACTACGGACTTCAACATGGCAGCGAATTCTTCGAGAGAAGAAGGTGCTAAAATCTTCATGTTAGGTATGAGATTGAGATAAGAAATATCAAAAACACCGTGATGTGTTGGACCATCCTGTCCGACAAGGCCGGCTCTATCTATCGCAAAAACAACATCGAGATCCTGAAGCGAAATATCATGGATCATCTGATCGAAAGCTCTTTGAAGAAATGTTGAATACACGGCAAAAACAGGTTTAAGCCCCCTTGAAGAAGCTCCAGCCGCAAAGGTTGTACAAAGCTCCTCGGTAATTCCAAGATCGAAGAATTTATCCGGATGTTTCGAATGAAAATAATTAAGACCCGTCCCATCTTCCATAGCTGCTGTTATACCTATAACACGATCATCGTGATCCGCAATATCTGTCAGTACTTTCCCGAAGACCTCACTGTAAGTGCACCAGTTTTTCTTTATCTCAACTGAAATACCATTTTTTGGATTTATCATCGAGACGCTGTGAAATTTCCTCGGGTTTTCTTCAGCGTATCTTATTCCCTTTCCTTTGTGTGTCAGAACGTGAACTACTGCCGGTCCTTCGACAGATTTTAAACTTTCGAAAGTTCTTATCATCGTTTTCACATCGTGTCCATTTATCGGCCCCATGTATTTAAGACCAAAATCTTCAAAAAAATTCGTGGGAAGAAGAAGTTTTTTAAGTGATCCTTTAACCTTTTCGTTGAAGAATTCAAGAAAGCTATCTTTGAACATTCTGTAAAGTTTCGAGTCAATTTCTCTGTAACTCTTTGCAGTTCTTAATTTGTGCAGGATCGTTTGAGAAAGCTGACCAACGCTCGGTGAAATGCTCATCTCGTTGTCATTCAATATGATCTTCATCTTTGAAGAAACGGTTTTCATCTGGTTTAAAGCCTCTAAAGCCATTCCTGATGTCATAGCTCCGTCGCCTATGATAGCTATTATCTGATTGCCTTTAGCCCTTTCTATTTTCTTCGCAGCTTCCATTCCAAGCGCTGCAGCTAAAGATGTTGCCGCATGGCCAACACCGAAAGTATCATAAGAAGATTCACGTATCGATGGGTAACCACTTATCCCCCCCAACTTTCTTATAGTTGGTAAGCTCTTCGCCCGTCCTGTAAGTATCTTATGAGTATAAGCCTGATGCCCCGTGTCCCAGACTATGATATTTTCATCTGGAGGGAAGACCTTATAAAGGGCTAAAGTGAGTTCGATCGTCCCGAGGTTTGGAGCAAGATGACCATCACCTGCTGAAACAACATCAACTATATAGTCGCGTATCTCATCTGCGAGTGCATATATTTGATCGACATCCATATTTTGAACTTTCTTGAAAAGCAACTCATCGTCCCAGTCCATCTTCTCCTCCCTCTATCTCTTTTTCAAGATTTCCGAGAACCTCTTTGACTGATAATGAGGCAGAATCTATGAGAACCTTACATCTTTTGTAAAGTTCCACACCTCTTTTAAAAGAAGACATAAGTTCATCAAGCGGCATATTTTCTTTTTCCATCGCACTCAAGGTCTCTTCGAGCAGGGCATAGGCCTCCTCGAAGGACATCTCATCTATTTTTTTCTCTTCCATTTTTTATCTCCTCAACTTTCGAAATGACCTGCCCATCTGAGAGGACAATTCTTATCTTCTCAGATTTTTGAAGTTGAGAAACAGATCTAACAAGCAGATCTTCTTTAAAGATCATAGCATATCCTCTTTTTACCGGTTGATCTGGATCATGAGCATTCAATGATAATTCCATCTTTTCGAGATAAGAGATCTTTCTGTCTACTTGCTTTTCAGCAATGCGTTTGATCGTTTCAAATCTTGAATCGATTCTTTCTGGAAACATCTCAATAATTCTTATAATTCTGGAGTGAATGATGGCATCTCCTCCACTTGAAAGATCACTGTATCTCATTTTAAAAAATGAGTTCAACATATTTTTCATATTTTTAAAAATCGCCTCTGTTTTTTCCATCCTCAAGATAAGAATTCTCTCTGGTGACAGCAGAGCCAACCTGTGTTTCGATCTGTCAAGCATATCACCGTAAGTTTTGGTATGTGCATTTATCATGTTTGCAATCCGTTGAAAGTCGAGATCAAGATTGTACTTTATACCGGCAACATCCGGTGTTGCAAATTCGGCAGCCCCTGTTGGCGTCGGAGCTCTTAGATCGGCAACATAATCAACGAGCGTGAAATCTATCTCGTGACCCACACCTGTTATGATCGGCGTCTTCATATCATATACCTTTTTGACAACGATCTCTTCGTTAAAGTTCCAGAGATCTTCTATGCTTCCTCCTCCTCTTACAAGTAAAACCACGTCGGCTCCATATTCATCTGCCGCGTCGAGCGCTTTTACTATTTCCTGTGAAGCATCTTTGCCCTGAACTAATGTGTGGAAAAGAAATATAGTGGCGATCGGATATCTTTTTTTGATCGTTCTCACAACATCCTGAAAAGCAGCAGATGTTCTTGAAGCAACAACGGCTATCTTTCGGGGAAAGATAGGTATTTCTCGCTTTTTCTTTTCAAATATTCCTTCTCTTTTAAGTTTTGCTTTTAATTCTTCAAGCTTCCTGTAAAGGTCTCCGTAATCTTTCCCTTCTTGTACAAATTCAACATAAAGCTGATAATACCCTTTTTTGGCGTAAATTTTCACAGACCCATTAGCTTTAAGCGTTGTACCATCAGGTATCGTGCGATTCTGAATCTTGTACGATGCGTTAAACATAACACAATTCAGCAGGTAATCACCCTCCTTAAGAGAAAAATAAGCGTGGGGCCCAGAATATTTGAAATTTGAAATCTCCCCACGCACCGTCACGTTGTTTAAAATATCATCACTTTCAATAGCCAGTATCACCCGTTTGGTGAGCTCGGCAACTCCCATCTCTATTGTTTGCATATCACCTCGGCGGCTTCTACCACATTTCTCATGAGTATTGCACTCGTGACGTTACCAACTCCTCCAGGTACCTTTGACACAGAAACTTTTTTTGAAACTGATTCGAAATCGACATCTCCGACGATCTTCCCATCGACGACATTTATACCTACATCTATAACCATGGCCCCCGTTTTAAACCATCCAGCATCAAACATTCTCGCTTTACCTACTGCAGCCACAACGATATCCGAGTTTCTTACCCTGTCGATCAGATTTTGTGTTTTTGAATGGCACACGGTTACAGTTGCATCCTTTGATAACAGTATGAGCGAAAGAGGCTTTCCAACCGTTGTACTTCTTCCAACGATTGTCACATCCTTACCTTTCAACTCTACACCATAATACTCAAGCATCTCAACGACAGCCTGAGCCGTGCATGGTATGAAATGCGGGGTACCCATTAAAAGCATCCCGAGACTCTTAGGAGTCCTTCCTTCAACATCTTTTGAGGGATCGAGAGTACTCAAAATTTTAAACTCATCTATCTCTTTTGGAACAGGGTGCATGATCATGATGCCATGAACATAATTGTCAACATTAAGTTCTTCAATCTTTGGTAATATATTTTTACTGTCTACACTTATTTCCGCGTAATCTATGCCAAATTTTTCACAGTTCTTCTTTATCGAATTAAGGTAAACTCTCGTCGATCTATCATCTGAAGAAACGACACACCTGAGTGCCGGTGAAATGCCATTTTTTTTCAAAGATCCTAATTTTTTATCAACATCCAATCTTATCTTTTCCGCTATTTCAATTCCATCGAAGATCATTTTTATGCCTCAAAACAGACCGCTTATCTTGCCATCTTCATCGACATCTATGTCTATTGCGGCTGGCTCCTTCGGAAGTCCTGGCATTGTCATGATCTCTCCAGCTACCGGAACGATGAAACCAGCACCTGCAGATATTCTCACTTCACGGATCTTAAATGTGTATCCGGAAGGAGCGCCTATGACCTTCGGATCGTCCGAAAGCGATGCCTGTGTCTTTGCCATTATTATTGGAAGATTCCCGTATCCTTCTTTTTCTATCTTTTTTATATCGCTGATAGCATCGGAAGAATATTCTACCTTCCCAGCTCTGTAAATTTCACGCGCCAGTGTTTCTATTTTTGATTTAATCGGCAATTCCCAGTCGTAAAGGCTGTGGAAAGTATTTTTGTCCTTTTCTATCGATTCAACAACCTCCCTGGCAAGTTCTTCGGTACCAGCCCCGCCTTTTTCATAGCCTTCGCTCAGTGCGAATCGTACACCCATCTTTTTTACTTCATCTTCGACAGCCTTTATTTCTGAAGATGCATCTGTCGGGAATTTATTTATGGCAACAACAATCGGCAGACCAAATTTTTTTATGTTTTCGATATGAACCTTCAGGTTCGCAATTCCCTTTCTTAGTGCGTCTATATTTTCATTTTTGAGGTTTTTCTTATCTTCTCCTCCATGCATTTTCAGAGCCCTTACACTTGCGACAAGAACTACAGTGTCTGGCTTTAGACCGGAATATTTTGAAACGACATCAAAAAATTTTTCTGCTCCAAGATCTGCCGCAAAACCGGTCTCTGTGATAACGTAATCTGCAAGTTTAAGTGCAAGTTTCGTTGCTATTACGGAATTTGTGCCGTGGGCAATATTTGCAAAAGGTCCTCCATGTATGAAGACGGGCGTATGTTCTGTCGTTTGAACGAGATTCGGATTTAGTGCATCTTTTAGCAACGCAGCCATTGCTCCTTGAGCCTTTAACTCGCCGGCTTTGACATACCTTCCATTTAAAGATTCTCCAATTACGATCTTTGAAATTCTCTCTTTGAGATCCGGTATATTTTCAGCAAGACAGAGTATTGCCATTATTTCAGAAGCTGCAGTTATGACAAACCCAGTCTCTCTCGGAAAACCATTTGAATGACCACCGAGTGCAACTATTATTTGTCGGAGAGCTCTATCGTTCATATCAAGAGCTCTCGGCCATTTGATTTTTCTGACATCAATGTTTAAATCATTTCCGTTATGTATGTGAGCATCTATCATGGCAGAAAGCAAATTGTGTGCCGCACTCACTGCATGAATATCTCCCGTGAAATGGAGATTTATATCCTCCATCGGCATGACCTGGGCCAATCCGCCGCCAGTTGCCCCTCCTTTAACACCAAAAACAGGTCCAAGAGATGGTTCTCTGAGCGTCACAAGTGTTTTTTTGCCTATTCTGTTCATTCCAAGCGATAAGCCTATGCTTGTGGTCGTCTTTCCTTCTCCAGCTGGCGTCGGCGTAATAGCCGTTACCACAACAAGCTTCCCATTTGGTTTATCTTTAAGATCTTTCAAAAGCTGGTGCGGAATCTTTGCGATGTATTGTCCGTATGGGATCATCTGATCCGATTCAATTCCTATGGATCTGCCAATCTCCACTATCGGTTTCATTCTAATCTTTCGAGCTATATCAATATCGCTCATTTTTGTTTCCTCCTCCTCACGATTTTGTTTGCGAAGACATGCAATTTTTTCCTGAGATACAGAAGTTTTAGCTATTTTATCGAGAACACCATTTATGAATTTTCTATCTCCATCCGTTCCGAAATATTTTGAAAGCTCGACAGCTTCGTTTATGGTAACCTCTATCGGTATACTATCATCAAAGATCAATTCATAAACTCCAAGTCTGAGTATATCTTTGGATATTAAAGGCAACCTGTCAATAGTCCATCCAAGAAGATTTGCTTTTATAGTTTCATCTATTTCAAAGATCTTCAAGTAAAGCTTTTGGGTAGTTTTTTCAACTTCCCTTTCAATGCCATCGTTCATTTCTTCCATCTGACAGATTATCCTGGCAGATTCGCATGGAGTTAAAGACTGAAATTCCATCTGATACATAGATTTAAAAACAAGTTCTCTTATGATTCTTCTTCTCGATTTGTCTATCACGCTTTACTTTTTATCTTCCTCTTCTTCATTTATATCTTCAGTCGATTCTTTGGCTTTCGCACCAACAACATCTTCGACGTAAACATTGATTCCAACAACTTTTAAACCTGTTATGCTTTCAACTTCCTTTTTGATCGATTGCTGGATCTGGGATGTCACATCAGGAATCTTTTCACCATATTTAATCCTCACCTTTACAGATATTGCAACGCTGTTGTCATCAGGTCTGTCTATTGTTACCTGTTTTCTGTAATACTTGTAATCACGTGATTTTTGGGTTATCTCTTTTCCTTCATTTTTGGCAAGTGTCATAACAACAACATTGGTTATAACCTGATCGGATATTTCTATCTTTCCTCTGGACTGTTCATTCATATTCTCATGCTCGCTCAATGTAATCACCTGTCCTTGTATCAACTTTTACCTTTTCTCCCTTGTTAACGAAGAAAGGTATCGTGATCTTCAATCCCGTTTCAAGGATCGCGGGTTTTCCACTTCCTGCCACTGTATCTCCCTTAAAGCCTGGATCCGTTTCAACTACTTCGAGAATAACACTCGACGGAAGAAGCACGCCTATGAGCTCGTTATCGTGAAATAGCAAATTCAATTCCATATTTTCTTTCATGAATTTTATCTCTTCATTGATATCGGACAACGAAAGTGAGTACTGCTCATAATTTTCATTTGCCATGAAATAGGCAAAGTTTTCATCTTTGTAAAGATACTGGGCAGCACTGAGAGTGAGTGTTGCTTCTTCAACCTCATCGCCACTTTTAAATGTCTTATCTTGAACAAGTCCTGTCAGAATATCCTTTATTCTTGTACGAATGACAGCGCTGTGGCCGCGCCCCATTTTGTGCATTTCAAATTCAACAACACTGTAAATTTTACCATCTAAAATTATATGCATACCTTTTCGAAGAGCTGTTACATCTATCAAGGACATAACCTCCTTAAATTACCGTGAATTTTTTATAGAAGTCAGAAAGTACTTCATGACCACTTTCAGTTAAGAGAACATCATCTTCTATTCTTATCCCAAATTTCCCTGGAATATAAACACCCGGTTCAAATGTTACGACTGTCCTATCATTTATCTCTTTATCCCAGACTTTATTCAAAAAAGGAGATTCATGAACATCCATTCCGAGCCCATGCCCGAGTCCATGTCCGAAATACTGGTCCAGCTCTTTTTCTTTCAAAAAATCTCTTGCAACGGCGTCTATCTCTTTTCCTTTCATGCCGGCCTTTGATGCATCTATAGCTTTAAGCTGGGCATCAAGAACTGACTCATATGCATTTTTTGCATTTTCATCAACATTTCCTATCGCAAATGTCCTCGTCATATCGCTGCAGTATCCATCCACAAGCGCTCCAAAATCGACAACGACCATCTCTCCTTTTTCCATTTTTTTGTCCGATGCCAGTCCATGAGGGAGGGCACCACGGAACCCGGATGCAACGATCGTTGCAAATGAAGGCTTTTGGGCTCCATTAATGATCATCTGATATTCAAGAGCGGCAGCAAATTTTCTTTCACTCATACCGACATGAAATTCTTGAAGTGCATTTTTCAATGCTATTTGCGCAATACCTATGGCCTTTTTTATCGCTAATATTTCATCTTCATCCTTAAAGGCCCTTATTTCAGCTATATCATCTTCAAAATTTTCGAACGTAATCTTACCTGCAAGCAATGAATAAAGAGAGTAAAAAAACTTCGATGCCTCAATTGCAACTTTCTTGCCACCTATCATACTTGCAATTTTATCTGTAAGCGGAATATTGTTCGTATCAATTTTGACCATATCAAAATCAGTCTCTTCAGATGCCTGAGTATAAAATCTTGAATCGACTAATATATATCTTTCATCTTTCCCTATGATCACACATCCCGTATCACCGGTGAATCCACTCAAATAACGCACTGTCGTGCTCGATCCTTCTAAATTTACAGCAAGAAAGTAATCTACTTTCTTCTCTTGAAGCTTACTTATGACCTTTTCCGTCCTTGTGGCAGATCTCAAGTCGATCACCCCAATCTTTTAAAATTATATCACACGTTCAAGAATGGACATCGACAGTTTTTCTTTCGGCTACATCTATAGCGAAATCCGGGCAAAGATTGGCGCATTGCATGCACCCTATACATTTATCAGCATCTTCTACTTTTGGGGCTTCTAATTCACCTTTTACTATCGCATGTGTCGGACAAACCCAGTAACATATTCCACATGATTTGCACATTTTGAAGTCTATGTTAACGTCAAAGAGCTTTTTAGCCATCTTTAACCTCCTTGAAAACAGAGGGCACTTCTTAAGAGTGCCCTCCATTATCTCAATGTTTTTTGACTTTTTTGGCCTTCAATTCAAGTGTTGATTGCGCTGCCGCAAGCCTTGCTATCGGTACCCTGTAAGGCGAGCAACTCACGTAGTCTATCCCTATCTCATCGACAATTCTTATAGAATCGGGATCTCCTCCATGCTCACCACATATTCCAACTTCAAGTTTCGGATTCACTTTCTTTCCTTTCTTGGTTCCCATTCTTACAAGTTCTCCAACGCCATCTTTATCAAGAGTTTTGAAGGGATCAGCAGGAATTATTCCCTTTTCGAGATAATCATCCAAAAATTTACCGCTATCGTCCCGGCTGTAACCGAAAGTAGTCTGCGTCAGATCATTTGTTCCAAATGAGAAAAACTGTGCTTCCTGAGCTATTTGATCTGCGGTAACAGCTGCTCGAGGTATTTCAACCATTGTTCCAATGAGATATGTAAGTTTCAATCCACTTTGTTTTATCAATTCATCGGCTGTTTTCTTGATGATCTCTTTAAGGAATTTTATTTCGTTAACATGTCCGACGAGAGGAACCATTATTTCAGGAATAACATTTACTTTCTCTTCTTTTATCAGTTCTATTGCGGCCTGTATTATAGCTTTGACCTGCATCGTCGGAATTTCGGGATATGAAATTTCCAATCTGCACCCTCTGTGACCGAGCATCGGATTGAATTCTTTCAATGTCTCGGCTCTTTCCTTTATTTTATCGAAGGTTATGCCCATCTCTTTAGCAAGTTGTTTGAGAGTCTCTTCATCCTGAGGAAGAAATTCATGAAGTGGCGGATCTATGAGCCTTATCGTAACAGGTTTGCCAGCCATCTCTCTGAAAAGAGCTTTGAAGTCCTGCTTTTGCATCGGAAGAATTTTCTCAAGAGCCCTTTCTCTTTGTTCTTGAGTTTCAGAGAAGATCATCTGTCTAACGGCAGGGATTCTTTCATTTGCAAAAAACATTCTTTCTGTTCTGCAGAGTCCTATTCCTTCAGCACCAAACGTTCTTCCAACTTTTGCATCCGTTGGCGTGTTAGCATTCGTTCTTACTCCAAGCCTTCTTATCTGATCTGCCCATTCGAGAAGCTTTGAAAGGTCTCCTTCAAGACCTTCAGGTTTAATGGTTTTTATCTTTCCAAGGAAGATTTCTCCTGTGGATCCATCTATCGAAATCCAGTCGCCTTCTTTCACGACAGTGTTGTTAACACTGAAAATTCTGCGTTGATCATCGACATTTATGGCCTCAGTACCAACCACCGCACACTTACCCATTCCTCTTGCAACCACCGCAGCGTGGGATGTTCTTCCCCCTCTAGCAGTAAGGATTCCCTCTGCCATAGCCATACCTGCAACATCTTCAGCGGATGTTTCGGGTCTTACAAGTATTACCGATTCTTTTTTACCAAGCTTTTCTGCGGTTTCAGCATCAAAAACAACTTTTCCAGTGGCTGCTCCGGGAGAGGCAGCAAGACCCTTTGCAATCATCTGCTTCTCCGTGAGCGCTTTTTTCTTTTCATTTGCATCAAATGCAGGATGAAGAAGTTGATCAACCTGATCGGTTGTTACCCTCATGATGGCAGTTTTTTTGTCAATTAATTTTTCTTTGACCATATCCACAGCAACTTTCACGGCAGCACGGGGAGTTCTCTTTGCACTTCTCGTCTGGAGCATGTACAATTTGCCGTGTTCTACAGTGAATTCAACATCTTGCATATCCTTGTAATGTTTTTCAAGTATGTCAAAGATCCTATACAGATCATCGTATGCTTCCCTTGAGACCTTTTTAAGGCCTTCAAGATCTTCAGGTGTTCTTATACCTGCAACGACGTCTTCACCCTGTGCATTTTTGAGAAATTCTCCATACCTTTTGTTTTCACCGGTTGATGGATCTCTCGTGAAAGCAACACCCGTTCCACTATCATCTCCCATGTTTCCGAAGACCATCGAAACGACACTTACTGCCGTGCCAAGTATGGAACCTTCCGGAATCTTATTTATTCTTCTGTAATCTATTGCCCTTTTGTTCATCCACGATCCAAATACGGCATTTATGGCAATCCATAGTTGTTCTTTCGGATCCTGCGGGAAGGACTTACCTTCTGCCCTGTAAAGATTTTTATAATTTTCAACAAGTTCTTTGAGCTCGCTGATATTCATTTCAGTGTCAAGTTTTATGCCTCTTTTTGCTTTTATCTTTTCTATCTCTTTTTCAAATTTGCCATGATCTATACCAAGAGCTACATCTCCGAACATCTGAATGAATCTTCTGTAAGAATCGTAAGCAAACCTCTCATTCGAAGTCATTCTTGCAAGCCCGGCGACAGTTTCATCGTTAAGACCGAGGTTGAGAATTGTATCCATCATTCCTGGCATCGATATAGCTGCTCCAGATCTCACAGAAACAAGGAGCGGTTTCCTGGGATCACCAAACTTCTTTTCAGCACTTTCTTCAAGTTTCTTGAGATTTTTTTCAACCTCTTCCTTCAGAAATTCTGGATAACTTTTTGAATGCTTGTAATAATAATCGCAAACTTCGGCACTTATCGTAAACCCTGGTGGAACAGATATACCGATCTTCACCATCTCAGCCAAATTTGCACCTTTTCCACCGAGTGTGTTCTTCATCTCGGCTCCTCCTTCGGCGGTACCGTTTCCGAAGAAATAAACATATTTCTCAGTCATTTTGCACCTCCTGCTGATCCAAGAAAATTATTGGTTTATCGTAAGATGTTTTTTCGCTATTTCCACGTAAGAATTGAAAGCGCTGATATCGTCAACCGCAAGCTGGGCGAGTATCTTTCTATTGATGTTTACACCTGCAAGATCAAGACCATGCATGAGATCGCTGTATTTCAATCCTGCACTCCTTGCAGCTATGTTTATTCTCGTTATCCAAAGTGCTCTCATGGTGCGTTTCTTCAGTTTTCTGCCGATATAAGCATTTATTCCGGACTTCGTTACGGCCTCTTTTGCATATCTGTAATGCCTTCTGCGAGCTCCGAGATGTCCTTTTACCGCATTCAAAACTTTGTTATGTCTCTGTCTTTTCGTAACGCCTCTTTTAACGCGCATGTCAGATCACATCCTTTTAAATTCCAAGAGTTCTTTCTATTCTTGTTTTATCACTTTTATCAACGGCTTCTTTAAGATCGAGTCTCCTCTTCTGAGAAGCAGATTTGTGCGAATTTTTATGATTTCTGTTCGCAGAGTCGCGCATTATCTTTCCATTTTTCGTCACGCGAAATCTCTTTGCCGAGCTCTTTCTAACTTTCATTTTTACTTTCATCTTCAATGCCCTCCTTAATGTTAACCTTCTTTGGCCTAAGTCCCATCTTCATATCTCTTCCTTCCAAAAGTGGTGCGGAGTCAACTTCCGCAACGTCAGAAAGATCCTTTGAAATTCTGTCTAAAATCTCCCTTCCCTTTTCGGTGAAGGCCATTTCTCTTCCACGGAACATTATCGTAATCCTGACTTTATTACCGCTCTCTATGAAATTTCTTACATGCGATAATTTCGTTTTATAATCATGTTCATCTATCTTCGGTCTGAACTTCATCTGCTTAAGCACATCGGAGACAACCTTTGATTTTTTTTGTTTCTTACTCTGTTCGTACATAAACTTCCCGAAGTCCATTATTTTGCAGACTGGAGGATTAGAATTGGACGAAACGAGGACAAGATCCATGCCATATTCGTTAGCTTTCTGAAGCGCTTCGTTACGCTTAAGTATGCCAAGCTGACTTCCGTCTGGTGCTATCAATCTCACAGCTGAATAGTGAATTTCTTCGTTTTTTAAAAATTCAGATTTCGGTATTCTCCATCACCTCTATAAAAAAAATCGGGTGGACAAAGCCACCCGTCGTTACCGAGATAAATTCTTACAATTAAACCTCTTCCCAAAAACGGTTGAGGTGAGAAGCGGTGGCTTCTTCTTTGGTGATCCATAAGGATCAAAAATTGGTGGGCCATACAGGATTCGAACCTGCGGCCTACTGATTAAGAGTCAGTTGCTCTACCAACTGAGCTAATGGCCCAACTAAAACCATAGGTATTCTATAACAAAAGAAGGTAAGTGTCAAGTGCTTATGGTCTGAAAAGTATTAGAAGTTCAACGAATATAAGGACGATGACTATTAATTCGAGAAAATTATCGAAAGCATGCGAAAGATTATGCTGGAGCATATCGTACGTTTCGTTAACTATATCAAGTTTTCTCTCAACGCTCTCTTCCCACGAATTAAGTCCGAAGATGCGCCGTGCATTCATGTAGATCCTTGCATAATATGCATCTTCGGTTACATGTATGGCATTTTGAGCATGATCCATTGCGGACTTAACCTCGACTGTAAGTGCCATCAATTTTCTGCTTGCCTCGTTGTGCTTTCTAACTTTGAATATCTCGGCTAAAGAATTTGTAGGTCTTTTGGAAAGAAGTAAATTTATCTCTCTCATCCTTTTATCGAGCATGTCATCATAATAACGGATAGTAACGAGCTGCGTGTTCAAAAAATCAAGTATCTCAACAACATCATCCGATCCTTCGGGATCGTATATGAAAGCTCCATCATACGTTATAACGGCAAGATCATCATCGTAGTATGAAAAAGTATGTCTCAATGTTCTTTCTCTTATCTGACTGCTAAGCTTTTTGTCGCTTTTATGCAAAAGTTCAGGAAGTTCTTTGTATTCTCTGAGCAAATTTTTCGTGCTGAATTCATTTTCAAATTCATGAACATAATATATTGAATAATCAACGATCGGAAACATCTTTTCGTACCTTCCAACGAAAACAGGCTCGAGTATGCTTACACCGTTATTCATGTACTCATCTATTTTTGCGGAATAAGAAGAATTATGAGTGTATTCTTTCTGAATTGTTTTAAAAATTGAAATGGGAACGTCCCCTTCAAAGTCCATCTGGACTATTATACCCATCGTTCCCAATTCATTTACTTCCAATTTTACGATCGCACGCCCTTCAAAGCCTTCTATTTTGATAGGATATTCATCTATGTAAAGCTGAATAGGAGGGTTGGGTATATCTATTATGTCCGACCCAACACGTTCAAATCTTAACCTTTTTATCCCTTTGAAATTCGAAGCAAGAGATACAACCTTTTCAAGGTCAGCCGAATCAGATATGTTGTAAATTTTGTAGTAGTAAAATCTTCCCTTTCTAAAAGTCAAACCCATCAAATCACCATCTTATCTAAAAAAACCGTGTTTTTTGCTATTCACATCTGCATGCGATAGTTCAGCATATTTTCTCAAAATTTCTTCCTGTTCTTTCGATATTTTTTTAGGTATGACAACATTGATCCTCACAACGTGATCACCGCGAATATTACTATTTGGAGACGGAAACCCTTTTCCGTGCAATCTTATAACAGAAGATGGTTGTGTTCCTGCCGGTATGCTTAACTCTTCCTTTCCCTCAAGACCGTTTATCTCCATCAAAGTACCGAGCGTAGCCTGGGCAAAATCAACATCTACTTCGCTGTAAGCATCTTTTCCTTCACGCTTTATCCCAGGTACTTCCTTTACCCTTATTATAACAAAAAGATCCCCGTATGGACCGCTATTTTCACCGGCATGCCCGCCATTTGGTACTCTAAGCCTTCCTCCATCCTCAACACCTTGAGGTATTCTAATCTTCATCTTTTTTTTGTTTATCAGTCGTCCACGACCACCACAGACGGGGCATTTTTCACTTATTATCCTTCCACTTCCACCGCACATATCGCATGTGGTCTGGGTTGTTACGACTCCAAAAAAAGTTCTCTGCTGAACTCTTATTACTCCTGTTCCATGACATTTAGGACATGTTTTGAATGCAGTCCCATTTTTTGCTCCAGTCCCATGACAGGCTTCGCACGTCTCATACCTTGAATACTCTATCTCTCTTTCTGTTCCATAAAGGACATCTTTCACATCTATCGTTATAGTTGCGTAGATGTCATCGCCTTTCAATCTTCGAGATGTACTCTCAGATTCGGCCGTCCTATTCTGACCAAAAAACATCCCAAAAAGATCCTCAAATCCATTGAAAACATCCTGATCGAACGGATTGCCCTGGGTTTCAGAAGGACCACCAGATGGAACTTGATTGACATAGCCAAATCTGTCATATTGTGCCCGCTTTTGAGGATCTGAAAGGATCTCATACGCTTCATGTATTTCTTTGAATTTCTGTTCTGCTTCGGCTTTGTTTTCAGGATGAAAGTCAGGGTGCCATTTTTTAACAAGTTCTTTGTAAGCTTTTTTAATATCCTCGGTAGATGTATCTTTGGAAACACCAAGAATTTCATAATAATCTTTTTTCGCCAAATCTATCACCTTTCATTTAGATCGGGATTCTCTGATTTGCTTTCAACATGCAGGGCAACCTTGACCTTTGCAGGTCTTATCACTCTTGATTTGAATTTATAGCCATTCTGTGTTACTTCAACTACATCCCAATCTTCGTGTTTACTACTTTCAACTCTTTCAACGGCCTCATGATCGAAAGGGTCAAATTTTCCTGAAGTTTCTATCTTTTTTAAGCCTTCAGCTTCAAGAGCATTTTTGAATCTTTTGTACATGAGTTGCAAAGCTGTGAAATCAAGAGAATCTTTTTCTTTGAAATTCTTGATTATCCTTTCCATATCATCGAGAACATCAATAAGTTTTTCGATGATTTTTTGGTTCGCATAGTTCATAGTATAATTTATTTCCTCATCTTTGTCTTTTCTCAAATTTTCAAGTTCAGCTTTTGCTCTCTTTGCATATTCTTCAAGTTCCTGATTTTGCTTCTGGCACTCAGAAAGTGCTTTCTGCATTTCATCCATTTTCACTTGAAATTCATCCTTTGCCTTTTCTTCTTCCATATGTTTATCACCTCTTACTTTCGATCATTCTTGAGAGAAAGGTTAGCAATTCTGTTAGTCTGTTCCCTATGTACAACGTTAGTGCCATAGTTTTTTGGTAATCTATAACCTTCGCACCTATGGATAAAACATAACCTATTGATTCATCCATAACCTTATAAGGAACTATGAAAGATGAAAAAGATTCCATTCCTTCCTGAAAGTGTTCCGATCCAACGAAAATCTTCATCTCATCAACAGTTCCATATTCTTTAATAAAATCGTAAAATTTATCCGGCGTTTCAAGAGTTCTAACAAGCCTCCTGAGAACCTTGTGATCTATTATTTCATCATCTATAAGATTTTCAACACCTCTTATCGTATATCTTTCTTCTCCATAATCTTCAGTTATACTCTTCAATATGTCAAAGATATTTTCAACATTTGTACCCTTCCATTTTTCAGAAGAGCCGGCTTCTCTGTTAATATAACTTCTTATCTCATCGATTGTCTTGTTAACAATAGAATTATTGAGAAATTTTTCTATTTCTTTCACATTCTCTTCGGACATCTGCTTTAAGATCGTTTGACTTTTTATCATTCCTAACTCAGTTGAGAGCACGATCGTGATATAATCTTCAAAGGTTTTATGAATTTGAAGAGATCTTATTTTGATTCTGTTGGTCGTGGGCTTTGTAATTATTGCTATGACTGGTAAGGTGCGTGAAAGAAGCGTTGAAACCCTTGTTATGACCTGATCGACATTTCCCTGAGGATAGTCCGGGAAGATTTCCATTTCTTTAGAATACTTTGTCTGTTTCGAAAGTTCAAGTATAGAGTCTACATAAAAACGATATCCTTTGTCTGTTGGAATTCTTCCCGATGACGTGTGAAGATGCCTCACGTAGTTAAGGTATTCTAGTTTTTTTAGATCATTCCGAACTGTAGCACTGCTATGAGAGATATTTGTACTCTCTATGATCTTTTCGGAACTGACCGGTTTTTTACTTTTTATGTACTCATTGACAACGCAAAATAAAACCTTTTGCTGTCTTTCATTTAAATCCATCTTATCACCTTAGCACTCTTATATTGAGAGTGCTAAATATATAGTACTACATTGAAGATTGATTGTCAAGAAAGGAGTGTTTCTTTTGAAGAAATTCTGGTGGTATTTTTCATGGTTCATGATTTTTTTCGTGATAGGAATCACATTGGGGTTGATCGAAAAGTTTGGTCTGAGCGATCAGCTTAACTTATTTGTTGAGAAGGCCGTGATTTCACTCAGAAATCCACATTTAACCCCTTATTTCATCGCAGTGGCACATTACGCTGATACGATATACGATATTGCCTTAGGATTGATCGTTGTCGTCATTCTCTCACTTTTCAAAAAATGGAGGGAACCTTTGATGATTTTCATTTCTTTGGTGATGGCGGGTCTTTCGATTGAAATTTTGAAACTGCTTTACGCCATCCCAAGGCCTAATCTTTCCCAACTCATTCCTGACACTTCCTATTCTTTTCCGAGCGGTCATTCAGTTGGTGCTTTTGCCCTCTACGGATTGATCGTCTACATTATCATGAAATCCAAACTTCCGAGAGCTCTGTCCTGGATCGTATCGATAGTACTCTCACTCTTTATACTTTCTATTCTCTACGATAGGCTTTACATCGGTGTACACTGGATGTTAGATGTCGTCGGTGGTGCGTCTATCGGTATAGCCTGTATGATAATTGCCATAGGGATAGTAAAGAGCATAAAAGGGCCTAAAAAAGTATGATAGAAGATTTCTATTTCAAACAGATACTTTCAGATCGTGAAAATGAAAGGCTCGACAAATTTCTGAGGAGACGTTATCCTTTCATCCGCCTTTCTGTCATACAGAGCTTTATAAGATCCGGTAAAGTCATCATTGGTGAGAAGAGAGTAAAGGATCCGGCTTTCAGATTGGAGATAGGGCAGAGTGTGATAATCAAAATGCCGGGGAATGAAGAAGAAATAATGAAAAAATATGGCAGAACACCACCACAGCACATACCATTTGATGTTGATCTGGATGTCCTTTATGAAGATGAAAGTGTCATAGCTTTCAACAAACCAGCGGGTCTTTCAGTTCAACCAGGCACGAAAATTTCAAACAGATCGCTTTACAACGCACTGCTTAACAGAATGCAAGAATTTTTTTTCGTTCACAGACTTGACAAATATACATCAGGAGTCATTATCGTGGCGAAGACCCACGATGTCGCAGCTGAACTCTCAAAGTTATTCTCATCTCATGAGGTTGAAAAACGTTATATCGCACTTGTAAAGGGGTTTGTAAAAGATTCTTTAGATATAAAAAAGCCACTTGATGGCAGAGATGCTTTTACACATGTTGAACCAATGGATTTTTTCAGAGATTTCACTCTTTTGAAGGTACAGATTTTTACCGGAAGAAAGCACCAGATAAGAAGACATTTGGCCGAAAATGGAACTCCGGTGATCGGGGATGATCTTTACGGAGATTCGCAAATAAATGATAAATTCAAGGAAGATTACGGATTGAATGGATACTTTCTTCATTGCTCGGAGATCTCCTTTATCCATCCAGTAAAACATTTCAAGATCACCATCAAAGCAAAGCTTGATCTCGGGCGGCAGAAAATTTTGAAAGACATCGGGAGGTAAAATGGAAAAAATAGGGGAAAATGTCTGGATCAAGAAGGGAAACACGAATGTTGGGCTGATCGATATCGATGGAAAACGTTTTTTGATCGATACCGGCTCGAGTGAAAAATTCGCCAAAGAAGTTCTCACCGATGTTGGAAATGTAAATTTCGTACTTCACACGCATTCGCACGCTGATCATATTCAGGGAAATTACCTCTTTGCCAACAGGGGAGCTAAAATTTACGCAAATGAACTTGAAATTCCATTCATACGTGATTCTACCCTTGAAGCTTTTTATCTTTATGGAGCAAATCCTCCAAGATCCCTAAGACAGAATTTCTTCAAAGCGAAAACTTCTTCTGTTTTCTCATTCGATGATCTCGTGTTACCATGGGAAATCGAATTTGTTGACCTTTGCGGCCACTCCCGTGGAATGACGGGAGTGAAGATCCAGGATATAATTTTCTGTGGAGACGCATATTTCGGATCTGATATAATAGAAAAGTATTCTTATCCTTATCTTGTCGATGTTAATGAATTTCTCAAATCTCTCGATACACTCCAGAAAATGGATCTGAGGTTTTATATTCCATCGCATGGAGAACCATCGGCAAATCCTTCCATGGATATATCTGCTACAAGAGATGCACTTATGAAGTTCATTGATATCACGTTGAAATCTATTAAATTTCCAAAAACAGTCGAAGAAATATGCATGGATATGATCGAAAAGATGAAATTTAAAATTAATTCTGGGACTTTTTACCTTTTTAGATCTTTCGAAAGCGCTATTTTGAGTTATTTAGAAGAGAAAGGCGAGAGTCTTAACATATCTTTTGGCAAATGGCAAATAAAATGAAGAAAAATTCGTGATCTTTTTATGTTACACTGAATCAACTTGAAAAGTCGAATGTCAAGATACTTATTGGCGAAGGCATGTTGCCTCGCAGAAAGCCTCCGCAGCGTAGCGAGGACCAGATTTCGAGAGGTAACTGCCGAAGCCAAAATGATTGGAAATTTAAAACAAATTTAGTATAAAATTTACTACTACCAAAATACATGGAGGTGCTGGAGATGGCTAAAGATGGATCGCGTGATCGAGAAGAAGATCCTGCGCTTTTCCCTTTACGATCTTGTAGTTCTTGCAATTTTAGCGTTGCTTGTGTGGGGAATAAGCCTTCTTGCAAATCGGTGGACAGGAACAATTACTTATCAGGCATCCATTTCGATGTCACCGTTTGCCTTGATAGGTTATACCTTTCTCTCGATGTCGAGAGGATTTATAGCTTATGGTTTTTCTTTAATTTTTACCTTCACTTATGGTTATCTTGCGGCACGAAACAGATATGCTGAACGCGTTTTAATTCCCGTACTTGATATTCTTCAATCCATTCCTGTTTTGGGCTTTCTCCCGGGTATAGTTCTTGGAATGATCGCTCTCTTTCCCCACAGTAACATCGGTCTCGAACTCGCCTCAATAATCATGATCTTTACAGGACAGGTATGGAATATCACCTTCAGCTTTTATCAATCCCTGAAATCTGTACCCCACGATCTCACGGACGCCTCAAAAATTTATGGCCTATCTAAATGGAGAATTTTCTGGACCGTTGAGGTACCTTATTCAATGCCAGGTCTTGTGTGGAACAGCATGATGGGGATGGCCGGTGGGTGGTTTTTCCTTGCCGTTTGTGAGGCATTTACACTTGAAGGCAAAAATTTCATGCTGCCGGGAATAGGTTCTTACATGGCCGTCGCCACAAATAACGGATACGTGCAAGGTGAAATATATGCTATACTCGCCATGATTTTGATGATCTTAGCAATAGACATGTTCTTTTGGAGACCAATTGTTGCATGGGCAAACAAGTTCAAAATGGAAGAAATCAGCTCTGATGAAGGTGAACCTAAATCATTCTTCCTTGATGTTTTAAAAAATTCTCACGTTTTGAAATTTTTTAGAGAACTCCTAAATCTCAGAAAATTTCAGATCAGAATTATAAGACCGGATATAAAACAGGCCTTACCCGATGATAAAGAACCGGGAAAAGTTGGTAATGCCATCTTTTATTCTGTCCTCGGATTTATAGCTGCTATATCTGCATGGAAATTTGCCACATTTATAGGTAACGTTAATTTTGGAGAATTCGTAAAAATATTATCTTACGATGGTTTTACAGCCTTAAGAGTTTATGCTGCCGTTGCAATATCGATAGCATGGACGCTTCCTGCCGGTATAATAATAGGAAAAAGTCAAAAATTATCAAAAAGAATGCAGGGTATAGTTCAAATCTTAGCCTCTTTTCCTGCGCCGATGATATACCCATGGTTTGTTCTGATCTTTCCGCAGATAAACTGGAGTTCTATCCTTTTGATGCTTCTCGGAACACAGTGGTATGTGCTCTTTAATGTCATAGCCGGCACATCGTCAGTGCCATACCAGCTAAAAGAAGCTTCAAAAATGCTTAAATTCAGTAAAAAAGAGCTCTGGCAAAATCTGTACATTCCCGCAGTGATGCCATACCTCATAACAGGTGCTATAACTGCAGCCGGTGGTGCATGGAATGCAAGCATCGTCGCTGAGTACATGAGTGTCAATGGCAAATTACTTGAAGCTAACGGAATAGGGGCACTCATAAACGTGTTCACAAATTCAGGCGAGCTTAATCTCATGGCTCTAAGCGTTCTGATCATGTCAATAACGGTAGTTGCTGTAAATAGACTTCTCTGGCATCCTCTCCAAAAATGGACGGCCGAGAAATTCAGATTTGAATGAGAGGTGATGGATACGGGCATACCTATAGTTGAATTAAGAAATGTGACGATGAGATTCAAAATGAGCGCAGGAAATTATCTTGTCGGGCTTGATTCGATAAATCTTAAGATCGAAGAAGATAAAGTTGTGGCTCTTCTCGGTCCTTCGGGAGCTGGCAAATCAACGCTACTCAGAATAATAACGGGTCTTTTAAAACCGACAAGCGGCGATGTTTACTACAAAGGTGTACTTCAGAAAAGCGTGAATGAAAAGATGGCAATGGTTTTTCAGAACTTTGCACTTTTTCCATGGAAAACTGTGAGTGAAAATATCATGTTAGGCATAAAAAGGGAAGTCGATCCATCCGAAGCAGGCAAACTTGTGACAGAAGCCATAGATATGGTAGGCCTTGAGGGCTTTGAAGATGTTTATCCAAAAGAAATCTCCGGAGGGATGAAACAAAGAGTTGGAATTGCGAGAGCGCTCGTTTCGAAACCTGAAGTACTCTGCATGGATGAACCCTTCAGTGCTTTAGATGCCCTAACAGCTGAAAATTTAAGAGAAGAGGTGCTTGATATATGGTCTGGAAGGGAATCAGGCCTTTCGAATATCATAATCGTAACTCACAACATAAGCGAGGCCGTTTATATGTCAGACGAGATAATTATCCTTGCATCCAATCCAGGAAGTGTCAAATCTATATATCAGAACACACTTCCATTTCCTCGGGATCAAAAATCATCTGCTTTTTTGAAGACTGTTGATACCATACATGGCATACTGACGGCAAACATAATGCCAGATCTTCCCTCCAAAGAGGTGAGGGAGAAGCTTTCACCAATTCCTCGTGCAAGTGTAAGCGAGATAACTGGTCTTCTCGAAGTACTTGATGATAATAAAGGAAGGCTTGATCTTTTTGATCTTTCAGATGAGATAAAAAGAGATTTCGGCACGACCATCTCGATAGCGCTTGCAGCCGAGATGGTCGGCTTCGTAGAAACACCCAGTCATGACGTGATCTTTACGCAATTAGGTAAGCGTTTTCTTAATGCTGATGTAAATGAAAGAAAACTTATGTTTAAAGATCAACTGCTTAAGATTCCTTTGGTAAAGGTCATCTTCGATATGATAGTTAACAGTGAAAGCGGTACAATAACTCATGAAGATTGCGAGAATTTTTTAGCCGAAAAATTTCCGAACGAAAATTCAGAGGAACTTTTCGAGACGATCGTGAATCTTTCACTTTACGCCGAGCTTATAGATTATGATTCAAGAGATGAAGAACTATCATTGATATCTCAAAATATCTGAAAGGAGGAAATATAAATGGATCTTGGAAATGCGAAACTTGATTGGGTTGCGGCACGTATGAATGTCATGAATACTCTCGTTAAAAATCACATGGAGGGGCAACCGCTTAAAGGTGTGAGGGTGGCCGTTTCAGTTCATCTCGAAGCAAAAACAGGTTACCTTGCCCTTTCACTCGCCAAGCTCGGTGCTGAGGTCTCAGTTACTGGATCCAATCCTCTCAGCACTCAGGATGAGATCGTAAACGAGCTGAAGCGCCGTGGATTGAAGGTTAATGCCCAGAGAACGCACAGTGTTGATCTGTACAGGCGAAATCTTGAGGCTACACTTGATTTCAAACCGAACATCATAATAGATGACGGTGCTGACATGACTGTCGCAATTCATGAAGATAGAAAAGAATTGTTAGATTCGCTCTGGGGCGTTTGTGAAGAAACAACGACGGGCGTTAAGAGGTTAAAAGCGCTTGAAAGATCAAAAAAGCTCATGGTACCTGCAATAGCGGTTAACAATGCGCAGACGAAATATCTCTTTGATAATCGCTATGGAACAGGACAATCCGTCTGGGATTCAATAATGAGGAACACGAACATGAACATCGCAGAAAAAAGAATTGTCGTTGCGGGGTATGGATGGTGTGGCAAAGGAGTTGCAATGAGGGCGAAAGGACTCGGAGCGAGGGTTATTGTTACTGAAGTGGATCCAATTAAGGCACTTGAGGCTATAATGGACGGTTTTGATGTCATGAAGATGGAAAATGCGGCCAAAATAGGTGATATCTTTGTGACTGTTACAGGAGACACTCAAGTTATAAGAGCGGAACACATAAAGCAAATGAAAGATGGTGCGATCCTGTCCAATGCCGGGCATTTTAATGTCGAAGTATCGGTCAAAGATCTTGAGAGTATGGCAAGTGCGAAACGCGAGGCGAGACCCAACATAACAGAATACGATGTAGATGGTAAGCATCTTTATCTCATGGCCGATGGAAGGCTCGTGAACCTCGCAGCGGCAGATGGCCATCCCGTTGAGATAATGGATCTCTCATTTTCCGTTCAGCTTTTGAGCGCTTTAAAAATAGCAAAAGACCATAAAAAAATGGAAAAAAAGATTTACGATGTTCCAAGGGATATAGACATAGAAATTGCCACTACAAAATTAGAACTTCTCGGTATAGGAATAGATGAACTTAACGATGATCAGAAAAATTATCTTGAGAGTTTTTGATCGGAGGAGGATGTGATTTGAGACCTAATGTTTACAACGAAATAGGTAAACTCAAAACAATTCTACTTCATAGACCAGGGAAGGAACTCGAAAACTTAACTCCAAATTATCTTGAAGACCTTCTTTTCGAAGATATACCGTACCTCATCGTAGCTCAGAGCGAGCACGACGTCATGGCTTCAGTTTTGAAAAGCAGAGAAGTTCAGGTTCTTTACATTGAAGATCTTGTCGTTGACGTTTTGAAACAGCCCGATGTAAGGACACAGTTCATAAAAGATGTTATTCTTTTTAACAATGTTAACAGTTCAGAGCTTGCAGAGAACTTGAAGGCCTTTCTTGGTCAGTTCGATGCAAAAAAACTTTTCGAAAAGGTTGTGTGCGGTATCAGATCCAACGAGATAGATTTCAAAACAACCTCTCTTTCCGCTCAGGTAAGAAAGGAGTTTCCATTCTTCATAAGACCAATGGTTAATCTTTATTTTCAAAGAGATCCGGTTGTCACGATCGGAAGGGGTATATCGGTAAATAGAATGTCGACTGGCATAAGGAGAAGAGAAGCTCTTCTCATGGACTACGTTTACAGATATCATCATCTTTTCAAAGATGAAGAGATACCACGTTATTACACGCTCAACGATCCATTTTTCATAGAGGGTGGAGATATACTCATCCTGAGTCCAAAGGTTATAGCTATTGGAATATCTCAAAGAACGGAGCCAGAGGCTGTTGAACTTATAGCAAAGCGCATCTTCTCATCTGGAGAGAGCTTTGAAACGATCCTTGCATTTGTCATACCCCAGAGTAGGGCTTTCATGCACCTCGACACGATCTTTACAATGATGGACTACGATAAATTCGTAGTTCATGCAAAACTTGAGAATACCCTTGAATTTTTCTCGATAAAACCGTCTAAAGATGGTATCAAAATAAGTACTGAAGAGGATAATCTTTCAAAGATTTTAAAGACTTACCTTAAATTGCCTTCCATCGAAATGATCAAATGTGGGGGAGATGATCCCATCGCCCAGGATAGAGAACAGTGGAGTGATGGTTCAAATGTACTTGCGATCTCAGCCGGAACGGTCATAACATATTCGAGAAATTACGTGACAAACTCTTTGATAAGAAAATCCGGTGTTGAAGTGATAGAGATACCGTCAAGCGAACTTTCAAGAGGACGCGGAGGACCTCGATGTATGAGTATGCCAATAATCAGAGAAAACCTTTGAATTATACTAAACCTGTTTTAAATTTCCGATCATTGCGGTTTTGACAGTGCCACCTCTCGGAATCTGGTCTTCGCTTCTCTGTGGAGACTTTCTGCGAGGCCGCAGCCCTTTGCCTATATAAAAAGTCCAGAAAGATCTTTCTGGACTTTTTTCAAATCAAAGGTGTGTTTTGAACCAATCAAGTATTAGATCGAGTCTTTTAATTCTGTGATAAGGTTTTCCAGATCTCGAAAGTTCATGGCTTTCTGATGGAAAGAGGGCTATCTTTGCCTCTTTCCCAAGATATTTTAAGGCCGTGAAGAATTGAAAAGCCTCGACCATATAGCATCTATAATCTTCCATTGAATGAATCATCAGGATAGGCGTTTTCACATTTTTTACGTGGGTGAGCGGTGACATCTCTGCATATCCAGCCGGATTCGTCCATGGATCTCCTCCAATTTGATCTGGACCGAAAAAATATCCTATGTCTGTCGTTCCAAACATGGAGACCCAGTTGCTTATGGAACGTTGAGAGACGGCGGCCTTGAATATATCGGTTTGCGTGACGATCCAGTTTGTCATGTATCCTCCGTAGGATCCGCCTGTAACTCCAAGCTTTTTTTCATCGATGAAATCAAAATGCTTCAAGGCGTGATCGATAACTTCCATGAGATCTCTATAATCTCTTTTTCCGTAAGCACCATATATGTCAGCAAATTTCTCTCCATATCCATCGCTTCCTCTTGGATTCGAAAAGATCACGACAAAACCATTTGAAGCTAAAATCTGGAATTCGAGAAAAAAAGCATTACCATATGTCGTCTTCGGACCTCCATGTATCTCAAGCACGGCCGGATATTTTCTTGATGCATCAAAATCTACAGGCTTCATGATCCACGAATCGATTTTTTTACCATCTGAAGCTGTTACGCCAAAATATTCTGGAACTGAAACATTGAAATTCTTGAGCAAATTGTCGTTGAATCCCGAAAGCCTTTTTTCCTTACCATTCTTTATCATATAAAGCTCATCCAGATGGGAGAAATCCATCGCTATGAATGCGATATTTTCATTTTTAGAGACACTGAATCCGTCGATGGATCTCTGACCGCCGGCAATCTCTTCGACCTTGTTATCTTTTACCCTGTAAATTTTTGCCGATGGCCCATCGGTCATCACGAAATATATCCACTCTCCGATCCAGAAGATCTGGTTTGGCGAACTGCCCCTTGAGTCACTGTTAACAGAATTTGATTTTGGAAGATCAACGTCACATATTTTTTTTACCTTTCCATCAAGATCAATCGTAAAAAGTCTTTCATTTGTAAAAGATCCATGCTTTAAATCAGAAGAAGTAAATGTGATACTTCTTGAATCGGGCCCCCACGCCAGATTTGATATTGATGAATCAGAATTTGTCAATTTTTTAGGCGTTCCCCATCCAACTTTAAAGAAGAAAATATCAGAGATCAACGGTTTATGCTCAAGATCAAGTGTTTCAACAAAAGCAACATTTTTACCATCTGATGAGACTGAGAATGATGAAATTTCTCCATGTTCATCGGTTAATTTTTCTTTTTTACCATTTTTTTTGACGAGGTAAAGCTGCGTCGATTTACTATGAATGAACCCTTCTCCGTTGAACCAGAATGGGATCCTTTCAACTTCATGAACATCATCTTTCTCGTCTTTACTCTTTTTTTCAGATCGTACCGATAAGATAAAGCTCTGTGAATCAAGCCATCTGAGATTAATGATTTCATCATCGAAGTGAGCGATCTTTCTTGCCTCGCCCCCATCCGCCTTCATCAACATCAGATCGCTTCCTTGTTCACCAGATCTTTTTGAAATGAAGGCCACTTCTTCTCCTTTTTGAGACCATCTTGGTGATGTGTCAGAAGGACCAGAAGTGAACTGAAAAATGGAACGGCCATCGTACATGTAAATTTTTTTGTCATATCCATCTTTTTTCTCGTTTGATTGACTCAATGTGAAAAGGATACTTTTTCCATCTGGATCAATTTGAGGATCTCCTATGAATTTCAATTTTAGAAAATCCTTTGATGAAAATTTGTTCATCAAAATCACACTCCTTTCAAGTTCAATTTTATAACAAAAATGCGAAATGGTATAATTGATCGATAAATAATTGAAAGGAGCCTGAATTTTTGAAAGAAGATCTGCCGGATGTACAAAGTCAGAAAGATTCAAGAAAGATATTCATAGATAAAGTTGGAATAAGCGATCTCATCTATCCGATCGTGGTGTTAGACAAGGAAAATAATTATCAAAATACAGTTGGGAAAATAAATATGTACGTGGATCTGCCAGAAAATTTCAGAGGCACTCATATGAGCAGATTCGTCGAAGTTTTAAATGCTCATCGCGGAAAAATGACCATACAGAATATGGAAAAGATTCTCGAAGATATGAAAAGGCATCTGAAGGCAAAGATAGCACATTTCGAAGTTGATTTTGATTATTTCGTTCTTCGAAAAGCTCCTATTTCAAAAATAGAGAGTTATACACCTTACCGTGCAAAATTTCTGTGCAAAAAAGATGATGCCTTCGACTTCATACTTGATGTTACCGTGCCAGTTCATACGCTCTGCCCATGCTCGAAAGAGATAAGCGATCGCGGGGCGCACAATCAACGTGCTAAAGCCAATATTTCGATAAGAATGAAGCGTATCGTATGGATAGAGGATCTCATAGAGATAGCCGAAAGTTCTTCCTCTACGCCACTTTTCACGCTTTTGAAAAGAGAAGATGAAAAATACATTACAGAAAGCGCCTATGATAACCCGAAATTTGTCGAAGATGTTGTTCGCGATATTTCTGTCAAACTTGAAAGAGATGATCGAATTATATGGTACAGCGTGAAGGTTACGAGCTATGAATCTATTCATACTCATAATGCTTTTGCATGTCACGAAAGGTGGAAGGATGCGCAAAAATGAGAGAAGCATTATTTTTTGAAAGTCTCGAAGGGGATAAGGTAAAATGCGATTTGTGTCCCCACCATTGCGTGCTGAAAAATGGGCAGACAGGTTTGTGCGGTGTCAGAAAAAACATAGATGGAGTGCTTTATTCTTTGAATTACAATCAGATTTCATCTATGTCAATGGATCCTATTGAAAAAAAACCACTTTTTCACTTTTATCCAGGTGAACAGATTCTGTCAATTGGAAGCTGGGGATGTAATATGACATGTCCATTCTGCCAAAATTGGGAAATCTCACATTCTATTCCGCATGTAAGAGATTTTCCTCCTTCCCAGTTTGTTGCCCTCATTCAGGCTCATGATTCATTCGGAATAGCTTACACTTACTCTGAACCTGTCGTGTGGTTTGAATATGTTCTCGATTGCGCCCGCGCTACCATGAAAGAAGGGCTTCAGAATGTGCTCGTTACAAACGGTTTCATAGAGGAAAAACCTTTTAAATTGTTAATCCAGTACTTCTCCGCCATGAATATCGATATCAAATCCTTCAATCCTGATTATTACAGTAAAATTTTAGGTGGTCAGAGAGATGTTGTCATGAGAAATGTTAAGATGGCAAGTGAAGCCGGAGTACATGTTGAGATAACTACTCTCATCATTCCAGGAGATAATGATTCAGAGGACGAGATCGATGGTATATCGAGCTGGCTTGAATCGGTGGACAGATCGATTCCTTTACATTTATCAAGATACTTTCCGAATTACAAATATGACAGACCTCCAACAGACGTCGATCTGCTCGAAAAACTCTGGCAGGTTGCAAAAAAGCATCTCGATTACGTTTATGTCGGTAATGTTCCAGGTATGCATGAAGACACGGTATGCCCGAATTGTGGTAGGCTCGTTATAAAAAGAAACGGTTATAAAGTTGATATAATTGGATTGGATGAAGAAGGGAACTGCACGAATTGCGGTCACAAGATAGTGATGAGAATATGAGATCTCGAAACATTAGGGTTCTTATGATATCTATCTTCGTACTGGCGATCGTCGTAACGGTTTTAGCCGTCTCTTTCATCAAAAAACCTCCTCAGTATTACGTCCAGTATGGTATAGCTTTAGGAACGGATGTTAAAATTGTTTACGCAACAAATAAAGGAAATGCTCAGAGCGTCGTAAAAAGCATGTTTGATGAACTTAACAATGTAAATCAAATGTTTAATCCCTGGCTTGAAAATTCTGAGCTTTACAATCTCAACAACTCAAACGGTAAATGGGTAAAGGTAAGTCCCGAACTTATGGATGTCCTTAAGTATTCAATTGAAATAGCAAAGATGACCAATGGAAACTTTGATCCTACGATAGGAAGAGTTGTCGCACTTTGGGGTTTTAACACAAACGATTCAAAAAAATGGCACCTTCCGTCTCAATATGATGTATCTCAAGCGCTTTTGAATGTTGGATATCAAAATGTACAGTTTAAGGGAAATGAGGTAAGACTTTTAAATGGTGTATGGGTAGATCTTGGTGGCATAGCTAAAGGATATGCTGTTCAGGTGCTTGTCGATATGGCCAAGATAAATGATCCCGACTCGACAGGCTACGTCGACATAGGTGGTGATGTTGGCATCATAGGGCCGAAGTACGGCAACCAACCATGGATCATAGGTGTAAGAAATCCAAGAGGAAATTCAAATGCTGCTATAACATATGTTAAACTTTACAAAGGTTTCATAGCTACTTCTGGGGATTATGAAAGATACATAATAATAAACGGTAGAAGATATTATCATATCTTCAATCCAAGAACAGGATATTCGAATAATTATTTTCAATCAGTCACTACGATCTCTTCCAACGGAATGCTTTCTGATGCTTTTGGAACGGCTATCATGGTGGCAGGGCCGGCCGTACTTGATAAATGGGCAAACAATTTTGGAGTTGCATATTTTGCGATCTATGAAAATGGGAATACACAGGTAAATTCATTATGGAAAGAATATGAAGCACAGTCAACTAACCCCATCTGATGAACCATCATTGAGATCCGAAAATATCTCAATGGGTAAGAAGATAACAACTTATGGAATGCTTGTAGCCGTAGGTGCTGTAATATACATTCTCGAAAATTTTGCCCCTTTTCCCGTTCCAATTCCGGGTGCAAGATGGGGATTTTCTAATATGGTCATCGTTTATGCTCTGCCTGACACGCCATTTTCATGGCTTTTAGTGCTTGCAATAGGAAAATCGCTGGTAGGAAGTTTATTAAGTGGATCCTTTCTTGGCCCAACATTTTTAATGGGTATATCTGGTTCTGTGGTTTCTGCAGTTGCGATGTATCTATCCTTTAAAATCATCAGAAGTGGTGGCCTTATATTTCATAGTACGGTAGGAGCCTTACTTAACAACGTAACTCAGGTTTTCATAGGGACACAGATAGTTAAAAGCTGGGTGATCTTTTCTTACCTTCCATATATGGAGATCATAGGCATCCTTTCAGGCATAGCAAATGCCATAGTGGCAAGTATTCTCATCAAAAGAATCAAATCAGAAAAGAGGTCTTGAAGTGAGTAAGAGAAATATCGTCATATCTATATTTACCGTTATCACTATCGCCACCGTTATAGCTGTAACTCTCATGAGAAAAGAACCATCAAAGTATTACACACGCTACGGTATACAACTTGGTACAGAAGTTGAAATATCTTACGCAACCGATCGCGGAAATGCAAAAACCGTTGTTGATAATATGTTTGAGAAATTCAATTATTTCGAAAAGATTTTCGATCCATGGTTTGCAGGATCGGAACTTTACAATCTCAATCATTCAGGTGGAAAATGGGTGAAGGTGAGTCCGGAACTTATGAAAGTTTTAAAATACTCGATTAAAATCGCCAGATTGACAAATGGAACATTTGATCCAACCGTAGGCAGACTTGTACCTTTGTGGGGGTTCAATACTGATAATACACATGAATGGCGCCTTCCATCGACTCAAGAGATTTCGAACGCACTCAAGCATGTCGGATATCAAAATGTTGAGATAAGTGGAGATGAAGTAAGACTTTTGAATGGTGTATGGCTTGACTTGAATGGAATGATGGAGGGATACCTAGATCAGCTTATGATAGAAATGGCAAAAGCAAATGATCCTCACTCAACAGGGTACGTTGACATTGGAGGAACTGTTGGAATAATTGGCCCCAAAAATGGTGATCAGCCATGGGTAATAGGTATAAGAAATCCCCGTGGAACTTCAAACAGTGCTATCGCTTATGTTAAACTTTACAACGGATATGTTGGAACTTCCGGCGATTATGAACGTTATATCGTCGTTGATGGGAAAAGATATTATCATATCTTTGATCCAAAAAGTGGATATTCCAATGATTATTTTGAATCAGTAACAACCGTTTCAACAGAATCGATGCTTTCAGATGGTTTTGGGGTTTTCGCAATGGTCAACGGTCCATTAAATCTGAACGAATGGGCGAAAAGATCTGGTGTCTCTTATTTTGCGATCGCAGAAAACGGTGCCACATATGAAAACACCTCATGGAAGGCCTATGAATACAACCCATAAACTTTTTTCTAAATGGGATATTTTACTTGTAACAATCGTTATCATTGGTTTTCTCTCATGGTTTTTGTTTCAAAATTTTGCCCCTGCCGCTGGCAGGGCAGTTGTACTTCTCGATGGCAAAGTCTATAAAATACTTTTACTCAACAAAGAAGCTTTCTACAAAATTTACAAAGGTAATGAATACCTGATGACGGTAGAAACAAAACCCGGTATGGTAAGAGTTACATATGCTGCCAACTGGGTCTTTCCAGAAACAGAGAAAAATCAAGTTAGTGTTGCTACAGGTTGGATTTCTAAAGAAGGAGAATCGATAGTCAATATTCCAAACAGAATAGTTATATACACGGAAGGCATGAAAGAAAAAACAGAGTATGATGTTATGACAGCACAACAATAGATCAAATATAGAAGGTGTAAAACGTGATTACTTTAGCTTCATCATCTCCGAGAAGAAAAGCATTGATCGAAAAGTTTTTTGACGAAGTTGAAATATTTCATCCAGATATTGATGAATCCACACACGATGGAGAAAATGCTTACGAGATCGTTTCAAGGCTTTCTAAAATGAAGGCTCTTTCTGTTAAACGCGATAATGTTGTTATCGGGGCCGATACGATCGTTGAGTCTGCAAAAAAGATATTTGGAAAACCGAGAGATGAAGATAATGCCAGGATGATACTCAAAGCACTTTCTGGAAAATGGCATACAGTTTACACGGGAGTTTGTGTAATCTTTAAAGATCGGATGTTAAGCTTTGTCGAATCCACGCGCGTGAAATTTTACGATCTCGATGATCAAACGATCACCGATTACATAAAGACAGGATCGCCGATGGATAAAGCCGGTGCTTATGGCATTCAGGAAGATATGGGCATGATTCTTGTTGAAAGAATAGACGGAGATTTCTTCACGGTAATCGGTCTTCCAATTTCAAAATTATGGTGGGAGATGAAAAAGGCTCATCTGATTTGACATTTTAAGACTTATATGTTAGAATCTTATTGAGATTCATTCTCAATAAGAGGTGACAGATCATCGTATCACTCAGTAGATGTCCTGAAAGCACAAGATGTATTTTGATCCAGGCAGATTTATCAGAATCATTGAAATCGCGACTTATGGGTATGGGTTTTTTGCCCGGTCGAGAGATAAGAGTAATAAGGAAAGCTCCTTTGGGTGATCCAACTATATATCTTATAGATTCGACAGAAATATCGCTCAGACAGGATGATAGTAAGATGATAAAGGTTGAACCGCTTTATCCGGCTCCGCTCTCAATAATTGATTCTGGAACTTACGTTATAGCAAATTTTCAGGCCGGCGAGTTTTTTATTCAGAAAATGAAGAGGCTTGGAATGCAGATTGGCGCTGAACTCAAAGTTATAGATAATCATCATGATTGCAAAATTCATGTCGAAATAAGAGAAAAAGTTATACTGATTGGCCGGAGGATGGCCGAAAAGATCTTTTTGGAGAAAATTAATGAATGAGATAATAATAGCCCTTGCAGGTAATCCAAATGTCGGCAAAACCTCGCTTTTTAACGCACTTACAGGATCTCACCAGTATGTTGCAAACTGGCCCGGAGTTACTGTTGAAAAGAAAATTGGAACGCTTAAGTGGAAAGACAAGATCATAAAAATTGTAGATCTTCCCGGAATATACACGCTTGGTGCAAGGACCATAGATGAAAAGGTTGCAAGAGATTTTTTGATAGATGAAAAACCAGATTTCGTTTTAAACGTTGTAGATGCTACAAATCTAAGAAGAAATCTTTACCTCACGATTCAACTTATAGAAACGGGTGCACGCACATCCATTGTGTTAAATCAAATGGATGAAGCGCAAGGCCTTGGCATAAAGATAAACTCAGAAGAATTGTCAAAAAGACTCGGTGTTAACGTGATAGAAACAGTTGCAACCAGAGGAATAGATATCGATGATTTTATGGAAAAACTCTTTTCAAGATCTTACAAAGTAAAGTATGAAATATACCCAGAAGAATTCGAGAATGGATTTTCAAAACTTCAAAAAATTATCCAGAGCAAAGATGATCTGAAAAAATATCCAGCCCGATGGCTTGCTATAAATTATGTCGAAAAAGATACTTACGTCTGTTCAATCCTTGAAAAGCATGGAATAGAAGGTGTTTCTTTGCTTTTCAATGAAGATATGCCGCTCAAGATATCAAAAGCAAGGTACGACTTTATAGATTCTCTCTTAAAGCAAATCGAGGTACGCCCAAAAGAAATATGGACCGTTTCAGATGCAATAGATCATGTCTTCACTCATAGGTTCCTTGGCATACCAATTTTCATTTCAATCATGTGGATGATCTTTCAATTCACCTTCTCGATCTCTGCTCCTTTCAGCGATCTGCTATCAAAAGGATTCGATACCCTCGGAAGTTATGCACATTCTATACCTGGATGGGCAGGTTCTTTCATAGGAGATGGGCTTATATCGGGAGTTGGATCTGTTCTAACATTTGTGCCTTTGATCTTCTTTCTCTTCTTTGCAATGGGAATACTCGAAGATTCAGGCTACATGTCAAGAGCTGCATTTCTTATAGATAGGATAATGCACAAATTCAAGTTGAGCGGTCGTGCCTTTATACCATTACTTCTGGGATTTGGGTGTAATGCTTCAGCCATAATGACAACGAGAACAATAGAAGGTGAAAAAGAGAGACTTGTCTCAATTCTTATAAATCCTTTCACAACTTGCAGTGCGCGTCTTCCGATCTATGTGGTGATTTCAGCCGCATTTTTTGGTGCATTTGGAGGTTTTGCAATTTTTTCAATCTACATGATAAGTATATTTGTCGCACTCTTGATGGCTGTAATTTTCAATTTCATACTTAAAAATAAAGAAAGTTCTCCATTGATAATCGAAATGCCAAGGTACAAATTGCCAACAATGAAGGGACTTTCGATTTACACATGGTCACGTGGAAAACATTTTCTTAAAAAGGCCGGGGGAATAATTCTTGGTGCTACTGCTGTTGTATGGCTTCTTTCAAATTTGCCCTTCAATACAAACATAGGAGATTCATTTGCCGCTCAAATAGGTAAAGCTGTTTCTCCTCTTCTTGCTCCTCTCGGATTTGACTGGCATCTGTCTCTTGCACTGATCTTCGGCGGTATAGCAAAGGAGGTCACTGTTACAACACTTGGGACTTTTGCAAATGGTAGCCTTGAGACATTTCTTCCAAAAGTTTTAAATCCTGTTAGTGCTTATGCATTCATGCTATTCGCATTGCTTTATATACCATGTGTTGCAACGCAGGCTACAATGAAAATGGAAACAGGAAGTTATAAATGGCCTATTTTTTCAGTGGTATGGAGTCTTTCTCTTGCTTATGCAACAGCTTTTGTTTTCGAAAAAATAGCTTATCTGGTGGTATAATGTGAAACTCATCGCGATTTTGATGGCCGTTGGATATTCCATTTTTGGTATTTTTTTAGCTTTAGAAAAAAATTACATGGATGCTTTTGTCACATTCACAATAGCAGCGATCTTTTTTTCAGGCCTTTCTGATATATCAAAGATGGCAAAGAGTGGTCTTGCCCATATCATAACTGGTGGCATAATGGGAGGAATTTTCGGAGTCTATTATACGGTAGAATATCTTGCAGGAGGCTTTGATCATCTTATAAATGAAGGTTCATTTTCTTTCGGATTTCTCTGGAATGTTGTGGGTGCTCTTTCTCTTGCTACTGTTGCCGCTTTCTTCGCCATTCATTCAAGAAAAAATTTCAAAAATTCAAAATGATAATGGTATAATCAAAGTGGAGGTGGAAAAGATGAGAATAGATCCGGTCAATTATTTTTCACAAGTTCAAAGTGTGGTTCCGGCGAAAGTAAATCCTGTTCAATCTACCACTAACGCTTCACAAAGCGGTATAAGGCCAGAAGATGTAAATAAATTTATGAGTATGTCGATTTACGATAAAAACGGAAAAACACATCAAACAAATATCGTGAGAAATTTTTCTGACCTTTTCAGTGGAGGACGTATTGATGTAAGAGCTTGATATCACAATTTTTCTGATGGTAAAATAAATCGACGGCGACGTAGCCAAGCGGCCAAAGGCGAGGGTCTGCAAAATCCTTATTCATGGGTTCAAATCCCATCGTCGCCTCCAGTTAATTGGTATATTTTAGAGATTATGGAAGCAGATCAAAAAGTTTAGTGATAATTCATTTATTATTTACCTCGTGCTAAATGTCTGTAGCATCGGACACCTTTTGATATAATATAATCAAAAATCGAATTGAAAAAGAGGTGTTTTCACTTGAAGGGAACAGTTGAAGCAGTTATTGGACCCATGTATTCTGGAAAGACTGAAGAACTTATAAGAAGAGTCGTACGAAGAACCATAGCAAAGCAGCATGGTGAAATTTTCAAGATTTCATCTGATACGAGAAATATGAATGATGAAATTGTATCGAGGGCTGGTACATATTTAAAAGCAAGGATCATACCATCATCGTATGAGGCTGAATTTTATGTCAATGACAAACTTGATTATGTTTCCTTTGATGAAATACAATTTTTTGACGATGGTATCGTCCAAGTGATCGAAAAATTTGTTGATTCTGGAACGGATGTTATCGTTGCGGGGCTTAACCTTGATTTCAGAGCACAACCTTTTGATAATGTTATGAGAGTTGTAGCTATGGCTGATGAAATAGCTCTTTTAAAGGCAGTATGTGTTGTTTGTGGCAATGATGCAACCTTGACTCAAAGGCTTATCTTTAAAGATGGAAAATGGATTCCGGCATCAACGAAAGATCCAGTTTTCAAAGTTGATGGATCGGATGTGGATATACGTTATGAACCGAGATGCAAAGATTGCTGGAAAGTTGGTGATTGATTTGGCAAAAATTGGAAACCATGAAGATGTGACGGCAGAGATAATAGACGACGGTAAAACGGCTAAAGGCGTTCAAAAACGTGTGTTGATAGGTCCCAAAAATGGCGCACCTAATTATATAATGAGGCATTTCACACTTGACGTCGGTGGTTTCACACCGGATCATGCACATCCATGGGAACATGAGGTCTATATTCTCAAAGGTAAAGGTATCCTAAAGACGGTTAACGATGAATATACTCTTAAAACGGGAGATTACGCTTTTGTCATGCCGGATGAAAAACATCAGTTTATAAACAATTCGCAAGAGCCTCTTGAATTCATATGTGTTATTCCAAAATATGGACAATAAAGGATTAACAAAGCTTTCACCACGAGTTACGTGTTAATTATTCATTTTGCATTGACAATTTTCAATTTTTACTTATGAAATACTAAACCTGTTTTAAATTTCTGATCATTGGGCTTCAGCAGTCACCTTTCGAAATCTGGTCCTCGCTACGCTGCGGAGGCTTCTTACGAGGCAACATTCCTTTGCCAATAAGTATTTTGACATTCTACTTTTAAAATTTGACGAGTATAAAAGGAGGAGGAAGTTAATTGAACGCAGAAGAATTTTTAAAAAAAGTTAAAGACTACGAATATGTTGATCTTAAACTGTACGACATCGATGGTGTTTTGAGACATGTAACTTTGCCATCTAATTATATGTCTTCAAGTGTTTTAAACAATGGAGTTGGATTTGACGCATCAAATTTTGGTTACAGTCACACATCTTTCAGTGATATGATAGCCATACCGGACATATCAAAAACCTTCGATGAACCTTTTACTGAATCTGAAACAATATCGATGATTGGCGATGTTTATTTGCCTAACAAAACGCTTTTCGACTGGTATCCAAGAAGTGTTCTCAAGAAAGCTATTGATTATGCCAAAGAGCTTGGCATAGCTACAAAGATGATCGTGGGTCCTGAGATGGAGTTCAATATCTTCAAAAGTGTTGTCCATGAGGTATCGCAAAGAGGGATCCATCTGGAGATAGAAAATGATGAATCTGATTGGCCTGTTATGAATGAACCTTCAATTCGTATGGATAATGGATATCACAGAGTTCCGCCATTTGATTCAACTTTTGATTTGAGAAATAGCATTGTATCGATTCTTACTGGCATAGGTATGCCAATAAAATATCACCATCATGAGGTTGGAGTGTCTCAGTTTGAGATAGAATTTCAACTCCTTGATGCAATGGAAGCAGCAGATTGGATACCGCTTTTGAAATACGTTGTAAGAAATGTTGCGGATGAAAATGGATATGTTGCCAGTTTTCTTCCAAAACCGCTTAAAGATCATGCCGGTAATGGAATGCATGTGCATCAATATCTCATGAATGGAACGAGAAATATTTTCAACGATCAAGAGGGGCTTTATTCTCTTTCAAAAACAGCTCTTTCATACATTGCCGGAATTCTCAAACATGCCCCTGCCATTATGGCTTTCACAAATCCTTCGACAAATTCTTACAAGAGACTTGTCCCGGGCTTTGAAGCTCCTACCAAGCCAACTTTTGCCTTTGGCAATAGAAATTCTGCGATAAGGATACCTGCTTACGTGAATGATGGCAAAGTAAGAAGAATTGAATTTAGGACGCCGGATGCGACATCCAATGCACATTATACTATGGCTGCAATGCTTTTAGCCGGCATTGATGGAATAAAACAGGGGCTTGATCCTAAAAAAGAAGGATTCGGTCCTTTTGATGGCGTGGATATTCCAATTGTTCGAGATCTTCCATCAAGATTGGGAGAGTCTTTAGATGCACTTGAAAATGATCATGATTTTCTTCTTCCTGCTTTCACATCCGAGCTAATAGAAACATGGAGCGCAAAAAAAAGAGCTGAAGAACATCTTGTCAACTCAATTCCGCATCCCATAGAGTACGAACTCTATTTTGGTATCTAATCTTTGAAAGAGATCCCTTTAGGGATCTCTTTCAAAATTGCTTAATCTCATTGAAGTAAAATATAATTGACAAATTTTAGAGGGTTGATATATAAGTGGAGAATTTAAAAAAGCTTTTTGTATCTTTTGGGTTTCAGGGAGCGGCATTTGGAGCGCTGGGTGTTATTATAAGTCTTTTTGTAGTTGTTGATCTCGGAGGGAATGTTGCTAATGCAAGTGTTGCTTCGGCATTTTATGCTCTTGGCAATTTGATTGGATCGATGATTGTAGGAATAATACTCGATAAATATTCAAGATTTTTTGAGATGGTCTTCTTAAGCGCTGTGGCCGATGCAGCTATTTCTGTAGCGATGGCCTTTGTCACAAGCATATTTATTTATTACATTTTAGCGTTAGGACTGGGAATATTTGCAGCGATCATGGGACCTGCCATTACCATTTATTTAAACAAAAAATTTAATGAAGATGGGTATAGAAAAAATGTAAACACGATGAACCTTTTCAACAGCGTGGGTGTGACAGTTGGTACATTCGTTGGAGGACTCTGGCTTTCTTATTTTACGCTCATATCTAACAACTCTGAAAGGATGAGATGGATATTCATAATAGCAACTTTACTTTTGGCAACTTCTTCAATCCTTTCATCTGCTTATCTCAAAAAACATGAATTTTTAAAGACTTTTAAATCGCGCCGTATTTTCCCAAATTTTCATTCTCTGTCAGATCATGTTGCTGCCCTTCCGCACAATATTTTGTTACCATTTAAATTTGCCGGTTTTAAAACTGAAAGCAAGAAATACATGATGAGCATTTTTTTGATCTTTTTCGGTGCAAACATGATCTTTTCTATCTTTTCAATATACCTTAAAAATATTCTCAAAATAGATAGCGGAATGATCTTCATAATATACGGTCTAAATAACATTCTTACAAACACAGCCTACTTTTTAACCACTGGATTGATGAAAAAATTTAAAGATTCACTTCTTGTCAGAAGTGCGCTACTTACTCGGGTAGTCTTGTTCAGCATGATAGCAGTTTCCGGTTATTTCCTGCCATTTGGAGTGTGGACGACCGTTCTTGCATTTCTAATCATAGGATTCACATGGCCTCTTTTTTACATACCTACAACAGTCCATGTAACGGATCTTGCTCTTCCGACAGATCGTGGAAGAATAATAGGTATGTTTAATTCTGTCATAAACTTTGCTGTGATAGTGGCCTCTTTCATCTCGGGTTATATAGCACTCAAATTTGGATATATAACGGCTTTCATCTTTGGTATAGTATTTCTCTTCTTTGGAGAACGCTTTATTTATAAACTTAACAAGGCGATGCCAGTTTCAAAGGGTAATTTTGTGAATACGATTACCAGCCCTGATGACAAGTTAAAATCAGACGTTACATTGGGTGAAAAATAATCATTATGATAAAATAATGTAAAGCATCTCTTTTGATTGAAGGGAGGGAGTGGTCGTCTGACCACGATTTCTTTTGGATAAATTTTACTCACCTAAAGATAGCGAAAAAAAGTGGTATGACAAGTGGCAAGCAGCGGGGCTTTTCTCTCCGCAACCCGGTAATGGAAAGTTTTCTATTGTTATTCCACCACCAAACATAACGAATGTGCTTCACGTTGGTCATGCTCTAAATATCATAATCCAGGACATCGTAACAAGATATGAAAGAATGAGAGGAAAAGAAACTCTATGGCTACCGGGTGAGGATCATGCCGGCATAGCAACCCAGAATATGATAGTCAAAAAGTTGAGCGCCGAAGGTAAGACAAAAGAAGAAATAGGACAGGAAAAGTTTCTAGAAATAGCATGGCAATGGGCCCAAGAATATAGAACAAGGATAAAAACACAGGTTGAATCAATGGGTGCATCCTGTGACTGGTCAAGAGAACGTTTCACATTTGATGAAGGATTGAGCAAGGCCGTTAGAAAAGTTTTCGTTTCTCTTTACCGAAAGGGTCTTATATACCGTGGGAAGTACATGATAAACTGGTGCCCGAGCTGCGGGACGGTGCTATCAAATGAAGAGATAGAGTATTTAGATGATAGATCGAAGCTTTATTATATAAGATACCCAATACAGGAAGGCGGAAGCATAGTTATAGCAACGACGAGACCGGAAACTATGCTTGGAGACACGGCAATTGCCGTTAACGATAAAGACGAAAGATATACCGGTATCGTTGGAAAGCACGCAATTCTACCACTTGTAGGTAGAGTAATACCTGTTATAATCGATGATTACGTTGACATGAAATTTGGAACAGGTGCACTGAAGATAACTCCTGCTCACGATCCAAATGATTTTGAGATAGGTAAAAAGCATAATCTTGAAGTGATAAGCGTGATCAATGAAAAGGCGAGGATAAAATTCGATGGACCTTACAAGGGAATGGATCGTGAAAGTGCGAGAAAAGCGATAGTAACAGACCTTGAAAGTGCAGGTTATCTCGTAAAGATTGAAGATTATCAACATTCAGTAGGGCACTGTTATAGATGTCATACAGTTATTGAGCCTATGATCTCGGATCAGTGGTTTGTAAAGATGGAACCTTTAGCGAAGCCAGCCATTGAAGCTGTAAAGGATGGCAAAGTTAGATTTCATCCCGAAAGATGGGAAAAAGTTTATCTGAACTGGATGGAAGATGTTCACGACTGGTGTATATCACGCCAGCTCTGGTGGGGACACAGAATACCTGTCTGGTACTGCAATGATTGTGGCCATCTGACAGTTTCAGAAACCGATCCTGACAGATGTGAGGCCTGTGGATCCCAAAATATTCATCAGGATCCAGATGTGCTCGATACGTGGTTTTCTTCTGCTCTCTGGCCTTTCTCAACATTAGGATGGCCCACACAAACTGAAGATCTTAAGAAATTTTATCCAACGGATCTGCTCGTAACCGGCTTCGATATCATCTTCTTCTGGGTTGCAAGAATGATAGTAATGGGGCTGGAATTCATGGATGACGTGCCTTTTCATGATGTTTACATTCATCAGCTCGTGCGTGATAAGCTCGGCAGAAAGATGTCCAAATCCCTTGGGAATGGTATAGATCCCAGTGAAGTTATAGAAAAATATGGTGCAGATGCAATGAGAATGGCACTTGCCATGCTTGCGTCCCAGGGAAGAGATATAAATCTCGACGATCGCACATTTGAGTCTTACATGCATTTTTCAAACAAAATATGGAATGCAAGTCATTTTGTTGAGATGAATGCAGATAAAATTGAATTGAAGAATCCTCAAGGCATGACAATGGCTGACAGATGGATACTGTCGAAGCTGAATCTGGTGATTGAAAAGGAAACATCTGCCTTTGAATCTTACGATTATAATATTGCGGCCCATGAGATTTACGATTTCTTCTGGGGTGATTTCTGTGACTGGTACATAGAAATGTCAAAGGTTCAACTTGAAGATTCTCAATTGAGAGAAAACACGCAGCAGGTTCTTCTTTATGTGTTGAAAGAGAGTTTGAAACTTCTGCATCCTTTCATGCCTTTCATCTCAGAAGAGATCTGGTCTTACTTCTTTGAAGGATTCCTTATAGTAACTCGATGGCCGGATGTAAATGATGAATTCAAATTTAAAGATGAAGGATTTGATTTTTTCATGGAAATCGTGAAGGGTATAAGAAATGTGAAGGCTGATCTCGATCTACCTCCTTCAGCGAAGGTCAGAACCGTAATCGTCGGTAAAAATAAATGGCCTAAAGATTCTCCAGTAGAACTTTACATATCGAAACTTGTGAATGCCTCCAAAGTTGAAAACGTTAGAATCAAACCTAAAAAGGCTATGACGGCCGCAGTGAATTCATCAAGTGAAGTTTTTGTCGTTATGGATGAACATTTCGATTTCAACACCGAAATAGCCCGCTTAAATTCTAAAATAGTCAAAGCAACAGAAGAATTTAGAAAACTTGAATCAAGACTTTCAAATGACGACTTCGTCAAAAAAGCACCTGAAGAGATAATCGAAAGCACAAAAGCTGACAAAGAAGCGATCGAGAAAACTCTCAAAAGGCTCGATAAAACGTTAAGAAATCTGAGGGAATGACATGAAATACGAAGAGATGATCACAAAGCTTTTTTCATTTCACCCTGAAGCAAAGATAAAACTCGGTCTCGAAAGAATCGGGGAACTTCTTAAAAGACTTGGGAATCCACACATGGATTTCAAATATGTCCACGTCACAGGTACAAATGGAAAGGGTACTGTTACAAGAACGATAGGTAAATTACTTTCTGCCCACGATCTGAAAGTTGGAACGTACTTCTCACCCCATCTTGAAACTTTCAGAGAACGCATAAGAATAGACGACATTTTTATATCTAATGAAGATGCCGTCAGGATGTATGAAGCCGTCCTGAAAGCTTCGGAAGGTATGGACACAAAACCGACTTTTTTTGAAATTGTTACGGCCATGGCTTTCTTATATTTCAAAGAGCAAAATGTCGATGTAGTCGTTTCAGAAGTTGGAATGGGTGGTAGATTCGATGCCACAAATGTGATCGACAATCCACTATGTTCGGTCATAACGATGATAGATTACGATCACATGAATATCCTGGGAAATACTCTATCTCAGATAGCTTTTGAGAAATCCGGAATAATAAAGGAAAAATCTCCTGTTATAACTGGAGAATACAAAGATGAACCTTTAAAGATCATATCAGCAAGGGCCAAAGAACTTGATTCGAATATCATAAGGATCGGAAAAGATTTCAGATATATCGTTAAAAGAATAGAACTTGGAAGGAATGCCTTCGATTTCATAGGCAAAAGATGGAAATTTTCTCTTGAAACAAGGATGAACGGTCTTGCAGCTATCAATAACATCGCAATTTCACTTGCTACTTTGGAATATCTTGAAGAGATAGGACTCTTTAGGATGAATTTCGACAGAATATATAGAACGATTTTCACAATACCATGGGAGGGAAGATTTGAATGGTTTCCATCTGATTTGACTTTAATACTGGATGTTGCCCATAATCCATCGGCGATGAATATGCTCAGGAAAAATCTGAAGCTTTATTTTCCTGGTAGAAAGATCAACGGTGTTGTTGGTATTCTGAACGACAAAGATTACAAACGAATGATAGAGATCATTTCTCCCGTCTTTGATAAGATCTACATAACTTCACCAAAAAATGAAAGGGCAACAGACCCATTTGCTATATACTCCTGGGCCATTAAAGAATATGATAATATAGGTTTCGTCAAAGAAATAGAAGATGGTGCTGATTTCTGCCGTGATCTTTCAAAGCAAGAAAACGCCGTTATGGTTGTAACTGGTTCATTTTACACGGTTGGATCTGCCAGAACGCATTTAAGAGGAATAGGTGCAGAGCTTTGATCTGGGCGCTTCGTGGTACGATCTTCAAAAAGTTGCAGAATACTGTAATCATGGATGTCAACGGTGTGATGTACGAAATAAGGGTTCCCTCTAAGGATCTTTCCATGGTTGAAGATGGCAAAGAAATGGTGATCTACATCAGAGAAAGTGTAAGAGATGGGGAGCCTGTTGAACTTATAGGTTTTTTAAGTGAAGAAGGGCAGATGCTTTATGATGCTCTGAGAAATGTGAGTGGAATAGGACCGAGAAATGCCTTAAAAATCATTGATTTCATAGATCTAAATACACTGTCTATTGCTGTCAGGTCAAAAGATGTAAAACTTTTAAGCTCGTTGCCGGGAATAGGCACAAAAATGGCTGAAAGAATAATAATCGAGCTTACCGGGAAGGTCAAACCCGTTCAGTCTAGTGCAAAATTTGGTGAAGCTGTTGAAACGTTGATCGCTCTTGGTTTTTCAAGACAGGAAGCTTTCGAAGCTGTCAAGAAATCTATTGAAAATGGGGCCGATAATCTTGAGAGCATAATCAAAGGCGCACTTTCTTCTACCAAAAAGGTTTGATGCATCTGTTGTTAACAAAAAGGTTATATAATTACTTATGGTGATTGAGATGAGTAAAGCTCTGATATTAGCCGGAGGAATGGGAAAGCGTATGAATTCCCCGACACCTAAGGTTGCCCATGAGATGTTAGGGAAACCACTTATAAATTGGGTCATCGATGCGGCAAGGAGTTCTGGCATTGAAGAGATAGGCGTTGTTGTGGGCCATGGATCTGAGATCATAACTTCTATGTTACCTGCCGGCGTGAAAACCTTTATTCAGAAAGCCCAGCTTGGAACGGCTGATGCCGTGAAATCGGCGATGGATTTCATAGATGATAGAATAATTGTGCTTTACGGAGATGTGCCTTTGATATCGAGCACAATAATATCTGATCTCACGAATTTTGATGGAGATCTCGTTATTTTAACGGCAAAAGTTACTGATCCATCAGGGTATGGCAGAATAGTTAGAAAAGATAGAAAGATTTTGAAGGTTGTTGAAGAGGCAGATGCATCACCAAAGATTTTGAAGATAAATGAGATAAATACAGGGATATACGCTTTTAAGCCCGAAGCCCTGCTTTATGCGCTTAAAGTGATAAAAAACGAGAATAAAAAAGGTGAATATTACCTTACCGATGCGATAGAAATACTTTCAAATGCCGGATACGTCATCAAAACTTTACAGATCGATGATCCATCCATGGCCCTTGGAATAAACACTCAAAGAGAACTTTCAGACCTTTCGAAGATCGCAAGAGAGATGATAATAGATGCCTTGATGGATCATGGTGTTACGATTGAAGATCCAGAAACGACATTCATAGGACCGGATGCCATCATAGAATCCGGTGCCGTTCTTAGGCCTTTCACTTTTGTGTATGGAAAAAGCAGAGTATCTTCGAAGGCAATAATAGGGCCCGAAACAACTCTTGTTGATACCACTGTTGGTGTGAACAGTTCCGTTGTGAGATCTGATTGTACGGGAGCCCTTATAAGCGCTGATTGTACGGTCGGTCCATTTTCAAGGTTAAGGCCCGGTGTGGTGCTTGAAGCGCATGTAAAAATCGGTAATTATGTCGAAGTAAAGAATTCTCACCTTGAAGAAGGCGTAAAAGCCCAGCATTTAACATACCTTGGAGACGCTACGATCGGCGAGAATACAAACGTTGGTGCCGGAACAATAACATGTAATTACGATGGGATAAAGAAAAACCCAACTTCGATAGGGAAAAAAGTTTTCATAGGATCAAACACGGCTCTCGTAGCACCAGTTAAAGTTGGAGATGGTGCGATGATAGGAGCCGGATCCGTTATCACAGAAGATATCCCGGCCTATGCGCTTGCCCTTGGGAGGGCAAAGCAGGTCAACAAAGAAGGATGGGTTTTGAAAAAAAGGAGAGATATACTCGATGAGAAATGAGATGAAGATCATCGGTGGTTCTTCAAATCAACCACTCCTTGAAAAGATCTGCGCTTATGTTAACGTAGAACAGACACATGCTGAGATTTCGCGTTTTGCCGATGGAGAAATAAATTTAAGGATCGAAGAAACAGTCAGAGGTCACGATGTTTTTCTGATTGAATCAACTTCTCCTCCCGTAAATGATCACCTCATGGAACTGCTCATAATGATAGATGCACTCAAAAGAGCTTCCGCTAATACGATAGCTGTTGTTATGCCTTATTATGGTTATGCAAGACAGGATAGAAAAGCAAGGGGAAGAGATCCTATAACGGCAAAATTGGTGGCAAATCTTTTGATGAAAGCAGGTGCGACGAGAGTTCTCACAGTTGATCTTCATAGCGATCAAATTCAGGGCTTCTTCGATATACCCGTTGATAACCTCCAAGCTTTCCCTGTTTTCGTAGATGCTTTGAAGAAAAATGAAATACTTGATAGAGATAGGACGGTCATAGTTGCGCCGGATGTTGGAGCTGTCAAACGTGCGAGAAAATTTGCAGAAAAAATGGGCTTTCCGATCGCCATACTCGACAAAAGAAGACCGAAAGAGAACGTTGCCGAGATACTTCATGTCATTGGAGATGTTGATGGTATGACATCCATAATGTTTGATGATATGATAGATACAGGTAGAACACTCATCGAAGGCGCAAAAGTTCTGAAAGAAAAGGGAGCAAAAGATGTTATTTCATGTGCGACTCACGGCGTATTTTCGCAGGATGCACTTGAAAATCTTCAAAAATCTGAGATAGATCATATTTATGTTACTGACTCTATCGCTCATGGTGATCTGCCCGAGAAGATAAAAGTTGTTTCAATAGCTCCCCTTTTGGGAGAGGCTATGATAAGAATAAGAAAAAGTCTTTCAATTAGCATAATGTTCAAGTAAGGAGGAGTTCGAATGGCTGTTCAACTTATGGCTGCCGTCAGGAGCAGTGCAAAAGCAAAAAATTTAATTAAAAAAGGTGTGATTCCTGGCATAGTTTATGGACCTGGCCGCAGCAATCTAAAAATTCAGATGAGCGAGAGTGAATTGATGTCACTCATGAGCAAAGCGAAAGAGACGACACCTGTTCATGCTGTTGTAGACGTGAATGGTAAAAATGAGGAGAGAGACGTCTTCATAAAGACGGTTCAACTTCACAAAGTAAGTGGTAAGATCATTCACATCGATCTTTATGAACCTGATCCCAAAAAAGAAATGAGATTCAGAGTTCCGATCGAATTTGTTGGTGAAGCTTTAGGAGTCAAGGAAGGTGGCATGTTTGACGAACTTTTAAGGGATATCGAGGCTGAAGCATTTCCATCGAATGTTATCGATGAGATAAAAGTTGACGTGTCAGGTCTTAAGATAGGAGATCCCCTGAGAGTCAAAGATTTGAAAGTACCACAGAATGTTAAGATCCTTAACGATCCAGAAAATGTCATCGCCATTATCAAAGCACCAAGAGCTGAAGAGGTAGTGGCTCCTACTGCTGAGGTTGCAGAGGCAGTCGAGCCTGAAGCCATAAAGGCAAAAGGCAAGAAAGAAGAGGAAGAAGAGGGAGAAAAGGCCTAATTGTCGACTTTCCTCATCATCGGACTTGGGAATCCTGGTCAGAAGTATGTGCTTACGAGACATAACATTGGATTTCTTTTCGTTGATAAATTTTTGAAAAGATATCCGCCTTTTCGTACTTTAAAAAAGGCGGATTATATTCTTTATTCAACAAATGCAGAGGGCATCGATTTTGATCTTGTCAAACCTATGACTTTCATGAATCTGAGCGGTGAGATATTCAAATCTCTTTACATCGTCGGTTCTCTCCTTGTCGTTTACGATGATATCGATCTTAAAATAGGACGTATAAGGATAAGACCTTCAGGATCCTCAGGAGGACATAACGGCATCAAATCGATCATAGAACATCTGGGAAGAAATGATTTTCCACGCATTCGTGTTGGTACAGGCCCAAAAACATCCGATGCGATTGAATATGTACTCAGTCGCTTTACACCGGAAGAGTATGGAATTATAGATAAAGTATTAGATACCTGTGTAGATGCGGCTATCGCTGTGGCAAAAGATGGAATAGATATTGCGATGAATAAATACAACGCTTTTCAGGTAACATCAGATGAAGTTAATCGGAATTGAATTCAACAGGGATCTCAGAGAACTTTCGACAAAAGATCTGGCTTACATCGGGGATGCAGTTTTTGAACTTTATTGCAGATTGTTTTTCAATTTCGATAACAACTCGGTCAGAGAACACGTCAACGCTAAAGCACAGGCAGAGATCTTTGATAAGATAAAGAATTTACTCTCAGAAGAAGAAAAAGAGATTGCTTTAAGGGGAAGAAATCTTAAAAGTCCCCGGAGTAAAGAGCCTTCTTACAGAAAGGCCACCGCACTTGAAAGTATAGTGGGATATTTATTTTTGCAGGGAAAAGAAGAGAGACTTGAAGAGCTTCTGACATGTATATTTAAATGAGTATGAATAAGCTCATCTTTTGATGGCAAAAATTGTTTGAATTCCTTTGAATATCACGTATTCGTCGCTAATACCAACCCCCACGTACTTTTCACCTATTCTCGAGAAAAATTGCTGGATTTTCCTCGGTATGATCTGAATGCGTACCCTTCCCCCCCACATTATCGGGTAAGTATATTCGTAAGCCGATGACTGAGAAGTAACGCCTAACCGCATCTTATCGGAGAATTCGATATATCCCATTCCCCCATTTCTCCTTTGAAAATTAGCACAGAGCGATGCTCCTTCTTTCAAAGCTTTAACCTGTACCTCAAAATCTAAGGTTTTAGAATCCATAAAATAATCTATCTTCTGACTGACCCCGTAAGATGGAGAATTGCATATTCTCATCTTTCCACCGTCAAAATCGATCTCAAAAAAGTGATCATAACCTATGTTGAGCTTCTCACTTTTCAAAATTTCAAAGACTTTAACCGCATGTCTTATACTTTCGTAAGGAATTTCGAATTCAAATTTTTCACCATCAAAATCCATGAAAGCAATGCCTATATGTCCGTGATCCTCGGAGAGTGAAAAAAGTTTACCCTTTCGGGATCCTAAAAAAGCATTTTGCCCTTCACGCAACAGTATACTTCCGATATCCATAGCGTTTCTGAATTGAACCCTTCCAACCTTGAAACTTGCTGAAAGCTCGCTTACCACGCGTGGATCCGGACCGAAAGGATGCAAAATAGAAAGAATTTCTGTGCCCTTTGAGATCTGAAGAGTCGAATCGAATTTCATCTCCACGATCTCATCCTTCTCGCGACTCAAAAGCATTTTAAGATCATCTAAAGGTGCGATATAAAATTTCTCTCCAAGATCTCCATTACTTATTTCAAGTTCTGTTGTAAGGCATCCATCACTTCCGTAAGCCATCAATTTTGATTGATCGGTGTAAAAATATATCTTTCTTTTCGCCGGCTCAATAGTACCTATTGATCTGTCAAAGATCTTTATAAGCCGGAAAAAATTCTGATGATCAATTCTGATCGTTTCTGACATGTTTGCGATCCCTTATGGCTATCGGTATGACGATCATGCCAACTATTATGGCAACTGGCAGCGATCCGAAGCGCTCGTACATGACAAGGGCAACGGAGATCCCTACTATTGACCAGGAAAGAATTTTGAAAAATAACCTGAAAAAAAGATCAGAAAGGACGAAAAAAAGAGCCGCTGTTCCGAGTAGATAGACAAATTGCGGGGCAAGAGAAGATCCGCCTTTTGACCAGAGCAAAAGCGAGATGAGATAGAGAAATATAAGCGTTATCTGAGCTGTCTTAAAATGTGAATTCTTATGAAAAATGAGAGTAATAGCTGCCACACCTGTAAAATAAAAAGATGCTAAAAGTCCGATCTTCAGAATCACGATGGCAAAGTAAAGAAAAGCTCCTGCAAGGACACCACCAAAGATCATGATCAAACACTGAACCTCACATTCACGATCTCACCATCTTCAACGACAGAATCTTTTCCTTCTAATCTCATGAGCCCGCCGGCTTTAATCTCTTTCATGGATCCAAGACGTTTGAGATCATCAAATTTCACAACTTCTGCCCTTATAAATCCTCTTTCCAGATCCGTGTGTATCTTCCCTGCTGCTTCTTTGAAAGTTGTGCCGCATTTTATAGTCCAGGCTTTTACCTCATCATCTCCAGCCGTGAAAAAAGAGATAAGACCAAGACTCGAATAAAGTACTTTTGATAATCTCTGGATGCCACTCTCTTCAAGACCGAGATCTTTTAAAAATTCCATTCTTTCTGCTTCGTCAAGTTCGTTCAATTCCATCTCAAGCTTCCCGCAAACTTCCATCATAGAAAGCGAATTTTCTTTCGCTATCCGCGTTACCATTTCTTTTCCATTGTACTCATGGGATCTGAAAGCCCCTTCATCAAGATTCACAACTATCACGGACTCTAAAAGTGTAAAAAAGTCAAATGAAGCAAGTACCCTCTTTTCTTCATCAGAGAGATCGGCAAGTTTTATGAATTTTCCTTCATTAAGTGTGATCTCACATTTCTCGAGAGCCTTGAGCTGGATTTCCTCTGCCGGGGTTAATTTTCTCTTTGCGTTTTTCAATTTCTCTATGTTTGATTCTGCAATCTCAAGATCCCTGACGATCAATTCATCTCTGAGATACTCTGCTTCTTTGCCGGCATCATCGAAATATCTTGCAACAGCTTCATCATCAAATGCCCGTACAACCCACAAAATGGCATCCACATTTTGGATCTTCATAAGCGTTTGATTTTTTTCTTTTCTTGAAAGATCCGGCGAAAGTCCGGGAAGATCAACCACTTCTATCGTTGCATAAGTCGTCTTCTTAGGACTGAAAAGCCGTGAGAGATAATCTATTCTTTCATCTCTTACTCTGGCAACGCCAACTTCTTCACTCTGATCTCCTACAAGTAATTTGAAAACCGTTGTTTTTCCCGAAAATGGTGCCCCGTATATTCCAACTTTCAATTTTTAAAATCACCTCCACGATACCCATTAGCCATTATCAACATCACCGAGGATTTCAAAATAATTTCCTCTCTCTTTGCTTTGAGGAATTGCCGTTACCTTTATCTTCAAAGTTTCATTTCTCATTCGAATCACCAGAAGATCGCCGACTTTAACCTCATATGCCGGCTTGAGCGTGCGCCCATCTTTTGTAACGCCTCCAAGCTCTATAACTTCCTGAGAAATTGTACGGCGTTTTATTATACCCGAAATTTTCAAAAATTTATCCAGTCTCAAGTCAAAAATGCTCCTTCAAAAACTTTTCAACTTCATCCCTCATAGGAAAAGAAGTGCCGGCACCCTTTCTTGTAACTGATATTGCCGATGCGGCCATTGCAAATATGCAGGAGTCTTTCAACTTCATACCTCCGGAAAGGCTAACAGCCAGAGCACCGTTGAAACAATCTCCCGCACCCGTTGTATCGACGGCTCTGACTTTGAAAGCCTTCAAATTTATCAATTTACCATTTTCTAAGATATACACGCCTTTCGTACCGGCCTTCACAACAACCCTCGGTCCCTTCGATTCAAGTTTTTCAATTTTTTCTTTCAAACTTTTCCCATCGACGATCTGGGAAATCTCTATTTCGTTCGGCGTTACGTAATCAATGCTTGATATCAGATCATCGGAAAGTGATCTTGCTGGAGCCGGATCGAGTATGATCTTCACACCTTTTTCGTGTGCAATTTTGGCCGCTTTCTCAACACTGTCGTAAGGAATTTCAAGCTGAAGTAAAAGGATTGAAGCATCTCTGACAAAATTTTCAACCTTTTCAAGAAATGAGCTGTCTATTTTTCCATTTGCTCCTGCATTCAAAATTATGGAATTTTCACCCGATTCATCGACCCATATAGCCGCAACGCCTGAGGTACCATCGAGCTTTAAGATTGCTTCAGTTTCAACTCCTGACTTTTTCATAGAATCGATGAGAAAATCACCGAAAAAATCACGTCCTACCGCACCGATCACAACCGTTCGACTGCCAAGTTTGGCCGCGGCCACGGCCTGATTTGCGCCCTTTCCTCCCTGATGGATCTCAAAACCAGCGCCGTTTATCGTCTCGCCGGGTTCAGGAAATCTCTTCGCGAAACTTACAAGATCAACATTTATGCTTCCAAATACAACTATTTTCTTCATGTAAATCCTCCACAATCGGCTATCGCTCAATTATAACATCTTATTTAAAAATTTCTTTTCCGGATCTGTTATAATATCCTCAGCGGGATACCAGCAAAACACACAGCGGAGGCTTAACCCTTAATACTGTAAAAGTACAACGTAAGATCTGACAAATTGAAAGGGGGTAAGTCTCATGAAAGGAAAAATATTCAGACTCGCTATTGTTGCCGGCGGACTTCTTAGTTTGGCTTTGGCTGCCGTCGGAAGTGCAAAGTGGTTCTAATTTCCTGAAGAGGTGAAGGTCGTGTCATTATCGTTGAAGTTTTACATAGCAATTATGACGATTATCTCAGGGGCGCTTCTTTGCGCCCTCCTCTTCTTGCACGAACCAATCGATCCTTGGTGGATGATCTTGATTTGGGGCATAAGCGGATGGATTGCAGATGCCTTTCCTGTCGAACTCAGAAAAATAGAAGGAAACAAATATGTCATAGGATTGAGCATGACGTTCAACCTTTCGGCCGCTATCATTTTTTCTCCTTTTAGCGCGATGATAATTGCTTTGATTGCTGCAACATCTTTGAATGGAATGAAGTCCACGCAATGGTACAAAATGCTCTTCAACGTTTCACAGATTTCAATAGCGACCTTTGCGGCCGCTTTTACATACAGGCTGTTCCCCATAAATTCTGAAATAATAAGGATTTTTGCCATATTAGCGGCAATAGGCGTTTACGCGATCGCAAATAACACCTTCGTTGCAGGGGCCGTGAGTTTGGCCACAAAAAAACAATTTGGCGGCATTTTAAAAGACATC